>NZ_JBBWVD010000001.1:0-311222 GCF_041903745.1 Thiocapsa sp. C2-2m | reverse complement strand
GCTAATCGGACATGAGCTCGTCTCGACGCGAGAGCCGAAGCCCCCTTTCACCCGTAGGTCGTATGCGGTATTAGCCCGAGTTTCCCCGGGTTATCCCCCACGTCGAGGTGGATTCCCATGCGTTACTCACCCGTCCGCCACTCTACTCGGGCCAAAGCCCTTTCGCGTTCGACTTGCATGTGTTAGGCATGCCGCCAGCGTTCAATCTGAGCCAGGATCAAACTCTTCAGTTCAAACCGTCACCCATTGCCAAAGCAATCGGCTTCTTTCCTTGCTCAACAAACTCTTCGTCACCGAAGTGCTTGCCGATGTCTCTTTGGAATCATCCAAACGACATCGGAGCACCCGCACAAATTATCTGATGACCCGATTGTTAAAGATCTCTCTCTCAGCTCGACTCGGCTCGGACATCGCCGAACTTCCACTCCGCCAAGACCGACAATTTTACAGCTCCCGAGGATCTTGTCAACCCCTCGTCTCGCGCTCCCTCACCCCTCAACATCTCTTCTCCCTCACTCCGGCAGCCCCTCCAAGACCACCACCGCTTCCGGTTTCCCCTCAGCGAGCCGCGCATTCTATACCTCTGCGCACCACTGTCAATGCCCGTGTGACGACGCGGTTACGGAAGAGTTGAAGATCGCCACAGCGCACGCGCGATCTAACGGACCTCGCGATCCGCGCGGTCTCCGGCGAGCGCAATGTACTTGCGATGGATGCGTTCGGCCTGTGCCAAGAGCGCAGGGAGGTCGCCGCTGTTGTCGAGGATGTCGTCTGCTCGGGCTAGACGTTCGGCGCGGCTGATCTGGCTGGCGACGATACGGTCGATTTCGCTGTGGGTCAGGCCGCTGCGCCGCCGCACGCGTTCGTGCTGTGCCGTTTCCGGAACATCGACGACGAGGACGCGTTCGACGAGTGTGTGTTGGTTGGTCTCGAAGAGGAGTGGGATGACCAGGACGGCGTAGGGTGCGTCGAGCGCTGCAAGTCTCTCGAGCATTCGGTCCTTGATCCGTGGATGCAGGATGCCCTCCAGCCGGGCGCGTGCGTCCGGATCGGAGAAGACCTGCGTGCGTAAGGCATCGCGGTCCAGCCGACCGTCCGTCCCGATGAGCTCGGTGCCGAAGGTGGCGGCGATCTCGGCGAGAGCCGGCTGCCCCGGCTCGGTCAACTCGCGCGCGATGACATCGGTGTCGATCACGCCCGCGCCCCGAGCAGCCAATGCGTCAGCAACGGTCGACTTGCCGCTGCCGATACCGCCGGTCAGGCCGATGACAAGCATCTCTGGGTCCGAATCCGTGCGCCATGTTGCGGGTGCGTTCACAAAGAGTCCCGTCTAAACCGGGTGTTCCGGGACGTCCTTGAGCTCATGCGACGGCCAACTATCGGCGAATGGCGCAGGGCGTGCCGGAAGCAGTTTAGAGCCCCGCCATCTGGAAGTAGGTCTGGTTGATCTGCTCCCCCCAGATCAGACTGATCCAGCCCGCCGCCGCGAGAAAGGGACCGAATGGCATGGGTGCGCCCCGTTCATGGCGTCCGCTCAGGATCAGGGCGGCACCGAGCACTGCGCCGGTCAAGGCGGACAAGAGGATGATCTGCGGAAGGAATTGCCAACCGAGCCAGGCGCCTAAAAGTGCCAACAGCTTGAAGTCGCCGTAGCCCATGCCTTCCTTGCCGGTGGTGAGGCGAAAGAGATGGAAGATCGACCAAAGGCTGAGGTAGCCGGCGACAGCGCCGATGATCGCCGAGTGACTGTCCGTGAAGACCGTGAATAGGCTCAGGATCAGGCCCAGCCAGACCAGCGGAAGTGTGATGTTGTCAGGCAGAAGTTGGGTATCGAAGTCGATCGCGGCGAGCGCGATCAGTGCCCAGGTGAGCAGGAGGGCGGGTCCGGTCTGCCAGCCGAGACCAAGCTGCAGGATGACGATCAGGGTCAGCAGCGCCGTGAAGCTCTCGACCAATGGATAGCGTAGACCGATCTCCGCGCCGCAGGCCGAGCAACGGCCCCGCAAGAGGAGATAGCTCAAGACTGGGATATTCTCGTGGGCGCGAATCCGATGGCCGCAGTGCGAGCAGGTCGACGGCGGATGGGCCAGTGAAAGCCGTTTTTGTTCCGGTTGGTCGTTCGCGCTCGGTGTGCCGGAGAGCTCGGCGCAGTCCCGTGACCACTCGTCTTCGAGCATTCGAGGAAGCCGCAGGATGACGACATTGAGAAAGCTGCCGACGATCAGTCCGACGAGGATCGAGACCGCATAGAGCAGCAGCGGGGTTTGCTCGAAGACGTCAATCCAATCCATGTAAGGCCCCCTTGGCCGTCGAGTCGGTGGTCGATGAAAGCAGATTTCCGACCGGGCGCGGTTTAAACGACCGAGGCCAGTTTAAAGATCGGCAGGTACATGGCGATGATCAGGCTCCCGACCAGGCCGCCGATCACGACCATGATCAGCGGCTCGAGCAGACTGCTCAGGCTGTCGACCGCGTTGTCGACCTGCTCCTCGTAGAAGTCGGCGACCTTCGCGAGCATGTCGTCGAGCGACCCAGACTCCTCCCCGATGGATGTCATCTGAATGACCATATGCGGAAATAGATCTTGCTGGCGCATCGACAGTTGCAGCGATTGCCCGGTCGCGACCTCTTCGCGCATCTTCAAGACCGCGTTCTGGTAAACGATGTTGCCGGTGGCGCCCGAGACCGAATCCAGCGCCTCGACCAGCGGTACGCCGGCCGCGAACATGGTGGAGAGGGTGCGGGCAAAACGCGCGAGCGCGGCCTTGTTCAAAATCGGCCCGATGATCGGGATCTTCAGCGCCGCTCGATCGATTGCCTCGCGGAACGCGCGTGAGCGCTTGAAGGTGTTGCTGATCACATAGCCGACCGCGCCGAGGCCAAGCAGGATAGCCCACCACCATTGTTGCAGCGCATCGGACAGGCCGATCACCATGAGCGTAAAGGCAGGCAGATCCGCGCCGAAGCTGGCGAACAGGTCCTTGAACTGCGGGATAACGAAGATGAGCAGAACCGCGCTCACGATGATGGCCACCGCGATGACCGCCACAGGATAGAACATCGCCTTTTTGATCTTGCCCTTGATCGACTCGGTCTTTTCCTTGTAGGTCGCGATCTTGTCGAGCAAGACATCCAGCACGCCGGCCTGCTCGCCGGCGGCCACCAGGTTGCAGACCAGGTCGTCGAAGTGGAGCGGATACTTGCCCATCGCCAGCGCCATGGCGGTGCCGCTCTCGATGTCCTGCTTGATTCCCAGGATCAAGTCCTGCATCGCCGGGTTTTCGTGACCGCGTCCGACGATGTCGAACGCCTGCACCAAGGGCACGCCGGCGGACATCATGGTCGCGAGCTGCCGGCTGAAGATGGCGAGATCGGTGCTGGTGATCTTTTTCTTGCCGCTGAAGAGCGGTTGCGGCTTTTTCTTGACCTTCGTCGGGCTGACGCCCTGTCGGCGTAGATCCGCCCGCACCATCGTCATGCTGGGCGAACGGGTCTCCCCCGTCACCTTGGCCCCGCGCCGGTCGCGTCCTTCCCAGGTGAAGACGTAAGCCTTCTCGGCCTGCGGTTTGGGTTTCGGCTTCGTCTTGAGTGCGGTTGCCATGAGCGTTCTCGTCACTCCTTGGTGACTCGGTTGAGCTCTTCGAGGCTCGTCATCCCTTCTTTGACCTTACGCAGACCGGATTCACGCAGGTCGGCGACGCCTTCGCGATGGGCCTGCTCGGCGAGCTGCATCGAGTTGCCCCCTTCGAGGATCAGCCGCCGGATCGTCTCCGATATGGGCATCACTTGGAATATACCGACACGCCCGCGGTAGCCCTTGGTGCAGCGCTCGCATCCCACCGGTCCGAAGACGACGATCCCTTCTTCGATATCCGCTGCGCTGAAGCCCTCTTGGAGCAGGACCTCGCGCGGCAGGTCCTCGGGCGCCTTGCACTGCGGGCAGAGCCGTCGCGCGAGACGCTGCGCCATGATGAGCAGGACGGAGGATGCAATGTTGAAGGGTGCCACGCCCATGTTGGCGAGACGGGTCAGCGACTGCGGGGCGTCGTTGGTGTGGAGCGTGGAGAGCACCAAATGTCCAGTCTGCGCGGCCTTGACCGCGATTTCCGCGGTCTCCAGGTCGCGAATCTCGCCGACCATGACGATGTCCGGGTCCTGACGCAGGAACGCCCGCAGCGCTGCGGCGAAGGTCAGCCCCGTCTTGGGATTCATGCTGACCTGATTGATCCCCGGAACCTGGATCTCGACCGGATCCTCGACCGTCGAGATATTGATGTCCGGTTGATTCAGGAGATTAAGCGCGGTGTAGAGCGACACCGTTTTCCCGGATCCGGTCGGGCCGGTGACCAGGATCATGCCGTACGGCTTGTGGATGGCTTCCAAAAATGCCTTACGCTGTTCGAGCTCGAAGCCCAAGGCCTCGATGCCGACTTGAGCCGAGGCGGAATCGAGGATCCGCAGGACTACCTTTTCGCCGTAAAGGGTCGGCAAGGTATTGACGCGGAAGTCGATGTCGCGCGTCCGACTGACCTTGAGCTTGATGCGTCCATCCTGAGGGACGCGACGCTCGGCGATATTCATCCGCGACATGACCTTGAGGCGCGCGACCAGCCGTCCGGCGATATTCATGGGTGGACTCGCCACCTCGCGCAACATGCCGTCTTGTCTGAAGCGCACACGAAAGAACTTCTCGTAGGGCTCGAAGTGGATGTCCGAGGCGCCCGCCGAGATGGCATCGACCAAGACCTTGTTCACGTACCGCACGATCGGTGCTTCGTCAATGTTGATGTCGGCGTCTTCGCGCTGGTCCTCGTCGTCCGGGGCGATTTCCAGCTTGTCCAGGTCCGCGTCCATGAGCTCGGTCATGGTTGTGTCCTGGGCCTCGATCGCGGTCTCGATCGCGGCCTTGAGCTTGTCCTCTTCAACCAGCACCGCATCGGTCGCCAGCCCGGTGTTGAAGCGGATCTCTTCGAGCGCCTGATCGTTGGTCGGATCGGACAGGGCCAGGAAGAGGCGGTTGCCGCGCCGGAAGATCGGCAGTGCACGATGTTTGCGCACCAGTCGCTCGTCGACCAGGTTCACCGGAAGGTTCAGCAAATCAAGCGCATGGAGGTCGAGCAGCGGCACCCCGAACTCATGCGAGGCCGCGACGGCGATGCGTCGACTGTCGAGCAGTTTCTGTTCGACGAGATAAGGGACGAAGGCTTGCCGTCGGCGGGCCGCATCGTCGTAGGCGGCGATCGCTTCACGCTCGGAGATCAGGTTGTCGCGCACCAGGCGCAAGGCGAGGCCCGAGAGTGTGTTCTTGGCTGTTTGCTCCGTCGCCATGGCTCGTGTGTCGTCGGACCTCAGCGGTTGACTGAAAAGGCGAGTCGGACATTGCTCGCGACCAGGCCGTTGTCCTTCTGCTCGCTCTCGTTGAGGTAGAACTCGAGCACCGTCTCACGGCTCATCAGCATGTCTTCGGTAACATCGTCGGCCAACTCGTTGACGTGGCAAAAGACGCTGATGTAAGGAGAATCCGCCTCCCGTGGATCCGTCACCCACAGCGCCGGCGAGATGCGGTCCATGATCCTCAGAAACCCATAGCCTTTGTCCGTGAACCACTTGGTGCACACCCCGCGCACGCAGGATCCGGGTTTGCCCCACTCGTTGCGCGGCTCGTAGGAGATCGGCAAGAGGTCGGGGATCAGGAATCCGGAATAGTAGGCATCGACCTGTTGCTGAAGTTGGCGGGAGACGTTTTTGAAGCCCATCAACTCGACTCGGCAACCGGTGTTTTGCAGCGCCTCGACGACCTGAAGAAAATCGCCGTCGCCCGTCACCAGCAGGACTTGATCGAGCTTGTTCGCCTGCAGCATGGCATCGACCGCCATGTCGAGATCGGCATTGGCCTTGGTGGTGACGTTGCCGCTCTCATCAGTATAGCGCCGGACCAGCTTCACGGTGATCTTCCAGCCGAAGTCCCGCACCATCTGCTGGTAAGTCTGCGCCTTCTTCCTGTACTCCAAGTCCTCGCGAGCCCGCTCGGCATCGAAGGCCATGTAGGTGTTGAGGCGTTGCAGGATCCCGCCTTCACGTGCGGCGAAGCGTCGCAGCACGTCGTAGCGCATCTGAAAACCGCCGTTGTAGCGGACATTCTCGGCATCGACGAAGACGCCGACTCTAAAGCTTGAGCTCATAGTGACCGTGATTTCACATTCTATGCACAGCCACGCGGCCATCGCTCGCGCAGGTGTCGAGTCCGATGGCCGCGGGTCATGTGGTCCGGTTCAGCGAACCGTTTCGCTTGGACGGTCGACGCTGCCGCACGCGGCAGGCGACCGACCCTGCGCCCTTACTTGTTGACGCGATTCTCGATCAAATCGTTTACCACCGTCGGGTCGGCAAGGGTCGAGGTGTCGCCGAGCGAGTCGATCTCGTTGGCCGCGATCTTGCGTAGAATTCGGCGCATGATCTTGCCCGACCGGGTCTTGGGCAGGCTTGGTGCCCATTGGATGATGTCGACGATGGCGATCGGACCGATCTCTCCGCGCACCATGGCGACCAGCTCCTTCTTCAGGTCGTCCGTCGGCTCCACACCGGCCATCGGTGTGACGTAGGCATAGATGCCCTGCCCCTTCAGATCGTGCGGGTAACCGACGACGGCCGCCTCGGCGACATGCGGGTGCAGCACCAGCGCCGACTCGATCTCAGCGGTACCCAGACGATGACCCGAGACGTTCAACACGTCGTCGATCCGACCGGTGATCCAGTAGTAGCCGTCGGCGTCGCGACGTGCGCCGTCACCCGTGAAGTAGTAACCCGGATACTGTTTGAAGTAGGTGTCGATGAAACGCGCATGATCGCCGTAGACGCTGCGCATCTGCGCCGGCCACGGCTGACTGATGACCAGCGCGCCCTCGCCCGGACCCTCGATCAGGGTTCCGTCGGCCGGATCGACCAACGCAGGGACGACACCGAAGAAGGGCAGGGTAGCCGAACCCGGCTTGAGTGCGGTCGCGCCCGGCAGCGGGGTGATCAGGTGGCCGCCCGTCTCGGTCTGCCACCAGGTATCCACGATCGGGCAACGCTCGTCGCCGACGACCCGGTGGTACCACTCCCATGCCTCCGGATTGATCGGCTCGCCGACCGAGCCGAGGATGCGCAGCGACTTGCGCGAGGTCTTCTTCACGGGCTCCTCGCCTGCGCGCATCAGCGAGCGGATAGCGGTCGGAGCGGTGTAGAAGATGTTGACCTGGTGCTTGTCGATCACGTCCCAGAAGCGGGACATGTCCGGATAGTTCGGGATGCCCTCGAACATCAGCGAGGTCGCGCCGTTGGCCAAGGGGCCATAGACGATATAGGTATGACCCGTGACCCAGCCGACGTCGGCGGTGCACCAATACACCTCGCCGTCCTGGTAGTCAAAGGTGTACTTATGGGTCATGGCGGCGAAGACCAGGTAGCCGCCCGTGGTGTGAAGGACACCCTTTGGTTTGCCGGTGGAGCCGGAGGTGTAGAGGATGAACAACGGATCCTCGGCGTCCATCTCCTCGGGTGGGCATTCCACGGATGCGCCGGCAAGGGCTTCGTCGTACCAGATGTCGCGACCTTCAGTCCACTCCACGGCGCCGCCGGTCCGACGCACGACCACGACGGTATCGACGTTTGGACATTCCTGCAGCGCGGTGTCGGCATTCTTCTTCAGCGGGATGTGACGCCCGCCGCGCACGCTCTCGTCGGAGGTGATCACCAGGCGGCACTCGGAGTCGAGGACGCGATCACGCAGCGAGTCGGGCGAGAAGCCGCCGAAGACGATGGAGTGGGTCGCGCCGACGCGGGTACAGGCGAGCATGGCGACCGCGGCTTCCGGGATCATCGGTAGATAGATACAGACCCGGTCGCCCTTGCGCACGCCACGTGACTTGAGAACGTTCGAGAGCTTGCAGACCTCGGCATGGAGCTCGCGGTAGGTGATCTTGCGGTCTTCCGACGGGTTGTCGGCCTCCCAAATGATGGCGACCTGGTCGCCGCGGGTTTCCAGATGGCGGTCCAGGCAGTTGTATGAGACGTTCAGCTTCCCGCCTTGAAACCACTTAATGTGCAGATCTTCGGCCTGGTAGCTATAGTCCATGACCGAGTCCCACGGCTTAAACCAGGTCAGAAAGGTCTCGGCCTGCTCGGCCCAGAACCCGCGCGGGTCGTCGATGGACCGCTTGTACATGGCGGCGTACTGCTCGGCGTTGACATGGGCCTTCGCGGCGATGCCTGCAGGAACCTGATAAACCTTCTCTTCCGACATGGTAGTTGTCTCCTCGACTTGGTGGAGTGATCGTTGCCGGCGCACTGCGGGCTGTCTTTGGTGCCGGCGCGAGCGAACGCCTTATAGTAAACGCTCCAATAGGGCGCAGCCAGCCGGGATATGCCGGTGCCTACCCGGGGAGCGCCGAGTTTCAGCACAGGAAATCCCGCAGAGGCAGGCCGTCGCCGTTGTCTCGATAGGCCGCTTGGGCGAGGAACAGCTCGGCCGAGGCCAGGGCATCGCTCAGCGCATTATGTGCGCTGTAACGGGGCAGGTTGTAACGATCGCCGAGCGCGTGCAGACGCAGATCGGACGCCTTAAACGGGGTCTGGCGTCGCTCGAAGGTTCGGTAGGCCAATGTTTGGGTATCGACGACCGGCATCAGAAGTCCTTGCTGCCAGAGCCGCTTGCAGGCGTTGCTTAGGAAGCCGCGCTCGATGCGTGCGTGATGGGCAATCATGACCTTGCCCGACAGGACTTCGAGAAGCTCTTCGAGGACGTCGGCAAGCTCGCTGCCTTCGGCGGACTCGTCGTCCGTGATCTGGTGAATGATCGCCGTCGCCTCGGGGATGGAGCGATCGATCCGCACCACCCGATGGCGGGCGCTCGACAGGTCGATGGATGCGCCTTTGACCCAGACATATCCGACGCTCAGGATCAGGTCGTTGGCGAGGTCCAGCCCGGTCGTTTCCAGATCGATGGCGAGATAGTCTACCTCCCGATAGTCCGTTTTCGACGGCGGAAACGGATGTTCCAGGTAGGAGCGCAAAGGCCCCGGCGGGGTCCGGCGCAGTCGCCAGCGGCGGCGCCAATCGAGCAGTCTCGACATGGTCAGGGCCTACGCGAAGCGCCCGGCTTGATAGCGCTGTCCGAGGGACTCCTGCATCGTGTTGATCAGGAGAAAGGCGTCCTTGAGATGTCCGCGCTCGAGGGGAGACAGCTCGTCCGGCGACAAAAAGTTATCCGCCTTCTTCCCGTGAGCGAGCTGATTGGCCTGATGGCGCATCCGCAGGGTTCCGACCAGCTCGATGGCGTCGGTCAGGTTGGCGGCTCCGTCTTTGCTCAAGGTCCCGTGCTCCGCGGCAGAGCTCAGACGCTCGATGGTGTTGGTCTCCGGCAGTCCGCCCGAGAGTGCGTAAATCCGCGCCAGGTCGACGATGGGCACGATGCCCTTGTGCTTGATATCGAAGGTGTGATCGTGGTCGCCACCCTGGATCAGCACGATGTTGCGGAAGAACCCTAGTGGTGGTCGGTACTTGAGCGCATTTGCGACCATGTAGGCGATGAAGATTCGATTGGCCTTGGAGCGCTCGAGGACGCGCTCCTGCAGCTCGGCGAAGAGATTGTCCGGGTCATGCACTGCACGTAGGTCGAAAAAGACGTTGGCGAGCATCAGCGACATAGGCTCTGGTTTGAGGATCCAATTGACGAAGTATTTGTGCCAAATCCGCAGGGGTTGTCGCCACTTCGGGTTCGAGGCCATGACATCGCCCGGGCAGTACACGAAACCGCAGGCATCGAGACCGTCGTTGACGATCTTGGCGAGTGCCGCGAAGTAGGCGTCGTCGTCCGCTTTGGCATGGTCTGCGATCAGGAGGGCGTTGTCTTGGTCGGAGTGCGAAGACTGCTCGCGGCGCGCCTGCGAGCCCCCCACGATCCACGCATAGGGGACGGGCGGGCTGCCCAAGTCCGCTTCTGCCAGCGCAATCAAGCGCTGCGTGATGGCATCGGTGATGGCGCTGATAGCCTGGCCGACATGATTTGCGGTCGCTCCCCCGTTGACGAGATGGACCTGCAGCTCGGGGATCTTGGAGCTGATCTGCACCAGGGTCTCGATCGAGGTCGCGCGATGGATGTCGCCGACCAGATACACGGCGTTGGCGCTTTGAAAGCGGGTGAGGTCGGTTGTCGAGATCAGACCGGCGACACGCTCGCCGTCCAATACCGGCAGATGATGCACATTCAGGCGTGTCATGGTGATCAGGGCCTGGAAACCCAGCGTGTCGACCTGTGCCGTCTGCAGCTTCTCGGTCATGATCTCCCGAACCGGGCGGTCGGTCGACAGGCCGACGGCGACACAGCGGCTGCGCAGATCTCGGTCGGTGATCATGCCGGCGAGCCGATCGCCTTCCATGATCAGCAGCGAGGAGACGCGGTGCTCGGACATCACCTGTGCGGCCTCGCGGATGCTCGTCTCCGGGCTCGCGACGATCGGCGTGCGGTTGATCATGCTGCCGATCTGTACCGTCATCAGGCCGGTGCCGGCGGCCGGGGCGTCCACCATGATGTCCAGCGCCTTGCGCAGTCGACTGGAGATGGATTGGTCGAAATGCTCGGCGAATGTGGCGTGCCGCTCGCGCAGATCCGCCAACTCGGCGCAGGGCAGGGCGTAGACGAGGGTGTCTTCCGAGGTGTTGCCGAAAAATCGACCGCCATCGGGCGTAGGCCGACAGGGCATATCGCACAAATCCCCCTCGGCCAGCTTGCCGACCAGCTCGCCATTGGCGTCACGCAGCTCCACAGCGCCGCGGCGCAGGAGATAGACGCAGGACGGATCTGCTTTTTCCGGCGGGAAGGGCGTCCCGCGGCGAAAGTAGCGCACCGAAAGGCGCTGGGGAAGGCGTTCGAGCGTGTCCTGCGGCAGTTGAGAGAAGGGCGGGTGACTGGCCAGGAAGTCTCGGATCTCGATCAGCTCGATGTTCATGGCGCGGTACCCTTGGTCTGTCTCAACGGCTTGGCCGGGCTCGGCAGGCACAGTCTGAATAAAAAAACCCCGCGGAAGCGGGGCTGGAACCTCTCCAGGTTGCCCCGAGGTCGTTGCCTCGGGGCATTCGATCAGGTGCGGGCGGTCATCGCGCTTCGAGTGCCTGCACCTTGGCCCTCGATCAATGGCCGGTCGCGACTCCGGAGCCGCGCGGGATGCGCACATCCTCGACCAAGTGCTGGATGTGCTCCGGAGGCGGTGCCGCAAACTTGAAGAGCGCGAAGGCGACGATGAAGTTGAACAGCGCGCCCACGGCGCCGAATGCCTCGGGCGTGATCCCGAAGAACCAGTTCGCACCCATCCCCATCTCGGGCATCAAAAAGCTTGTACCCGGCACGAAGAAAATACCTTTGTGCTGGAACACATACAGAAGGGTAATGCTCAAGCCCGCGATCATGCCGGAAACCGCGCCCAGCGAGTTCATCCGTTTCGCGAAGATCCCCATCATCAGCACCGGGAAGATCGAGGAGGCCGCCAGACCGAAGGCGAGTGCGACCGTCCCCGCCGCGAATCCCGGTGGGTTGAGTCCCAGCCAACCGGCCAGGAGAATGGCCCCGATCATCGACAGACGTCCCGCCATGAGCTCGGTCTTCTCCGAGATCTGCGGCATGAAGACGCTTTTCAGGAGGTCGTGAGAGATCGAGGAGGAGATGGCCAACAGCAAACCCGCAGCCGTCGAGAGCGCCGCCGCGAGACCGCCGGCGACGACCAAGGCGATAACCCAAGCCGGCAGATTGGCGATCTCGGGGTTGGCCAACACCATGATGTCGTTGTTGACCGTGACCATCTCGTTGCCCTTCCAGCCGAACCCTTCGGCCGTCGCGGCGAACGCTTCGTTCTTGTCGTCGTAGTACTGGATCCTACCGTCGTTGTTCTTGTCTTCCCACTTGAGCAGACCGGTGGTCTCCCAACGTTTGAACCAGTCGGGACGCTCGTCGTAGACCAGGTTGCCCGTCTCGCTGCCGACCGGACCAATTTGGATGGTATCCATCAGGTTCAGGCGGGCCATGGCGCCGACGGCCGGTGCCGTGGTGTAGAGGAGCGCGATGAAGACCAGTGCCCAGCCGGCCGAGAAGCGTGCGTCCTTGACCTTGGGGACAGTGAAGAAGCGGATGATGACATGTGGGAGACCGGCGGTGCCGATCATCAGCGACAGGGTGTAGACGAACATGTTGAGCGAGCTGCCCATCACCTGCGTGGTGTATTCCTTGAACCCGAGGTCGGTCACCACCTGGTCGAGCTTGGCGAGCAGGGACATGCCGCTGGCAACACCGTCGCGCGCATACTCGCTTCCCAGTCCGAGCTGCGGGAGCGGGTTTCCGGTGAGATTCATGGAGATGAAGATCGCCGGAACCGTGTAGGCGAAGATGAGGACGACATACTGCGCGATCTGGGTATAGGTGATGCCCTTCATCCCGCCCAGGATCGCGTAAACCGCGACAATGCCCATGCCGACAAAGATGCCCATATCGTAGGAAACGCCCAGGAACCGGGAGAAGGCGACACCGATACCCGTCATCTGGCCGATGACATAGGTCACCGAGGCCAGGATCAGGCAGATGACGGCCACCACGCGTGCGGTCTGCGAATAGAACCGATCCCCGACGAACTGGGGCACCGTATACTTGCCGAATTTACGAAGGTAAGGGGCCAAGAGGAGCGCCAGCAGCACGTAGCCGCCTGTCCAGCCCATCAGAAAGACCGATCCGCCGTAACCGCCGAAGGCGATCATGCCGGCCATTGAAATGAAGGATGCGGCCGACATCCAATCCGCGGCCGTCGCCATGCCGTTGGCGACCGGGTGAACGCCGCCGCCCGCGACGTAAAAATCCCCGGTGGTTTTAGCGCGGGCCCAAACGGCGATCCCGATATAGAGCGCGAAGGTCGCGCCGACGATGCTGTAAGTCCAAAGCTCAAGTGATGTCATAGAGTGCGCCCCTTATTCCTCGCCGAAGTCGTATTTTTTGTCGAGCTTGTTCATCGAGATGGCATAGAAAAAGATCAATGCCACGAAGATGTAGATGGATCCCTGTTGTGCGAACCAGAACCCGAGCGGGTAGCCGCCGAGCATGATGGTATTCAAGGGCTCGACCAGCAGGATGCCGAAACCGAAGGACACCACGAACCAAATGGTCAGCAGGATGGCGAGGAGACGCAGATTCTCGCTCCAGTACTGCGCGGCCTTGCTCGGATGCGCCTGCGCATGCTCGGGCTGGGTGCCGTGGCTGACGGCCTGATAGGGTGTGCCGCCTCCCGAGTCCTCGCCGACATCGAACTTGTTGTCGAGCCGATTCATCGACACCGCATAGAAGAAGATCAGCACGACGAAGATGTAGATGGATCCCTGTTGGGCGAACCAGAACCCGAGCGGGTAGCCGCCGAGCATGATGGTATTCAGTGGCTCGACCAACAGGATGCCGAAGCCAAAGGAGACAACGAACCAGATCGTCAGCAGAATCGCCAGGAGACGCAGATTTGCGCTCCAGTATTCCGCTCGTTTGTCAGGTGTCATAGGTTGTGTCACTCCGTAGTGTCGGATGAGTGTTGTGGGTCGGGGTGACGGGGCGATGACGAACCCTTCATGCGGCTGGCTCGTCGGCCGTAACCTGTGCCCCTCTGTCGATCTTATTGTTGTCGACCGCTCGCAGCGCGCACCCGGCCGAGCGAGCAGGCCGAGCGACCAGTCGGTCGCGCAACCCGAACCCTCGATCTCATCTCGAGTTGCGAAGCCGGTGTCGCCCCGTAGCGCGGTCCGGCAAGTTTCCATTTTCTGCCTCGTCCGAATCTCGGGGCGAGGCGCCGGCATTGTCTGGCCCGCCACCTCATGCTGTCAACGACGGCGCGGTCCTCCGGCGCAGCGAATGTATCGGTAAAGCACGATCTTCGGCAATATCCGCGTCACATCTTCGTCACGCCTTCCCGAGCTCGGATGGAATCTCGGTTGCCAACGGTCGCGGTGTTTCTTACCCTGCAGCGCGAGAAGGTCACAACATTCAGCGGTGGGTTCGAACGATATGCAGTACTCAAGCACGCGCGGCGGGATTGCCCCGGTCGGCTTTGCCGAGGCCGTCTTAATGGGCCTGGCGACCGACGGTGGACTCTTGGTCCCGACCGCTGTGCCGAGCGTCGATGTGTCGACCCTGCGGGCCTGGTCCGGTCTAGGTTTTCAAGATCTGGCCCTCGAGGTCATGACTCCATTCGTCGGGGACGAGATCCCGCGGGACGACCTTCGCGCGCTGATCGAACGCTCCTACTCCACCTTTACGCACCCCGAGGTGACGCCGATCGTCGAGGTCGGCGATCGGCGGATCCTCGAGCTCTTCCACGGACCGACCGCCGCCTTCAAGGACGTTGCGCTTCAATTCCTCGGGAATCTCTTTGAGTATCTCCTGGCGCGCGACGGCGGGGAGCTCAACATCTGCGGCGCCACCTCCGGGGATACCGGCTCCGCGGCCATCTACGGGGTCCGAGGCAAGGCGCGGATCAGCATCTTCATGCTCCATCCCAAGGGCCGGATTTCGCCGATCCAGGAACGTCAGATGACGAGCGTGCTGGATCCCAACGTCCACAATATCGCGGTACGCGGCAGCTTCGACGACGCCCAACGCATCGTCAAGGAGCTCTTCAACGACCTGCCGTTCAAGTCGGAATTCAGCCTGGGCGCGGTCAACTCGATCAACTGGGCGCGGATCCTCGCTCAGATGGTCTACTACGTCTTTGCCTGGACGCGTTTCAGCGGAGGCGACCCCGAGCGACGCCTGAGCTTCGCGGTGCCGACCGGTAACTTCGGCGATGTCTTCGCGGGCTATCTCGCCAAACGGATGGGTGTGCCGATCGATCGGCTGATCATCGCGACCAATCGCAACGACATCTTGACGCGATTTGTCGATACGGGCGTCTACGCCGTCGGCGAGGTCTATCAGACCCTCAGCCCCGCCATGGACATTCAGATCGCCTCGAACTTCGAGCGTTATCTCTTTTTCCTTCACGACGGGGATGCCGGGAAGGTCCGTGCACTGCTCGAGACGCTGCAGACGACCGGTCGGCTTGAGGTCGATGCAGCGCATCATGCACGCGCTCGGGCCGATTTTGATGCGGTCGCGGTGAGCGACGCCGAGACGCTCGAGCAGATTCGGCAAACCTATGCCGCAGCCGACTACATCCTCTGCCCGCACACCGCGGTCGGGGTCCAGGCGGGCGGCGCTGCCGAGGATCTGATCTGTCTCGCGACGGCCCATCCGGCGAAGTTCAACGAGGCGATCCAGCTCGCCATCGGCCGCGATGCCCCCTTGCCGCCCGCGCTGCAGGGTTTGATGGATCTGCCGACCCGCTGTCTTGAGCTCGATGCCGACGCCGCGACGCTCGAGGCGCATATCCGCGCCACCCTAAAGGACGGCGGATGAGCCCGATTGCGCCGGCCTCGCATGACGAGATACCCACGATGACCCAGCTCGGCCGTTACGTCCACATCATGGACACCACCCTGCGCGATGGCGAGCAGACCCAAGGGGTGTCCTTTTCGCCCGACGAAAAGGTCAATATCGCCAAGGTGTTGCTTGAGCAGGTTCGGGTAGACCGCATCGAGGTCGCCTCGGCACGTGTGTCCTCCGGCGAGGCCCATGCCGTGGCTCAAATCATCGCCTGGGCCGAAGAGCGTGATCTGGCGAGGCGCGTCGAGGTGTTGGGTTTCGTCGACGGCGGGCGCAGCGTCGACTGGATCCGGGGGGCCGGCGGCCATGTGATCAACCTGCTCGCGAAGGGCAGCGAGAAGCACTGTCGCGGCCAGCTCGGCAAGACGCTCGATCAGCACGCCGCCGACGTCCGGGACACGATCGCCATCGCCCATGACCGTGGCCTCGCCGTCAATCTCTATCTCGAAGACTGGTCGAACGGCTACCGTGACAATCCGGCATACGTGTTTGGGCTGGTGGAGCGACTGGCCGATTGCGGGGTTGGTCACTTCATGCTCCCCGATACGCTCGGCGTCATGACGCCCGAGCGGGTCTTCGATGCTTTCACCGACATGCTCCGGCACTTTCCGGGCATCAACCTCGATTTCCATCCGCACAACGACTACGGGCTCGCGACCGCCAACGTGCTTGCCGCGGCTCGGGCGGGCGCGGCGGCCGTTCATTGCACCGTGAATTGCCTCGGGGAGCGTGCCGGCAATGCCTCCTTGGCCGAGGTCGCCGTCAATCTGCGCGACCAGCTCGGCTTGCAGATCGGGATCGACGAGAGCCATCTCGCGCGCATCAGCGAGCTGGTCGAATACTTCTCGGGCAAACGGATCGCCGACAATGCCCCCATTATCGGGGCCGACGTCTTCACCCAGACCGCAGGTATTCATGCCGACGGCGATCGCAAAGGCAGCCTCTACCACACGCGCCTCTCGCCCGAGCGTTTCGCACGACGGCGCAAATACGCGCTGGGCAAGCTCGCCGGCAAGGCATCGCTTGCGAAGAATCTGGAACGTCTTGATATCACGCTCTCGGAAGAAAACCAGGCCAAGGTTCTCAAGCGGATCGTCGAGCTCGGCGACTCCAAAAAGACCATTACCATCGAAGACCTGCCCTTCATCATCGCCGAGGTCATGGAGAGCAAGGATTACAACCATGCCGAGCTGCTCTCCTGCTCGGTCTCCTCGACCCTGGATCTGGAGTCGACGGCGAGCATCAAGATCCGCATCGTCGAGGAGACCCACACCGCCGCCGGCAGCGGCAACGGTGGCTTCGACGCCTTCAACAATGCGCTGGCCAAGATCGTGAAAAAGCGTGGTCTGACCCTGCCGACCCTGCTCGACTACGAGGTCCGCATCCCCAAGGGCGGGCGCACCGACGCACTGACCGAATGCAGCATTACCTGGGACACCGACCAAGGCGAGCTGCGGACCCGCGGGGTGCATGCCAACCAGGTCTTCGCGGCGATCGGGGCGACCGTACGGATGCTCAACATCGTCATGCATCGCGCGCTGACCGAGCAGCGGGCCGCCGAGGCGTCATCCTCGGCGGCATAACGGCCAAGGCCACGATCGGCCGTGCGCATGGTGTTGACCACGAAGAAGTTGGACTGGACGCTGAAGGACTCGCCCGAAAGCGGCACCTGGACCAAGTGACCGCGCTAGTCCTTACTCTTGGAGGGTTGGCTACTCTGGGCGGGCCTCGCGCTAGAGCAGATCATCGCGATCCAGCGTGGCGAAGAAGCCATCCCAATCGCCGTTGGTCATCGTGGTTTGCGCCTCGGCAAAGGCCTCTGCTGGAGTGGTCCGCGCCATTGTCGTCTCCTGATGAATGAACTTTTCGGTCGGTCTTGCGTTTTAACTCCTCTTTATAGATTGCACGACGGCAGCAGCCCTTCCGCGAGATCGTAGCGGATCGTCAGTACGGGGACGTCGGCGGTGCGGCTCAGGCTGTTGATGTCCAATCGGTCTGATCGGAGACGACCTGCGAGAGGATTCGCAGGGCGTCCGGTGCGGGGGGGCGACGCTTGGTCTACACTTAACGCCAGTCGAAACCGATCCATTCCGCTGGTCAGAATGACGAGATATTCATCGGACACGCAGACGTTGCCTTCGGGCCTGAATCCAATCCTGAGTCGCTGTGGTTCCCGCACCTTGCCGGGACATCGGGCGCGATGATGCACGGGCGCGGGCGGCATGCTGGTCGCTCCGCTGCGCTTGCGATCGGGGCGATCCTGCTCTTCGCGGGAGTCACGAAGGCGTGGTGCACCGATGGGAGCGGGGAACCGCGCGTGCTGTGCGAGCTGGAGATCGGCGCGATCACCGATGCGCGACAACGGGCCAGGGTCGAGACTACCGTGGCGCTGGTGCATGAACACTGTCTGGCGCTGGTCGTTCAGGGCGATGATGCCGCACCTGCATCCACCGCGGTTCGTGTCAATGGGCTCTCCTTGACCATGAGCGACCTGGATGAGAACGCTCTGGATACACAAGGGTGGCACGCCGGATTCTCGCGGCTGCTCGCCGATGCGCGCGTCGCTACCGCCTGGCGGCTCGATCTGTATCTGGCGCGGACTAGGGATCCGCACGGCGGGCCAGCGGTTGATTTCACGGTGTGCAATATGGAGCCGGGGCGCATCTTCCAGGGCGCGTTTCGGCTGCTGCTGGTTGAGCCGGTCGCGATCGATGGCGGGCTTGGCCAGTATTGGCTCGTGCGACAGGAACTGGTGCGCCAACCGATCGTGGATCTGCACGAGGCGGCGGTCGTCGGCTGCGCCTTGCCGGAGCGCTTTGGGCTGCCGCTTGCCGATGACGCACCGCCCGCAGCGATCCTGGCCGTGGTCGATGACGAGCGGGGCCGTGTCCAGGCGGTGCTGTTGGCGCCCGTGCGACCATGAAAACCGGCGTCCTCTGCGCTGTCCTACTCTGCTGGCCCCTCATCGCCGCGAGCGCGAACAGTCGTGACCCGAGTTGTCTGGTCGGTCAGCCTGCGGCCGATTTTACGCTGTCGACCGCCGATGGACAGGCGTTCACCTTGTCGGACGATCCAGGTGAGCACCAGGCGTTGCTGATTCTCTTCTGGGGAGTCTGGTGTCCGTTTTGCAGGGAAATCATGGTCCGCTTGACCGAGCAGGCGAGCGATCTGAGCGAGCGTGGGCTCGCGATCGTCGCCATCAGTCTGCGGGAAAGCCGCGCCAAGGTGTCGTTGTTCGTCGACCAGTTGCGCCCGGGTTTCCCGGTGTTGGTCGACGAATGGGCCTCGCTGAAAGAGAGCTATTTGATCCACGATGTGCCCATGGCCCTGGTCTTGGACCGGGAGCACATCATTCGGGCCGCGGTGATCACCACCTCGGTCGACAAGGTGCATACCCTGATCGAGCAGGCGCTCGCGTCTGAAGCGTCGGCGTTGTCGGTCATGGGGCCACCGCTCCCGCCTTGAAGGGCGGTCTTCTCGCGGAGACGACTGATGAAACACATGAAGCCCCGGTCCACCGCTGCCTCGCTCACGATGGTCCTCGCCCTCGGTTTCGTTGCAGGTGCCGTGTCGCTTGGCGGCGCGCTGCACGCGGCGGAGCCCGAGTTGGGTTGCTTGCCGGGCGGGGAGGTCTTCGATCTCTTCACCCCGGACGCCATCAAGCTGCGCACAACGGCCTACATGACGCCCTTCGGAACACTGAATGCCAACATCGTCCTGGGAGATGCGACGAGCGGTCCGGTTGCGATCGCGGCGGTCGATCTGGCCGAACGGGTCGGCGAGTTCTTGACCGCGATTGCCGCGACCTCGTCGATCCCGATCGCGATCCAGACCTCGCAGGTTCCGGAGAAATATCTCGAGGAGAAGACGATCATCCTCTGCGGCGGACCCGCCGAGAACCCTCTGGTGCGACGCCTCGTCGAGGAGGGTCGCTCGGTGGTCGACTGGGAGAACGCCGAGGTCGGCCACATCGAAGTGGTCGAGCAGGCCTTTGGTGGCCCCGGACGCGCGGTGATCCTGGGCGGGGCCAGTCCTCAGGCGAGCGTCTACGCCATCAACGCTTTCACCGAGTTCTTCAAACATCTGGCCGGCGCGTCGCTCGCACTCGCGCAGATGCTGGACGCCGAGCGGCAACTCCAGCGATCAGACATTGTGGGCGCGGGCGACAGTTTCGAGGGCATGCTCGATGGCCTGCGCATCGATGGCTCGGCCAAGTTCTTTGTACCGATCCGCAACCCGTCACCCGATTTCGAGCAGCAGCTCAAGGATGAGGTCAGGCTCGCGCAGCAGGTCACGCAACGACTACGCAGCGAGCCGACCCCCGAGGAGGCCAGAACCGCGTTCTACGATCTGGCCGAGCGCTGCACCTATTGCCATCGGCGCTATCTCTCGTTCGACTTCAATGCGACCAATCGTGTGCAGTATCTGTTCAGTCAGTACCCGAACCGACAGATCGGATCGGATTGGGCGATGGCGGATTAACAGGACACCCCGCTCATCCCCACCGTGCTTGGCTTGAGTGCGATGACTACGGGCCTGTTCGGATCGATGCACCGCAAACTGGTGTTCGCGGTGCTGCTGCTGTTCTCGTTCGGCCTCATCGTCAGCATGATGCTGAACATCCATGTGACCCAGCAGGTGCTGAATCGCGAGACCACGAAACGCGCCGAGAGCGTGCTGCGCTCGATGCAGCAAAAGTGCCAGTATGCGGTGACGGTCATCGATCCCGAGACCGGCGAGACCTATGTCGATCGGCGCTCCGTCGACGACATCGTCCGGCACATCGAGCGCGACGAGCCGGATGTGGTCCAGGTCATGATCGTTGACGGCAGCGGGCGGGTGCTCAGCAGCATGGACCCGGGGCTGCGGGATCAGCGGCCGCCCGATCTGCCCTTCGCGCCCGGCTGTTGTCCGGATACGGCACCGATCCTGGCGCACAATCCGGACGCCGACACCCTGGAGGTCATGGGCCCGGTCATCGTCAACGACTATGCGTGGGGCACCGCCTTCATCGCCTTCGCCCTGGAACCTGTCCGGCGCGAGATCTGGCGCTTGAGCCTGCAATCGCTCGGGGTCGGCGCGCTGTTCATGCTGCTCGGGATCCTGTTGTCGATCCCGTTGGTGCGGGCCTTGGTGCGGCCGATCAAACAGCTCAGCGCACATGCCGTCGCAATTGGCGAGGGCGATCTCGAGCAGGAGGTCGAGGTCGGCAGCCGCGACGAGATCGGCCAGCTCGCCTTGTCCTTCCGCACGATGGTCGCGCGTCTGAAGCAGACACTCGCCGACCTCGATCGACGCATGCAGGAGCTTCGCCTCTCGGAGGCACGTCTGCAGCGCTCGGAGAAGAAGTATCGCGACATCGTCGAGCACGCGTTCGAGGGCATCTTCCAGATCGCGCCGGACGGCACCCCGGTCAGCGTCAATCCGGCCATGGCCGGCCTGCTCGGCTACGGGTCGCCCGATGCCTGTCGTGCGGCGGTACCCGACCTGACCGCGCAGTTGGTCGATGCGGGCGATCGTCTCGCGTTTCGGCGGGCGTTGGCGAGGCAGGGCCGCGTTACGGGCTTCGAGACCCGCTTGCACAACCGCGATGGCGGGGTTGTCGACTGCGTCGTCTCGGCCCGCGTGGTTCCCGGCGATGACGGCACGGTCGCGCTGATCGAGGGCTCGGTCTTCGATGTGACCGAACGCATCGAGCGTGAGCGCGCGGAGCGCGAGACCGCCTCCGCCAAGGCATCGAGCGAGGCGAAGAGCGCCTTCCTGGCGACCATGAGCCATGAGCTGCGCACCCCCATGAACGCCATCATCGGCTTTGCCGACCTGGCGCTACGCACCGATCTGGAGCCGCGCCAGGCCGATTACCTGCGCCGCATCCACACCGCTGCCGAGGCCCTGCTGCGGATCATCAACGACATCCTGGATTTCTCGAAGATGGAAGCCGGTCGGCTCACGCTCGAGACGATCGACTTCGATCTCGAGCAGGTCTTGGAGCGCAGTCTCGCCGCGATCCAGCTCCAGGCGGAGGACAAAGGGTTGGAGGTCGTGGTCGATCTCGATCCCGGCATGCCGATGCAGTTGCGTGGTGATCCATTGCGACTGGAACAGATCCTCGTCAACCTGCTCTGCAACGCGGTGAAGTTCACCGCGCATGGCGAGGTCCTCCTGCGGGTCCGGGTGCTCACGCTCGATGCTGCGGGGGTGACCCTGGAGGCGAGCATCAGTGATACCGGTCTAGGCATGACACCCGAACAGACGGCGCGGGTGTTCGAGTTGTTCAACCAGGCCGACAGCTCGACCACGCGGCGGTTCGGCGGCACCGGGTTAGGTTTGCCGATCTGCAAAAACCTGGTCGCCCTCATGCAGGGGGCGATCGAGATTCGCAGCCAGATCGGCGTGGGGAGCGTCTTTCACTTCCATGTCCGGCTGGGGCGCTCGCGCGAGGGACTGACCACGCCGTCCAGTGCAGCGATGACCGAAGCCTCACCCCTGGTCGTGGTCGTGCATCCGAACCCCGCCACCGGGGCATTGCTCGGACGATCGCTCGCGTCTGCCGGCTATCGCGTTCAGGTTTACCCGACCGTCGAACCGATCATCGCCGCGGCCGGGACGTCGGTGCCGAGTGCGATTCTGATCGATGAGCCGGCGACGGCGCACGACGCGGTGGATCCGGTGGATCCGGTGGATCCGCTAGAGCAGGTCGCGCTGATCAAGGCACAGCCGACCCTGCGGACTGTTCCCTGTCTGCTCATGTGTGGCGGACGGGCGCGCGACAGGCGCACGCACCCCGGCCGCGCAGAGCACTTCGACGGCTGCATCACGAAGCCGATCCTGCCGCAGGCCTTACGCGCGCAGCTTGCCGCAACGCTGAACGGGGGCGCGGTGATCGGCACCCCGGATGCGACGCATGCCGTGCCGGTCGCATCGGCGACCCCGCGCCGTCCGTTGGCGGAGGCAGCGGATGCGCAAGCGCACGACGCACCCGCCGAGCTCGACCTCGCGACGATCGCGCCGCTGATGCAGACCTTGCAGCGGGACATGGATCGGGATATCCGCGCGGCGATGCGCTCGCTCGTCGCGCTGGACAAGATGCTGCGCCAGACGCCGTGGTACGACGGATTCCGCGAGGTCAAGACCGCGATGGATGGATTCGACATCGACGCGGCGCGGGACCGGCTTGCACGACTCGCGAACCGGCTTGGAGTCACGCTGACATGAACGAGCCCCTGCCGAAAACCCAGTTGCTGATCGCCGACGATCACCCGGAGAACATCCTGTTGCTGATGGACAGCATCGACGACGACTCCTCGATCATCGTCGCAAAGGATGGGGTGAAGGCCCTGGAGCAGGCGCGCAAGCATGTGCCTGACTTGATTCTGCTGGACGTCATGATGCCCGGCATGGATGGCTTCGCGGTCTGCGCTGCGCTCAAGGCGGACGAGCGCACCAAGCAGATTCCAGTGATCTTCGTCACCGCGATGCGCGATGCGTTCGACGAGGAACAAGGACTGCGACTCGGCGCGATCGACTATATCCGCAAGCCCATCGACCCCGGCGTGACCCGGGTCAGAATCCGCAATCACCTTGAGCTGCGCCGCAAGACACGCCTGCTCGAAGAGCTCGCCCGGCTGGATGGCCTGACCGAGATCAACAACCGGCGTGGATTCAACGAGACCCTGGAGCGGGAATGGATGCGCGCGCAGCGACAGGCTGGTTTGCTGTCCCTGGCGATCTTGGATATCGATCACTTCAAAGCTTACAACGACACCTACGGCCACGCACAGGGCGACCGTTGCCTGATTCAGGTCGCCCGATTCCTGCGTGGCGGCTTCAAGCGATCCACCGATATTGTGGCCCGCTATGGCGGGGAGGAGTTCGTGATCCTGATGCCGGACACGCCGCTCGACACGGCCTTCGGGCTCGTGCAGGCGGCCGTCAGCGGCATCGCGGCGCTCGGCCTTCCGCACCGCTCCTCGCCGATCGCCGAGCACGTGACAATCAGTGCCGGAGTGGCCAGTCGGGTACCGAGCGCGCAAGAGAACCCGGTGCATCTGGTCGAATGCGCGGACGCAGCGCTGTATCGCGCCAAGAGCCAGGGGCGGAATCATGTCGCCGCAGCGGAGTAAACGGAAGGAAGCCAGCAACGAACCCCGAGGTCTCCCCGCAAATTCGTCACCGCCGGCACCGTCGGCGGTCATGATCCAGTTCACCAATATCGACCATCAGGGTGATATCGACGCTGGTGGCGCGTGCCGGGTTGTCGTCTCGGACGTCGTTCGCCACGCTCGGCAGCAGCAAGATCGGCTGGCCGGGGCTCAAGACACGCTGGTCGCGCCGGCCGCGCAAGGCATTGGCCAACGACGCGGCGCTTGGCTTCGGCGCAGGCGCCCCGTGGTCCTCGCCCGGCAGACTCGGCGGTAGGCAGAGCGTCGGCGTCGGTTGATCCAGTGTCACTCCGACGGCGGGATCTCGGCGGTGATGCGGCGTCTTATTCGCACTCCCGCCCTTGTGGTGCAAGACGGTTGAATTCTTGCGGGCCGCAGGGTCAGGTCTTGTTTTCCAGCATCGCCGGGCTAAGCTGTTTCCATGGCCAGAACACGCCGAATCGAGCTCGCCGGCGGGTTGTATCACGTCACCTCGCGCGGTGATCGCCGCGAGGCGATCTACCGCGACGATGCGGACCGGGCGGCCTGGCTGGCGGTGTTCGCGGAGGTCTGCGCACGCTTCAATTGGCGCTTTCATGCCTACTGCCAGATGACCAATCACGATCATGTCGTGGTGTAGACCGCGGAGGGGAATCTGTCGAAGGGATGCGGCAGCTCAACGGCGTCTTCACCCAGCGGGTCAATCGTCGTCATGGCCTGGTTGGACACCTGTTTCAGGGCCGCTTCAAGGGAATTCTCGTCGAGCGCGATACCTATCTGCTTGAGCTGGCGCGTTACGTCGTGCTCAATCCGGCGCGGGCCGGCATGATGGCCGATGCGGGTGATTGGGTCTGGAGCAGCTATCCCGCCATGCTGGGGCGGGTTCCGGCGCCGCCCTGGTTGGAGACCGAGTGGGTGCTCGGGCAGCTCGGACCCGCGCGTGCCGCGGCGCAAGCCGCCTACGCGGCTTTCGTCGCCGAGGGGGTTGGACGGTCGAGCGTGTGGGATGGACTGCGGTGCCAGGTCTTCCTCGGCACCGACGGCTTCGTCGAGCGCCACCGTGCTTTGGCGAGCGATCCGCAGCGCTTTCGCGAGGTCCCGCGTGCCCAGCGCCGCGGGCTCGCGAAGACGCTGCCGGCGTTCGGCGATCAATCCGCTACGCCGCGTGAGGCGATGGCGCAGGCATTCCTGAGCGGTGCCTATGCGATGCAGAAGATCGCAGAGCATTTCGGCGTGCACTACTCGACCGTCAGTCGCGCCGTGAGCCGGTTCGAGCGCGCCGATGCCGGATCGGCCGCCCCGGAGTCGAGCCATCGGATAAGTGATTTCAGGACCTGACCACAAAGCCCACAAAGCCCACTAAGCCCGCTCGACAAAGCCCGCCCCAGCGGGCTTTTTTGTGTCCGGATTCAGATCTATAGTCATCCGATGCGAGGGAAACCAACGACGATTAGCGGATCAGCCACCATGACGAACGCAACAAGGTACGAAGAAGACGTGGTCGCTTGGGCGTCCGAACAAGCAAGACTGCTGCGCGAAGGACGGTTCGACCTTTTGGATATTGCCCATCTGGCCGAGGAGATCGAAGACGTGGGAAAGAGTGAGCAGCGGGAGCTGACGAACCGCATGGCACTGCTCTTGGCCCACCTGCTGAAGTGGCAGATGCAGCCCGGTCGCCGCGGAGCCAGCTGGCAGATCACCATCAGAAACCAACGGCGAGGAATCCTGCGTAGACTCCAAGAGACCCCGAGCCTGCTTCCAAAGCTCGACGACCCCGACTGGTGGGCGGGCGTTTGGGACGACGCGACGGCGCAAGCCGCGCAGGAGACCGGACTCTCGGATTTCCCCGAGGCATGCCTCTGGACGCCAAATCAGATTCTCGATCCGGCTTGGTCACCCGAGTAGGCGAAACCATCCGAAGCTGGCGGCTCAAGGGGGGTCTTGTAATCCAGCATTTTCGCTCGACCCTCTGTCTCGGAGCCTAGGAGCTTTAGGTGATTTCCGGGAATACGCATCCCGGCTGCGCATGCCCGGAAGACCTGAGTGGCTATGCGTGCGAATAAATTCGCACCTACAAGCCGGTAGTTCCTTTCCCGGAAATCACCTTTAGGGAGCGTGCTGCAGCTTGAGCGTCACACGACGCGAACATGCGAGGGAAGCCTGGGGTCAGGAAGCCTGGGGTCAGGTCTTGTAATCCTGTATTTTTGGGCTAGGCTATCGACATGGCCAGACCACTCCGAATCGAGCTCGCCGGCGGGCTTTATCACGTCACCTCGCGCGGTGATCGCCGTGAGGCGATCTACCGTGACGATGCGGACCGAGAGGCCTGGCTGGCGGTGTTCGCGGAGGTCTGCGCGCGCTTCAATTGGCGCTGTCATGCCTATTGCCAGATGACCAATCACTATCACGTCGTGGTCGAGACCGCGGAGGGAAATCTGTCGAAAGGGATGCGGCAGCTCAACGGCGTCTTCACCCAGCGGGTCAATCGTCGTCATGGCCTGGTTGGACACCTGTTTCAGGGCCGCTTCAAGGGCGTTCTCGTCGAGCGCGATGCGTATCTGCTTGAGTTGGCGCGTTATGTCGTGCTCAATCCGGTGCGCGTCGGTATGGTGTCAGATGCCGGCGACTGGGCATGGAGCAGCTACCCCGCCATGCTGGGCCGGGTGCCGGCACCCCCGTGGTTGGAGACCGAGTGGGTGCTCGGGCAGTTCGGGCATGCACGTGCGCCGGCCCGTGCGGCCTACGCGGCGTTCGTCGCCGGCGGGGTCGGGCGGCCGAGCGTGTGGGACGGGCTGCGGTGCCAAGTCTTCCTCGGCACCGATGGCTTCGCAGAGCGCCACCGCGGTCTGGCAAACGATCCGCAGCGGTTGCGCGAAGTCCCGCGTGCCCAGCGCCGTGCGCTCGCGAAGCCGCTGTCGGCGTTCGCCGATCAATCCGCGACGCGGCGCGAGGCGATGGCGCAGGCATTTCTGAGCGGTGCCTACACGATGCAGGAGATCGCCGAGCACTTCGGCGTGCACTACTCGACCGTCAGTCGAGCCGTGCGCCGGTTCGAGCGCGCCGACGCCGGCTCGGTCGAACCGGGGTTGAGCGATCGAATACGTGGTTGCATGGGTTGACGCTGCTGTCTCGTGGACGTCGCGCCTCAACGAGCGCGTGGGGTCTTGTAATCCATTGTAATCCAGCAATTTCGGTCTTCCCTTGGTATAGGGGCCATAGGATCTTGACGGGAGCCGCGCTGCAGTTTGAGCGTGCAGACACCGCGACCATGCGTGACACCGAAGCCTTCAAACCCTCCGGAAAAATGTCCGTGATTATTATTCCGCGTCTTGCCGCCCCGGGATGTTAACGGATGAAGTAATTGAGGACATCCATGCGCTGATGAGGGACGCCGATAACATCGATCCCATCCTCGCTCATGAGATAGAAGATGACATGGGAGCCTTCGGGGTAGCTGTAGTAGCCGTCACCGACCTCCGGACGAGGCTTCCCTAGACTCGGATTCTCCGCAAGCCAGGAAAATCGCCGCTCGATGGCTTAGAGATAGATATCGCGTTGCTTGGAGCCCCAGGTCCGGACGGTGTAGCGGGCAATAGGGCGCAGGTCTGCAGCAGCTCGAGGCGTCATCCGATAGCTGCGGCTCATCCCTCACGATCCATTTCCGCCAGCAGACCTTGAAGAGAGTAATTCTCGACGAACTCGCCACGACGCGCCTGCGCCTCGCCTTCGGCCAGGTGTTCACGCAACGCGGCCAATCTGGCGTTGTGCTCCTCCATGTATGGTTCGAAGAAGCGCCCGACGACGCCGCCGGAATCGCACGAGAACTGGGTGACATTGCTCGTGCCAAAGGCATGCAGGTGGCGAAGGACTCGGGTCTCAGCCGAGAGAGTCTGTACCGAGCGCTTAGCGCCGAAGGCAACCCAAGCTTTGCCACGGTGCTCAAGGTCGCCAAGGCACTTGGTTTGCGGCTTCATGCGCAGGCGGCCAGCGGCACCTAGCCACTATCCCTGCGCCAAGCGCATGCTGATCCGCATCACCGGCGAGTCGCCGCCGCGCTGCATCAGGACATGCGCGTGGAAGACCTCAACGACCTTGACCGCAGCTACACTCCGCCACTCAGCAGTCCCTGGGACCCGGTGCAGATGGCGGCGCAGGTCTGGGTGCAGCATTGGCGGCAGATGGAGGGATCATCGGCATGAGCGCGCGATGCGCGGTTAGGGCTAGGTGGCTGTAGTCATCAGCCGGTTTCGCTTCGACCTCGGTGCAGCGAGCGGCCTGGCTGCCCCCCGTGCTTTCCAAAGCCAGTATGGTCAGGGCCTCGTCGAAGTCCGTCGCGTCCCGCACAAGACGCCCCCCGGTACGTGCGCGCTTGCAGGGCCAGGGAGGTCCGATCGAGCCGATGGGTGCGCGAGGAAGGGCGTCGGATCATCCGAACGGGCACTCGACCCGCAGGCCGGGGATCTGCTTGAAGTCCTCCCGATTGCTGGTCAGCACCGCAAACCCATGGGCAATGCCCGTCGCGGCGATCTGCAGATCATGAACGCTGCCCTCCATCTGGCCGCGCGGTCGCAGGAAATAGGCATACAGTTCCGCGTAAACCCTGGCGACCGCCTCCGTGAAGTCCAGCACCGGCATGCTTCCGATCAGCCCTTCGACGAAGGCCGAGCGTTGCACACGCTGGGCCGGAGTGGCTGCCAAATGGACCCCGGCCAAGAGTTCCGAGACGGTGATGGCGGCGATGTAGCCCTCGCCGTAGTGCGCAAAATCCGCAAGGCGCTCCAGCGCGAAGCGCCCGTTCTGCGCATCGATGAAAACATTGGTATCGATCACGAGTCCCATGGCGTGTTCGGAAGATCTCCCGCCCGGCGGATGAGTGCCAGATCGTCCGCCATGGCTCGGTCGTCCGCATCCAGCTTCGGCAGGGATGCCAGCAACTCGCCGAGTCGGGAAATGGGGTAGCCAGCCTTGGCCGGCGGACTCAGCACGGCGACCGTCTGACTGCCCTTGGTGATGGCCAGCCGTCGGCCCGTCAGCCGCACCCGGTCGATCACGACCGAGAGATGACGCACCAGTTCTGTCGTCGTGACGCTCTCCTTGAGGTCGAATCGCATGTTGCCGCCGGGGCCACATCAGGCCGCTAGGGTTTGTCAAAGAATCTGCATTGTGCGAATAATATGTATTCTACGCAAGGCCAGCAGGCGCGCTCTATCCCGAGCCGGCTCATGCGCTCTCGCATTTTCCGGTGAGGCTGACGCGCGATCCGGCGCTCTCTCTCGCTTCGGCCGCGGTGACCTTGGAGGCAACGGCGATGGATCCGCCTCCTCCGTGCACGTCCTGAGAAGACCTGCCTCGGTCCAAGCCGAGCGGAGTGGGCGTCGATGCAAGCAGCGAAGCACAAGCGGGGCCGATGTCTACTGCGGTTGATCCTTGCCGGTCAACCCTCGCCTCAAGCGGACGGCAAGATCCGGGTGATCGGTGAAGACCCCGTCGACACCCTGCTCGACGAGGAAGAAACGCAGGAGCGCCTCGAAGTTGCGGAAACCCTCGGGAAGTGCGTCGCGCCGAAGGGTGTAGGGGTGGACCAGGAGACCGGCGGCATGGGCGTCGGCGACCAAGCGAGTGGTTCGACGGGCGCCGGTTTCGTCCGTGCCTTGGTGGATCTGGCCGATCCAGGGGCCGATCCCGCGGGCGTACTCGGCGACGGCGGCCAGGCCCTCGGGGGTGCGCATCCGCTCGAAGTCGACCGCCAGATCGGGTGCCCAGCCGTTCGTGCAGGCGCAGACTGCGGATCTCGGCCAGGCTGAAATCGATCGCATACCAGCGCCCGTCGGCACGGGCGCGGTCGGGAAAGCGCCGAGCGACATCGGTGACGGTCTCCAGATAAAGATCGTGAAGGACGATCGCCTGACCGTCGCGGGTGAGAACGACATCCTGTTCCAGAAAGTCCGCGCCCATCGCGTGGGCCATCGCCTTTGCCGCCAGGGCGTGCTCGGGCAGGTATCCGGAGGCGCCGCGGTGGGCGATGACGATCGGGACTCGGACCTCGTCAGGAGCGGTACTGGGCGTAGAGGCTGTGGTCGGTGTCATAACGATGGCTATCGGCAAGAGGAGAAGCACTATTCGGTGCAGCATGAGGCAGGTCTCCAACAGTGATGCATGCCGGCATGCGACTCGGCGTCTTGAGCGTCGCGGAAAGTGGCGGCTAACCTCGTTTCGGCCGGCATTGTTCGCAACTCCGGCCATCGTGGCGCGTGGCGCAGGGCGCCACGCGGCATACGTGACACCGCGGAGCGGATGTCACGAGTACTCGAGGGTCCGGGTGGCCGGTCTAACGAACGAAGCCTTTCGGTGGATCCGCGGCCGCTCTGCCGCGTTGGCCCGACCCTTGTCCGATCTCGCGCGGATACGCGAACCAAGCATGCCATGCCGGATGCCGCCGACCCCAAGAACATGTTGATCGGGTTGCGGGATCCGGGGCTTGCGGTCAAACCGCACGGATAACACGGGAGGGCTGCTGATCAGGGCGGTTTGATGGATCCATCGGCACCCCTCGGGGTTACGTCAATGAGGCTTCCGCAATGAGTGGTTGTTGCGACAACAAGTGTTCCGTCGATGCCCGTCGGGCGCCATATCGGTCGGCATTCTTTTACCCACATCTCAAAAGTGAATTTCTCTCACGGAGACACGGAGACACGGAGACACAAAAAATTTTCAATAACAATTGGTTAATCATTAGCGACGTGCCATCTCATCGTCGCGCTAAGGACCGCCCGACCGACTTCCGGCCTTGGTCTCGGGTCGATAAGGCTCTGGTGTCGCGTGCGTCTTCTCCGTGCCTCCGTGTCTCCGTGAGAGAATCTCGGAAATACGGGTAACGGCATGACCGGTCGGTCCACCCCGGTAAGGGATCTATTCGGCGTCCGCGACAAAGCTCAATACGTTTCCGTTGATGCAGTAGCGCATGCCCGACGGCGGCGGACCGTCGTCGAAGACGTGGCCCAGGTGGATGCCCGAGCTTGCACTGCGGACTTCGACCCGGCGCATGCCGTGCGTATTGTCCTCATGCAGCGTTATCGCGCCCTCGACCGGGCTGAAAAAGCTCGGCCAGCCGGTACCGCTCTCGAACTTGGTGCTGCTGCGGAATAGGGGTGCGCCGGTGATGGGGTCGACGAAGACGCCCGGGCGCTTCTCATCGAGATGCGAGCCTGTGAACGCCGGCTCGGTGCCCTGCTCAAAGGCGATGCGCTGTTGCTCCGGCGTCAGCACCTGAAAGCCCAGCCATCTCCAGAATCGGTCCTGATCACCCTGATAGCCGGTGTATCGTGAGACCTCCTTGCCCTTCTCGAACAGCACGATGGTCGGCGTGGCGAATAAGGTCTTCTCCAGCGTCCAGCCCTTGGGCGGATTGGGGTTGAGTGTCGCTGCGATGGGAACCTCGGCTTGCCAGCCGTCGAGTACCTCGGCACGGAAGCGCTCGCAGAAGGAACAGTCCTCCGCCTCGAACATGATCAACTGCCGATCGGAATTGAGTTGATCCGCGGCCAAGGGAGCCGGTATTGCCTTGGTGGGTTTGCCGGGAAAGGCCACGCCCGTGCCGCCGATTCCGCAATAGCCATTCGGGTTCTTCTTCAGATAGTCCTGGTGATACTCTTCGCCGCGATTGTAGTGGCGCAGGGGTGCGATCTCCGTGGTGATGGGGCCGTAGCCGGCCTCGGTCAGCGCCTGCTGATAGCGTTCACGGGTATTCTTCGCCACCGCGCCCTGGGCGTCACTCAGCGTGTAGATGGCGCTGCGATAGTTGCTGCCGACGTCATTGCCCTGGCGATCGCCCTGAGTGGGGTCGTGATTTTCCCAGAATTTCTTGAGGATGGTTTCGAGGTCCACCCGGTCGGGATCGAAGCTGACCTTGATGACCTCGGCATGGTTGCGCAGATCGCTTTTGCCGCGCAGGCGTGTCTTTTCCGTTTTGAGCACATCCTCGTACCCTACGGTCGCGGCATCGCCGCCCGCATAGCCAGCTTCGACCTCGACGACGCCGGGAATCTCGGACATCCGCTTCTCCGCACCCCAGAAGCAACCCATGCCGAGCACGATCGACTCAGTGCTCGCCGGGGCGGTCAGGGGTAGGGTCATCAGGATGCCGGCCAACAGGATTCGTTCGACTGATCTCATTGCTTGTGCTCTCGATGGATGGGCGGGTTCGGTGGTTAGACCCGAATCGACACGGAAATCCTTCAGGAGCGATCCATCGCCCGCCGGAACCGGGGGCTTGGCGTCACCGCTCCAGACCTAAAGCGGCCGTGCGCTCACCCGCCGATCCTTGTCCGGCTCAGTCGCCCAATAGGGCAACAGCCTTGATCTGCGCCCACATCGCCTTGCCGCGGGCCACGCCGAGATGGTCCAGCGAGCGGCGGGTGATGCGGGCGATCAGGGGCGTGCCGCCTGCATCCAGGCGCACCAGACAATGGCCCGGGGTATCGGCGTCGGCGATCTCGGTGACGGTGGCGGGCAGCAGGTTGGCGATGCTGGTGCCGGTGGCGCGCTCCAGGGCGAGGCTGACATCGCGGGCATGGATACGCAGACGCAGGCGGTGACCGATCGGCTCCTTGCGTTGGGCGACCACGACATTGCCGCCGGGGAAGTCCAGACGCGACAGGTGATAGTTGTCGTCGTGGGAGGCGACCACGGCATCGATGACGACGCCGGCGTTCTCGGAGAAGGCGGTCGGCAGGTCGAGCCGTGCCAGGGTTTCCTTGAGCGGGCCGCTCGCGAGCACGCGCCCGCCGTCCATCACTACCAGATGATCGGCCAGGCGCGCGACCTCGTCCGGGGCGTGACTCACATAGAGCACCGGGATCGCCAGCTCGTCGTGCAGCCGCTCCAGGTAGGGCAGGATTTCCCGCTTGCGCGCGATGTCCAGGGCGGCAAGCGGCTCGTCCATCAGCAGCACCCGCGGGCTGACCGCCAGCGCACGGGCAATGGCGACCCGCTGACGCTCGCCGCCGGAGAGGCGGTCCGGCTTGCGCGTCAAGAGATGATCGATTCCCAAGAGCGCGATCGCCTGGTCGAGACTCACCCGATCCTCGGCTCCGACCGGCGCCGGCGCACGTTTCTGTCCGTAACGCAGGTTGCCCATCACCGTGAGATGCGGGAAGAGGCTGGCCTCTTGGAAGACATAGCCGAGCGAGCGACGGTGTGTCGGGACCCAGGTGTTCTCGTCTTGCCAGACCTCGCCCCGGAAGACCAGGCGACCCTCGGGGGCCCGGACCAGGCCGGCGATACAGCGCAGCAGGGTGGTCTTGCCGGAGCCCGAGTGCCCGAAGAGACCGGTGACCCCGCGGCCGGGGAGCTCCAGGTCCACCGTCAGGTTGAAACCCGGCCAATCGATGTCGAAGCGTGCGTTGATGGGTTCCATCGCGCTCTCAGGTGTTCTTCTGGTTCGGGCGCCACAGATAGAGCGCGAGTAGAACCAGGAAGGAGAAGATCAGCATCACGGCGGCCAATCGGTGGGCGTCGCCGTATTCCATTGCCTCGACATGGTCATAGATCTGCACCGAGGCCACACGGGTCACGCCCGGGATGTTGCCGCCGATCATCAGCACGACCCCGAACTCGCCGACCGTGTGGGCAAAGGTCAGGATGCCGGCGGTGACGAAGCCGGGCGCCGCAAGCGGCAAGGCGACGGTGAAGAAGGTATCCAGCGGCGAGGCGCGCAGGGTTGCCGCTACCTCCAGCGGTCGGTCGCCGATGGCCTCGAAGGCGTTCTGCACCGGCTGCACCATGAAGGGCAGGGAATAGAAGACCGAGGCGACCACCAGACCCCAGAAGGTGAAGGGCAGTACGCCGATGCCCAGCGCCTGTGTCAACTGGCCGACCGGTCCGTTCGGCCCCATCGTCACCAGCAGGTAGAAACCGAGCACCGACGGCGGCAGGACCAAGGGTAGGGCGACCACGGCCCCGACCGGCCCCTTCAGGCGCGAGCGGGTGTGCGCCAGCCACCAGGCAATGGGTGTCCCCACAACGAACAGGATCAAGGTGACCACACCCGCAAGGCGCAGGGTGAGCCAGATCGATTGAAGGTCGGTTTCGCTTAAAAACACGGCGCTCAGATCTCATAGCCGAAAGACGTGATGATGGCTCGGGCCTCGTCGCCCTTGAGGAACTGCATCAGCGCGGCGACCGCAGGCTTGTCCTTTCCCGGCGAGAGAACGACCGCATCCTGGAGGATCGGCTTATGCAGCGAGCCCGGGATGATCCAGGCAGAGCCACCCGTGAGCTCGCCCTTTTCCATCACCTGGGAGAGGGCGACGAACCCCACATCCGCATTGCCGGTGCTCACGAACTGGAAGGTTTGGGCGATGTTCTCACCGGTCACGAACTTCGGTTGGACTTGCTCCAGCAATCCCAGCCCGGTCAGGACCTCGATCGCTGCGGCGCCGTAGGGGGCTGTTCTAGGGTTCGCAATGGAGACCTTGTTGAAGTCGCCGGATTTCAGCACGGCGCCGTCGCTGTCGACAACGTCGGGTTTCGATGACCAGAGCACCAGTGAGCCGATGGCATAGGTGAACTGGGTCCCCGAGACCGCGGCCCCCTCATCGAAGAGTTTGGTCGGCGTGGTGTCGTCGGCGGACAGGAGTGCCTCGAAGGGTGCGCCGTTCTTGATCTGCGCGTAGAACTTGCCGGTCGAGCCATAGGCGGCCTTCACCACATGCCCGGTCTCTTTCTCGAAGGCGGCGGCGATCTCCTTCATGGGTGCGGTGAAGTTGGCGGCCACCGCGACCTGGATGTCGTCGGCGAGCGCGGGAGCGCAGGCGGCGGCCAGCAGAAAGGTGGCGAGCGTGGATCTTGTCGTTTTCATCAGGTGTCTCCGGGGTGTCGAGTACAGGTTCGGCGCCATGCGTCATATCCAGTTCGATATAACGCATGGCGCGTTTGAAATGGGCTTGGGCGCCTGCTCAGTCCTTGACGGCCAGAATGACGTGAGGTGCCTTCACGAGTGCGCAGGCACGCCCACCCTCGGTGATTCCGAGATCCTTGGTGCTCTCCATGGTGATGATGGCGGTCAGGCGGGCGCCGCCGTCGAGGCCGAGGACCACCTCGGTATTGACGGCCCCGTCGGTCACGCGCTCGACCGTTCCGCAGAGTCGATTCCGCGCCGAGGTCTTGAGCCCGCCGTCTTCGGTCGCCAGGATGACGAACGACGCCTTGATCAAGGCATAGGCTTCGGCGCCCGGCGCCAGTCCGAGCGACTGGACGCTCTCGTTGGTGACAATGGCGACCAGCGGGGTGCCGCCGACATCGAGTGTGACCTCGGCGTTGACCGCGCCCGGTTTGACGGAAGCGACCACTCCGCGCAAATTGTTTCTGGCACTGACTTTCATACTCAAAGCTCCGATCAAGGTGTGAAAGCGATCGAAATCGCAGATGCCCGCGCGCAGGCGCGCAAGGAATTTTTTGTGCTCCCGCTCGGCCGTCTCGTAGACGGTGATCAATCGGAGTCCCTCGTCCGTGAGCTCGGTGCCGCCTCCATGGCGTCCTCCGGTGCGTCGCTGCACCAGAGGCTGCGGCGAGAGGTTGTTCATGGCATCGACCGCGTCCCAGGCGTGCTTGTAGGACATGCCCATCGCCTTGGCCGCTTGCGAGATCGACCCGGTTGCACCGATACGGCGCAGCAACTCGATGCGTCCCCGTCCGACGAATCCCTGTTCGTTGCGGTCCAGCCAGAGCGAGGCAGCGGTGTCGAGACGGTCGTCGGGCGTGTCGGTCATGGTCGGTGTCCAGGGTCCGGTGATGTCGTTATCTTCGCAGAGATATAACGCCAAGCAGATAAAGCACGAAGCGTGCCGAAACTTTATGGCTTGGGCGTTCGCAGTCGCCCGCCGCGTCATTGAATCCGAGCATCTCCTGCCGTCAGGTCGATTTCAGCACGGCATCCGCTCGTCGATGCTCAGCGCGCTGGTCGCGGCGTCTTCATCGCCGAGCGACTCGACCCGGCGGTGAACCAGCCAGCGTCCGTCGCGCAGGCGCCAGGCGCTGACGGACTCGCTGTAGGACACCGCGAGGTAATACTCCTCGTCGTCGTCGGAGCGGACATCAAGCCGGCGGTAGTCATAGGCTTGGAAGCAGGGGATGTCGTGCCCGTCATGACCGACAACCCTCCGAGCGGCGACCTCGTGATCGCGGAATACCCGGAACGAGCAGGGCGGCACGACGAGATCGATCCAGATCGGGCACAGATCCTCACGCCACGCTGGTCGACAGGCCCGCTGGAAACCGCGCCTGCCGGGCGGGGGTCGGTGTCCGTAAAGACATGGCGCGTTCGTCATGGTGTTGGCTCCTGCCGTTCGATGGAGAGGCGTTCTAGACCGGGATCCGCGCCCGGATCCTCGCTGGCGTCCTCGACGCTGTGGATCTGTCGGTGTTGCGACAATCAGACCGTCTTGAGCGGAAACCCGACAATACAAATGGAATTGCGGTGCGGCTGACCGGGGCGCGATCGATCAGCCCAGAATTTTTTCATAGCTGCGTCGCAGCAGATCAAGCTCGACCGGCGGAAGGTTTCTCGCCTGGGTCAGATCGATGAAGCTGCTGCCGTGCGCTTGTGCCGTCTCGAAGGGTGGATCGAGACTCGTGAAGCGGGCGAGGAAGACCTCGGTGCGCTCCTCGCCTGCGGCGATCTCGCAGCGAAACCCCGACTCCATCTCCAAACTGCCGCTCGGCAAGCCGAGGCGGATCTCGGCGTCGCGCAGAACCAGCGCGGGGTGGGTCACGACCTTCGGTAAGCCACCGCTGCCCTCGTCGATAGCCGCCTCCTCCGGCAGGGCTGCGAACCCGCAGACGCCGCCGTAGGGCAGCCTCAAGAATCGGGTGCGGGCACTGGTCGACTGCTTGTGGTACATGATTAGGCGCGGAGCCATCGGCGAATCCCCTTCGGCGTTGAACCCGGCGAGACGCCGGGGTGAGGTCGTGCAACGGGTTTCGATGCTAAACCGCGTCCAGAGCGAGATGCTCACTTTCGAGTGAGTTCGACGTTTGGTGCATCTACGACCCTTAGCGGGGACGCGGTTTAGAATTTAGTATTTTTTAAGACTTTAAACCGCGCCAGCTCCGACAGTCGTCGGGGCTGGCGCGGCCAAGCCATCCCAACGAATGACGCATATCGCACCGGGCGCGGTTTAACTCCGGCGTTCGTCAAGTCTGCCGGGGCTGATCCCATCCAAAAACATCGCATACCGCTCTGGGCGCGGTTTATGCAAACCTCGCGCCGAACTGCCGATATGCGTGTGCGCCTCAAGCGCCTTCGGTGTTGTGCCGCGCTCTGAGCCTCGGGCGCCGCTGGCGGTCGGGCTCTTGTCACGATTCCTTCATCAAGCCAGACACTCGGGTGTCGCATACTTGAATCCAGGTTGAACCTCGCGCCCGTCCCGCCACTGCCAGATTCGGTCTTGCGATCTCGTGTTCTCCGCTCCTCGCCGCTCGTATGTCTCGTCCGTGTCCTCGAATCCAGGCCAGGCTCGGCTGTGGGCGCTCGGGGTCTTGATCCTTCTCATGCTTGTGACCGGTTTCCGGCTGATCGGGCTCGACCATCTCCCGGTGTGGCACGACGAGGTCTTTACGCTGGTCCGCGTCTTCGGCCACCCGGCGGATCTTTGGGAGACGCTGTTCAGCGGCCGGCTCCTCACACCCGACGAGATCCTGGCATTTCAACGGCCGGATCCTTCAAAGGGCTGGGAAGAGACGCTGCGCGCACTGGCCGAGCATCCGGAGCATGCGCCGCTCTACTATCTGCTGGGACGATGGGCGGCAACGCTTCCGCTTGATCCGGTGACGGCGCTGCGCGGGACCTCCGCTGCGTTCGGGCTCTTGCTGCCGCTCGGTGCATTCTGGCTGATGCGCGAGCTGTTCGGGCGTGGCCTGGTGCCCTGGGTGGCGGCCGCTGTGGTCGCCTTCTCGCCCCTGCATCTTCTCTATGCCCAAGAGGCGCGCCAATACGCGCTCTGGACGCTCTTGGTTCTGACCTCCAGCGCGGGCCTGCAGCGTGCCCTGGACCGAAACAGACCGCGCGACTGGTGGCTCTACGGGCTCATGATGACGCTTGGTCTCTACAGCCATCTGTTGTTCGCCCTCATGGTCCCGGTCCATGCCGCCTACATCGGACTCGGGGCAACGCGGTTCTCCGAGTGTCGGTCGGGCAAGCGCGGCCTTCCGGTGCGTGCATGGCTGCTGGCGGTGAGCGCGGCCGCGGTCCTCTTCTTGCCGTGGATGGTCGCGCTGGTCTCGGGATTCGGAGATGCGGTCGGTCATACGCAGTGGATGGAGCGAGCCGTCGGCGCGCAGCGCAATCTGCTGGCTTGGGCCGGGCACATCACGCGTGCCTTCCTGGATGTGGGCCCGCATACGGACCCGCCGCGCCTCGCGCTCCTTCTGCTGGGTCCGATCGCCGTCGGCCTGAGTGTCTATCTGTTCCGCGCGCCTCGCCCGCGCATGTGGCTGCTGGTGCTGATCGCCGCAGCCTATTTCGGCGTCGCGCTCGGTCCCGACCTGTTGCTCGGCGGAAGCCGATCGCTGCATGTGCGCTATGGCTTGCCGGCCGTTCTTGCAGCGCAGTTGATGGTGGCCTGGGGCATCGGCTCGGCGCTGGCCCGCCGCGACAGGACTCGTGTCTTTGCCGCCGCCGCGTTGGCGCTGATCATGGTCTTCGGGGCGCTTTCGCAGTGGCGTATCCTTCAGGCCGAGACCTGGTGGACGAAGCATTTCAGCGCTTCGAACCCCGAAGTCGCGCGGCTGGTGAATGCGCTCGATCGCCCGCTGGTCGCCGTGAGCCCGAGCGGTGTTGCAGCCGGCGAGCTGGTGTCCTTGGCCTACCATCTCGACGACCGGGTCCGGATCTGGGGGCATGGCGACCCGGGCGTACACGTGACGCTGCCGGATGGGTTCGGCAGCCTGGTCATGCTGTTGCCGAGCGCGGAGCTCGGCGCCGCGATCGGCCCGGAACGCGTGGCGGAGCCGATCGCCGGGACCTGGCAATGGCTTCTCGTGCGTCGGTAGCCGGATGTCGGTGTGGACATGACCAGTGATGTAAGATTGGTGAGGATTGCCCGCCGCGAACCGTGGCCGCGGCCTTTTTACGCTGATCGATTCAACCGATGCCCAGACTCGACAACACCAGCTTCTATTTGGACTCACTGACATCCCATGGCGAGACCGCCAAGGGCGTGCAGTGGCAGTCGACTCAAAGCCAAGAGCTGCGCTTCAAGGTGCTGCGCAAGCTCCTGCCCGAGGATCTCTCCGAGTTGACCCTGGTCGACGCGGGCTGCGGATTCGGCGATTTCCATCGCTATTTCGAGCGATGCAACAGCCTGCCCGGACGCTACATCGGATTGGACGTGATGGAGCCGATGGCGGAGGTCGCGCGTCGTCGCACCGGAGGCGAGATCCGCATCTGCAACGTGCTGGAGGATCGGCTCCCGAACGCCGACTACTATCTCTGCAGCGGCGCCATGAACAACCTCACCCGCGAGGAGACCTGGGAGTTTATCCGCCGTTGCTTCGCGGCGTCCCGGCACGGATTTCTCTTCAATTTGTTGAAGGGAACGGACGGTCCGGGCAGCTACAACTATCAGCAGCCGCGTGATCTTCTCGCCCTGGCTCGAGAGCTGGGTGCGGAGCCGCGTTTGGAGGAAGGCTATCTGAGCGGTGATTTCACCATGGGCTTTCTGAAGTAGGCATCGGATGCTGAATCTCATCGCGATCGCGGCCGGCGGCGCGCTCGGCTCCTTGGCCCGCTACGGGATGTCGAGCGCCGTTTACGCCTGGCTCGGCCGGGGTTTTCCCTGGGGGACCTTGGCGGTCAACCTACTCGGCTCCTTCCTGATGGGGCTCTTGTTCGTTCTCTTGATCGAGCGCTTGAGTTGGGCGCCGGAATGGCGCGGCGCGATCCTGATCGGCTTTCTCGGCGCCTTCACCACATTCTCCACCTTCTCGATCGAGACGCTGAATCTGTTGGAAGAAGGGGCCATGATGGCGGCCTTTCTCAACATGGTCGTCAGCGTCTGGCTCTGTGTTTTGATCTGTTGGGCGGGAGTGATCCTCGGGAGGTCGCTATGAGTCGGGTCGCGGCGGTTATGGTTCGGATCTATCTGTCCGAATCGGATCGTGCCCTCAAGGCACTGCTTGCCTGTCTGCACGACGATCTCGGCGTTCGAGGCGTCACTGTTATGCGCGGGATCGAAGGGTATGGGGTGTCCGGGAAGCGCCACGGTGCATCCCTGATCGATCTCTCGCTCGATCTGCCCTTGGTGGTGGAGTTTTTCGATGGCCCCGCGAAGGCCGCGGCCGCCATCACGCGCATCGAGCGCTTCGTTCGGCCGGGTCATATCGTATCCTGGCCGATTACTGTCGAATTCGAGGAATCCGAATGTTAGATCCACGCCTGCTGCGGACCCAGTTGGACGAAGTTGCCGCGCACCTGTCACGTCGCGGTCTGGTCCTGGATACCGCGCGCATCGAGTCCTTGGAGGCCGAGCGCAAGGGCTTGCAGGTCGAGGTCCAGTCGCTCCAGAACGAGCGCAACACCCGCTCGAAGGCGATCGGGAAGGCCAAGGCGTCCGGTGTGGACATTGCGCCCTTGCTGGCCGAGGTCTCCGACCTGGGCGAGCGTCTCAAGGCATCAGAGGTGCGGCTCGAGGAGATCCAGGCGGCGGTGGAGGAGATCGCCCTAGGGCTGCCCAACCTACCGGATGCGAGCGTGCCGGACGGGCGCGACGAGCGCGAGAATCGCGAGGAGCGTCGCTGGGGCGAGCCGCCGAGCTTCGGGTTTCAACCGCGTGATCATGTCGACCTCGGCGCCTTCAACAGCTGGATGGACTTCGACCTTGCCGCCAAGCTCACCGGCTCGCGTTTCGTGGTCCTGTCCGGTCCGCTGGCCCGCATGCATCGGGCGCTGATCCAGTTCATGCTCGACACCCACACCGGGGAGCACGGCTATACCGAGGTCTATGTCCCCTATCTGGTCAACGCCGAGAGTCTCTACGGGACCGGCCAGCTCCCCAAGTTCGAGCAGGATCTCTTCAAGGTGCCGGGCGAGCGCGACCTCTATCTGATCCCGACCGCCGAGGTGCCGGTCACCAATCTGATGCGCGACCTCATCCTCGATGCCGGCGAGCTGCCGCGCAAATGGGTCGCCCACACACCCTGCTTCCGCAGCGAGGCCGGCTCCTACGGCAAGGACACCCGCGGGATGATTCGCCAACATCAGTTCGAGAAGGTCGAGCTGGTCCAGGCCGTTCGCCCCGAAGAGTCGCTTCATGCCTTGGAAGAACTGACCCGGCATGCCGAGTCCATTCTGCAGCGTCTCGGGCTCGCTTATCGCGTGGTCTCGCTCTGCTGCGGTGATCTCGGTTTCTCTTCGCGCAAGACCTACGATCTCGAGGTCTGGCTACCCGGCCAAGACACCTATCGCGAGATTTCCTCCTGCAGCAACTTCGGCGACTTTCAGGCCCGCCGACTCCAGGCCCGCTGGCGCAATCCCGAGACCGGCAAGCCCGAGCTGCTCCATACGCTCAACGGCTCCGGACTCGCGGTCGGTCGCACATTGGTCGCTATACTGGAGAACAATCAGAAGGCGGACGGGCGTATCCTCATCCCGGAGGTGCTGCGGCCCTACATGGGTGGGCAGGACGTGTTGGGGTGAATTCCGACGGAATTTCCTGGCGCAAGCATGCCGACCGCCCATGCCTCCAAGACCCGTGGCGGCTTTAGGGGCGACTTTAGGCGATTTCCGAGAACAGGCATCCCGCCTGCAGATGCCTGGAAGGCATCTAGTCCCTTACGCCGTAAGTCTTGAGCAAACCGTCGCAGAATTTTTCGTTGTCGTTGTCGTTGTCGAGTTCGTGTTCATTGTCGTAGTCGTCCGGAATCCGATTACGACAACGACAACGAGTAGATCCTTTGAAAACTTTTCCTGGTTCCGGCTAGTCCTGCGCCGACGCTGGTGGACTGCGCCGGGCTTGTCCACCCTACCGCTTTTCGCTCGGCGGTAAGAAGGCCATGAGGTGCCCTTCCGTATCCAGGGTCCAACGTGTCCCGTCGGTCGCAGGGATCCCGGTCTCCAGGCGCCAGCGTTCGGGAAGAGGGCGGGGCAGGGCGAGCATACCGCCGTCCGGGGTGTCCATCAGGGTGAACTCCAGTCGTCCGTTGACGGGGTCCTTGATCTCCACGCGCACGCGCCAGCAGCCGTTCCACTCGCGATAGAAGTCAAACGCCAGCTCGACGGGGCCGACGAGCTCCGTCAGAACCGTACGAATCAGATTGCGTGCGACATTGACGCGCCGGCGTAGGTCGGTTAAAGGGATCGGAAGCGGTTCCTGCAGCATGCTGTGTCTCGGCCTTCGGATGTCGAGCCATCCTACAGGCGAGCGCCGGTACCGCAAAGGAGTGACGAAGCCGTTCGCGTTGATACCCTCGCCGGGGGAGCTTCCGTTCGGCAATGGCACGGTCGCGAACTGTCAAGTGACGGACCGGTCGATCGACCGGTCCGTCTGAGGGTCGCGTTCGTCGGGACCTTAGCCACAGACGCCGCTACCCAAAGCCCCTGGTCGTGTCAAGCCGTATGCTTTTGCTCGAATAGGCGATACACCACGCCGGCAATCGCCGCGCCGATCAGCGGACCAACCCAGAACAACCAAAGCTGGCCCGCGGCCTGACCTTGTCCGCCGGTGAGCAGCGCCAACGCGGGTCCGGTGCTACGCGCCGGGTTGACCGAGGTGTTGGTGATCGGGATCGAGATCAGATGGATCAGCGTGAGCGCCAGGCCGATGGCGAGACCTGCATGGGTGCCGATGCCGCGCTTGTCGGTCGCGCCCAGGATGATGAAGAGGAACATGGCGGTCATGACGATCTCGGTCACCAGCCCGGCGATCATGCCGTAGCCCTGCGGTGAGAGGCTGTCGTAACCGTTGACGGCCAGGCTATTGGCCGCGAGGGTAAAGGTGGCCTGCCCCTCTTTATGCACGCCCATGTCTGCAGCGATGAACCAGATCAGGAAGGCGGCGGCGATGGCGCCGAGGACCTGGGCGATGACATAGACCGGAACGTCGGCGAAGGGGAAGCGACCGCCCACGGCGAGTCCCAGCGAGACGGCGGGGTTCAAATGGCAGCCGGAGATATGACCGATGGCATAGGCCATCGTCAAGACGGTCAGACCAAAGGCGAAAGAGACGCCCAGATAGCCGATTCCGACATCGGGAACGCCTGCTGCAAAGACGGCGGCGCCGCAGCCGCCCAGTACCAGCCAGAAGGTCCCGATCAGCTCGGCGAGCGCGCGTGTCATGAGTGGCATCGAAATGTCCTCCAGTAAGATGAAACATAAAAAGGCTGCGTATAATAATGCCTGTTCGGGTGGCACACTATCTGTTTCTTCGTCTTGATGTCGGCTCTATCGGTCAATCGATGCGCCGGGTTAAATGCTTTCTTTTTAAATGGAATTGCCGCGATCCGACATCGGCTTGATGCCGCGTCCATGGCGGCCGAAATTAACCGCTTTTAGATAGGTATAAGTCGAATGAATCGGACCTTCGCGTGGATGTCGGCCCTCATCCTGACGGTTGCAGTTTTATCCGGCTGCGCGACCAAGCCGCGGCAGCTGATGCCGACGCCTGTGGTCTATCAAGAGCCGAACGGGCAGGTGCTCTTCGAGGAAATCGCAGGGACGCAGCAGCGCCCCGAAGTCGATCTGCTCTTCATCACGAATCGGGCTGCAGAGGAGGATCCTGAAAGCAGCCTCCCCTATGGGCAGACGCGCCGTAAAGGGATGGTGTTCGGCTCGGCCGAGGTTCGTATGGTCCCCGCGATCACGTGGGAGACCCTGAAGGCCCAGAGTCGGCTTGCCGAGCGGACGCGCGAGGTGGCCCTGGAGCTCGGGGCGGTCGAGGAGTCGGGGGCATTCCCGAAAGAGCCCTACCTGATTGTTCGGGCGGGTGAGAACAGACTGAGTCGGGACCCGATCGAGATGCGCGAGTTTGACGAGACCAAGGCGGCCTTTCAGGACGAGATCCAGCGTCGCTTGGCCCTGTCGCCGAAGAAGGAGGTCATGCTCTACGTCCATGGCTTCAACGAGACCTTCGCCACGGCGGCCTTTACGGCTGCGGAGCTGTGTCACTTCTTCGGTCGCGAGCAGGTGTGCAGTTTCTTTACCTGGCCGGCCTCCTCGACCGGGAACTTCCTGATCTCCTATACCACCACCACTGAATCCGCCGAGTACGCGGTCGACCATCTCAAGAAGACACTGCGCATGATCGCGGCGACGCCCGGTGTGGAGCGCATTCAACTGCTGGCGCACAGTCGAGGGACGGCTGTTCTCCTCAACGCCCTCAGAGAGTTGATGATCGAAGCGATCGCTGCCGGTGTGGATCCAGCCGATACCTATCGAATCGACAACCTCGTCCTTCTCTCGCCCGATATCGACGTGGACATCGCCGGCCAGAAGATCACCGGTTTTGTATCGGATCCCGATCTGACCCGCGCTTGGCCCGACCATGCGTTGCCGCGCCTCCTGAATGGTCGGCTGAGCATCTATGCCTCGCCGGACGATCGTGCGCTGCTGGTCTCGCGGATCCTCTTTCGCAGTCGCAACCGCGTCGGCCAGCTGCGCCCGGAGGACATTTCTCCCGCGATGCAGACCTATTTCGGAAACCTCGGCCGGGTGGATCTGATCACCTTCACGGGGGAACGTACCGATCTCTTCGGTCACTCGTACTTCACGACCAACCCCAAGGTGAGCTCGGATCTCGTGCAGTTGATTCGGTTCGGCCAAAAGCCCGACGCTCCCGGTCGCAATCTTCTGCGCACGGGACCGGCAACTTGGGAGTTTAGGTCCGACGACGATTCGCGGTAAACGGTTGATCCGGCATTTTTTCGTCGGATGATGTTTAGGGATCGGGTGACGCTCTTGCTCATTCGATCCCGGAGGTGGCTCGGTATACATCGACGCCGTGCGTCTCGGGGGCAACGCCACCGTCCGCTCGCCGTCCCGTCGAGGGCGACGTCAGCTCGGTACAGGCTCCGCGTTGGTCTGCACCGGGCGCCGCTCGGTCATTGGTTCGTCGAGCACGAAGGCCGCCAAGCGATCCAGCGACGGGATCAGGATGGTCCGCCACTCGATCTCGACGAGACCGTGATGGGCCAGCTCATGTAGCTCGCGCGAGAAGGTCTCGGCACTGATGTTGAGTTTGGAGGCAATCAACGCCTTGGCCGCCGGCAGGACGACGACCGCGTGATTGTCCGCATCGGAGCTGCAGCGGCCCTGTTTGAGCAGGAAGTCGGCCAGCCGCCGACGCGCGCTCATCAGGCAGCAGGCGTCCAGGTCGTGGACGAGTCGATGGACCTCCTCGGCAACCAACTCGAGGATGACGGCCGCGACCTCAGGCCATTCGGCGATGGCCGTGTGGATGCGCTCGCGACCGACGACGAGGATTCGGCTCTCGCAAATCGATTCGGCGAAGACCGGGCAAGGCTCGTCCAGCAGGATGGCCGCGACACCGAAGACACGGCCGGATCTAGGTTGAAGGATGTCCAGCACCCGCTCGGCCCCCAGCGCGAACGCTCGATGCAGACGCTCCATGCACGGCGAGCGAGGTAGGGGCGGCATCAGCCGCCCCGTGGGTGTTCGGTTGCCGGGGTGTGCGGGCGACTGAAGTCGGCCCACCCTACCGCGATTCCGCGGGCGGATCAGGTGCGCGTCAACCGCTCTTCGGCCTCGCGGTATTTGGCTGCGGTCCGGTCGATGATCTCCTGCGGCAGCATCGGCCCAGGCGGAGTCTTGTCCCAGTCGAGCGTTTCCAGATAATCGCGTACGAACTGTTTATCGAAGCTCGGCGGGCTGGTGCCGGGCCGGTATTCATCGGCCGGCCAAAAACGCGAGGAGTCGGGAGTCAGCACCTCGTCGATCAGATGCAGCCGGCCCTCGCTGTCGAGGCCGAATTCGAGCTTGGTGTCGGCGATAATGATCCCGCGCTCCAAGGCGTACTCGGCGCAATCGCGATAAACGGCGAGGCTGATGTCGCGCACCTGCGCCGCCAGCGCGGGGCCGAGCAGCCGTTCCGTGTGGGCGAAGTCGACGTTCTCGTCGTGCCCGCCGATCTCGGCCTTGGTCGACGGCGTGTAGATGGGCTCGGGCAGCCGGTCGGCTTGTTGCAGGCCGGGCGGAAGCGCAATACCGCAGACCGCCCCGCCTTGCCGATAGTCCTTCCAACCCGAGCCGATCAGATAGCCGCGCACGATCGCCTCGACCGGCAGCGGCGTCAGCCGGCGCACCACCATGGCCCGATCGCCGATCTGAGCGAGCTCTTCGGGATCTTCGACGACCGCCGAGACCGGAATATCGGCGAGATGATTCGGCACCAGCTGCGCCGTGCGCGCGAACCAGAAGCGCGAGACTCGCGTCAGCACCTCGCCCTTGCCGGGGATCGGTTGCGGAAGCACCACGTCGAAGGCGGACAGACGGTCGCTAGCGACCATCAAGAGATGCTCGCTGTCGATCGCGTAGAGATCGCGGACCTTGCCGCGTCCGATCAGGCGAAGCTTGGCGAGGTTGGACTGATGGCGTGCTTTCATCGCGTGTGATCCGGGATTTCCAAGCTCGTGAGTATAGCCCGTTGCGCAAAGACGCATGCCTCCATGTCTGGGCGTGGGGACAACGTTGTCGTTGTCGTAATCGTAATCGGATTCCGGACGACCACGACCACGACCACGACAACGACAACGAAAAATTCTGAAACGGTGATCGCTCTCAGCCCGGCCTCCATCCTTCATTCCTGACCCGATCGCCTTGGCGTGAGTCTCGCGCTGGATTAGGCTCACGCCGATGTCGTCGGATACCCATACGTCACGGAGTCACCACAGCATGGCAAAGAGTATCATCAAGACCGATCAGGCCCCGGAGGCGATCGGGACTTACTCTCAAGCGGTTCGCGTCGGCAGCACCGTCTATCTGTCTGGCCAGATCCCGCTCGTGCCCGAGACCATGGAGCTGGTTTCGGGCGACATCGAGGCGGAGATTCGGCGAGTCTTCGACAATCTTCGTGCGGTAGCTCATGCGGCGAACGGCAGTCTGGCGGATGTCGTGAAGCTCAACGTCTTTCTGACCGATCTGGCCCACTTCCCGTCGGTCAATCAGGTCATGGCCGGATACTTCGAAGAGCCCTATCCGGCACGGGCGGCGATCGGTGTCGCGGCCCTGCCCAAAGGGGCGCGAGTCGAGATGGATGCGATCATGGTTCTGGGTGATTAAACCGCGCCGACCCCAACGGTCGTCAACTGCCGGGGCCGATCCCATCCAAAAACATCTCATACCGCGCCGGGCGCGGTTTAACAGCGCAATCGCGAGCTAAATTCATCGGTTGAATTGCTTTACTGAAAAACTTCTTTACTATAGCGGGCATCCATTTTTTGTCCTGGATCGCCCATGCGTGTTGTCTGCTCGATCGCTGTTCTGCTGTGCTTGACCCTGGTTACGGGCTGCGGCTCCCAGTCCACTCGCCCCGGCGAGATCGCGGAAGGATACCCTTATCCGAGCTCCGGCTCCGCGACGGTGACCGGTGATTTCGCCGGGTATCCGGGCGTCGAGCCCTTTATCCGCCGCATGCAGCAGCAGGGGTTCACGCCGAACCAGGTCGCCGCCGTCCTCTCCGGCGCCAAACGCGAGCAGTGGATTATCGACGCAATGAATCGTCAGGCCCCGCGACCGAGCACCGGGCCGACCGGGGCCTGGATACGCTATCGTGCCAAGTTCCTGACGCCGGACAACATCGCCAACGGCGTGCGGTTCTGGCAGCAAAACGAGGCCGCGCTCAATCGAGCCAGCGCGCGTTACGGGGTGCCGCCGGAATATATCGTCGCCATCATCGGGGTCGAGACCCGCTACGGCGGCTACCTGGGCAAGACCCGCATCGTCGACGCCTTGGCGACCCTGTCCTTCGCCTATCCGCGCCGCGCGGATTATTTCTCAGGCGAGCTCGCATCCTTCCTGGTCATGACCAAGGAGGAGGGTATCGACCCCTTCGGTCCGCGCGGCTCCTTCGCCGGAGCGATGGGCCTCGGGCAGTTTATGCCCTCGAGCTTCCGCGACTACGCCGTTGACTTCGACGGCGACGGAGATCGAGATCTCTGGAATCCGACCGACGCCATCGGCAGCGTCGCCAACTACTTCAAAGCACACGGTTGGCAGTCCGGCGTGCCGGTGGCCGTGCGCGCAAACGTACAATTCCCCGCGGCCGCGCGCGCGATGAAGTCGGGCTTCGCGACGCGCTACAGCTTGAGCGAGCTCGCAGGCCGCGGAATCACCCCGGCTGGCCCCCTCGGCGGCGCCTCCCAAGTGAGTCTGCTTGAGTTCGATGTCGGCACCGGCTACGCCTACTGGCTAGGGTCGCAGAATTTCTACACCATCACCCGCTACAACCACAGCACCTACTACGCAATGGCCGTGCACCAGCTCGCCCGCGCTATCGCGGAGCGCAAGGGCAGGTAGAGCGGGGTGCGGGCCTCGTCTCTCCCCGACCTCGCCTGGGCGGCACGGGTTCAAGGCGAGTAGCGAGTAGGATGGGTAGAGCGACAGCGAAACCCATCCTCCAAACCGCCGCGTCGCATGCCCTTGGCGCGGGCCGGCGTGGGTTGGGCACGCTGCGCTTTGCCCAACCTACAGCCTGCCGGAGGCGATCCCATCCAAAAACATCGCATAGCGCGCTGGGCGCGGTTTAACGGACCCTACTCGCCCTGAATGGTCAAGGTGATCCGGCGCCGGTGCCCGTGCGTGCGGTGCTCGTAGAGATAGAGACCTTGCCAGGTGCCGAGCGCGCAGGCGCCTGCGCTGATCGGCAGGGTCAGCTCGACCTGCGTGAGGATGGCCCGGATGTGCGCGGGCATGTCGTCGGGACCCTCGTCGCTGTGCTCGAAGAGCCGATCGCCGTCCGGGACCAATCGGGCCATGAAGGCGTCCAGATCGCTCCGCACCGTCGGGTCGGCGTTCTCGCAGAGGATCAGGGACGCACTGGTGTGGTGGACGAAGACATGACAGAGTCCGATCCGGACTCCCGAGGACCGAACCTGCTGCTGGACGGTGCGGGTGATGTCGTAGGTGCCGCGGCCTTGCGTGGTGACCGAGAATGACTCTTGAAGGATCATAGGGCCTCGTGAAACATGACGTGTTTGCGCACCGGTCGAAGCAGACGACGGATGACTGAATTATTCCCGGTCCGCGGCGCGATTGCATCGGGCGACGACGCGCCCGCCTCGCGATACGCGATCCCGAGGCCGTTCGCACGCACATCATCCAACGCACCACAGCCGAACATGAGGGGCAGCGGACGCGATCGCACCCCGGAGGACACCCCCCAGCCGTGACCGACAACACCTCGGGGTCCTCCGCGAATCCATCGCTTCCGACCCCTTCGCTCGACAGCATCCCCGTGGAGCAGCTCAAACGGGTCGGTCCGCGCGTGTCCGAGCGTCTCGGCAAGCTCGGTGTGCGCACGGTGCAGGATCTCCTCTTCCATCTACCGCACCGTTATCAAGACCGCACGCGCTTGGTCCAGATCAACGGGCTGAGACCGGGCGACGAGGCCCTGATCGAGGGCGAGATTCAGGAGGTAGACCTCTCGGGCGGACGACGCCGCTCCTTGAAGGTCTGGGTGTCGGACGGCGCGTTCGGCGGGCTCCTGTTGCGCTTCTTCCATTACTCCCGGCAGCAGATCGACGCGCTCAAGCCCGGCGTTCGGCTGCGCTGTTACGGCGAGGTTCGGCAGGGGCCGAGCGCCTTGGAGATTGTCCACCCGGAGTATCGCATCCAGTCCGAAGAGCCGGGCGCGATCGAGGAGCGCTTGACCCCGCTCTACCCCTCGACCGAGGGCCTGCAGCAATCCTCTTGGCGCGGTCTGACCGACCAGGCGTTGGCGCTCTTGGCCGGACAGGCACCGCGCGAATGCCTGCCGGAGGAGGTCCTGCTGCCCTTGGGTCTGCCGAGCCTGGTCGATGCGCTCGTTTATCTGCACCGTCCACCAGTGGATGCCGACCCCGATGATCTGGTCGAGCGCCGTCATCCGGCCTTTCACCGCTTGGCCTTCGAGGAGCTGGTCGCGCATCAGGTCAGTCTGCGACGGCTGCGTGCCGCCCAGCGGGCGATCCTGGCGCCTGTACTCGCGGGCGACCGCACCTTGCGGCGGCAACTGCTCGATGGCTTGCCCTTTCGCCTGACCACGGCGCAGGAGCGCGTCGTCGCCGAGATCGCGGCCGATCTGCAGGGTGATCGCCCGATGCAGCGCCTGCTCCAAGGCGATGTGGGGGCCGGCAAGACACTGGTCGCCGCACTGGCCGCCCTCCAGGCGATCGAGTCCGGTGCTCAAGTCGCCTTGATGGCGCCGACCGAGCTCTTGTCCGAGCAACATCGACGCGGCTTCGCGGCTTGGCTCGCCCCGCTCGGCATCGAGCCCGTATGGCTGGTCGGACGACACAAGGGGCGTGAGCGTGTCGGTCTGCTCGAGGCCATCGCGAGCGGTCGTGCCCGCATGGTGATGGGCACCCATGCGCTCTTTCAGGAGGACGTGGTTTTCTCCGATCTGGGTCTCGTGATCATCGACGAGCAGCACAGGTTCGGCGTGCATCAGCGCATGCGTCTGCGTGCGAAGGGCGGCGGGACCGGTGGTGCGCCGCATCAGTTGATCATGACCGCCACACCCATCCCGCGCTCGCTCGCCATGACCGTTTATGCGGATCTGGATCTATCGGTCATCGACGAGCTGCCGCCCGGGCGCACGCCCATCGTCACGGTGGCGGTCCCGGACACCCGTCGCGAGGAGGTGATCGCGCGCGTCGAGCAAGCCTGTGCGCAGGGGCGACAAGCCTATTGGGTCTGCACTTTGATCGAGGAGTCGGAGGCGTTGGAGTGCCAGGCCGCCGAAGAGACCGCGCGCCAGCTGGCCGAGAGCCTTCCCGGCATCCGCATCGGCCTGGTGCATGGCCGTATCAAGGGGCCTGAGCGGGAGCCGGTCATGGCCGCCTTCGCCTCGGGCGCTCTGGATCTCTTGGTCGCGACCACGGTGGTCGAGGTCGGCGTCGATGTCCCGAACGCCAGTCTCATGATCATCGAGAACCCCGAGCGGCTCGGTCTTGCACAACTGCACCAACTGCGTGGACGGGTGGGGCGTGGGTCCGTCCAGAGCCACTGCGTGCTGCTCTTCCATCCGCCCCTGTCGATCGTGGCGCGCGAGCGCTTGGGCATCATCCGCGCCGCCGAGAGCGGCTTCGAGATCGCCGAGCGCGATTTGGCCATGCGCGGAGCGGGGGAGGTCCTGGGTACCCGCCAGACCGGCACCGTGCAGTTTCGCGTGGCCGACCCGCTGCGCGATCAACATTTGGTCGCCGCCGCTCAACAGGCCGCGGACCTGATCCTGGCACGCTATCCCGATCGGGTCGAACCCTTAATTCAACGCTGGCTCGGATCCCGCGAGCTGTACGCGAGCGTGTGATCCACCTGCCTGGGTCTCAGTAGCGGTAAGCCGATTCGATCCGCTTCCGGGTCAAAGATGCCCGATCAGACTCCCGCTCAAGCCACCGAGATGCACATGGGGTCTCTCGCGGCCGACCGAATGCCGGCTGACGATCGCGATGGTGGCGCCCAAGAATTGCAGCATACAGAAACGCGTGACACGCCAGACCCTCGTGACGCCGCTCCGCGGTGTCACGCATGCCCCAGGCGCTCCGCGTCACGTGACGCTCCGCCCGGAGTTACGAACAAGGCATGCCATCGGTATATCATTAGCGCTCAGAGATCATTCTAAGCGGGGGGTGTTTCGATGGATCGCGCGCGTGAAAGCCAAGAGATTTGGGTCTTTTCGACCTTGGTTGCGGGGTTTGCCTTATCGTTCTTGATCGCCGTGGTGCCTCACTTCGACGGCGCCTACCGGCTCGAGCCATTGATGCTGGCCGCTTGGATGATTCCCTATTTCATCCTGTCGGTGATCGTGTGGTTCCTGCGTGGCCCTACCCGGCTGCGTACCATCCTCGGCGTAGTCTGTATACAGCTGCTCACCGTTTTGATTCAGCGCGCCATTCTCGGCGACCCCGTCGGCATGTCGCTGTTTCTGGTGCCGCTCGTGACCGCCGTCGGCCTGCTGCTCCTGATCCCTCAACTGTGCGGACGCATCGAGGAGGGGCCTCTGGGGCCGATCTGCGTGCGGCTTCTGAAGCGGACCTAGCGGTCGGGGCGGGCAGTGATGTGTAGGGGCGGCTTTAGCCGCCTCATGTTGTGGGGTTGGCGGGGTGGACGACTCAAGTCGCCCCTACGCCAAAGGCGATTCCCAGGCGGACTAAATTCGTAGGTTGTGCTGACGATAGGAAGCGCAACTTGCATCGATGATAGGTTGTGCCTCGCACGGCTCGGCTCAGTCTGCCTCGCTGCGCCCCTAAACCCCTGCACTGTCGTCAGACCAGTCGGTAATTGTTCTTCATGTCCTGGTAGACCAGGTTCGACACGCGCCGGATCACGTCCCCACGACTGCGGATCCATACTCCGTAGTTTTCGGCGCGGCTCGGTCGCTCGATGATTCCGACCACCGTGTAGGCGTGGTTTCGACCGCGCTGATCCGGGATCTCGATCACCCCCATGTCGCCGCAGAGCATCGCGGTCGAGCCGGTCTTATTGTAGACCTTCGCCGCCGTCGGTAAGCCGGCCACACCCTTGGACAAGCGGTCGCCGCCCGGCAATGCCATCATGCGCAGCAGCTCTTTGCTGTTGGGCATGCGCCCGTCCCAAACCGAGATCAAGAAGCGGCTGTAATCGTGCGCAGATGCCTGGTTGCGATAGGTCTGGCCGGTCGTCGGGATCTTCTCGACGATGCGGGTCTCTTGGAAGACGGCGGGTGCGCGCTGCTTGAGGACCAGCTCGACATCCGCCGGGCCTCGGCGCGACTGGCGCTCGCTGACCAGATCCATGATCTTGTTGGTATCCGGATTGCTGCTGCGCTGGAGCATCCGCTCCATGGTCGTGCGCACCTCGTCCGTGTAGCGAACCTGGCCGCGGTTGCCGTCCATCTGGAAGAAGTAGGCCTGCGCAACGAGCGGCTTGATCATGCTCGCGGCTTGTCGCGGCACGCCCTCGTTGATCGAGACGATCTTCTTGCGGGCGGTGAAATCGTACACCGACCAAGAGGTCTTCTCGTTGGGCTGAAGCAGCCCTTGGCGACGCATGCTCGTCACCATCTCCACGACTTGGCGCTGCAAGGATGTTCGGTTCGAGGCCGCCTCGGCAAGGTCGGGCACCCCTCCGACCAAGAGTCCCGCGGAGGTCGCGGCAAGCGCCCCAAGAAAGGTGCGTCGATCGGGACGAAGCGGGTGCTCGTCTTCGGCGATCGGCTGTGCGTCGACAGAATTGCGCGCGTACATCATTGGTTCCCCCCCCGTGATCCGGATTCGGCCTGCCGCCGCCTGCCGGTCCGGTTGAGCAGTGATTCCGAGCATCCCCGGCCGGCGTCACAACACGTCCGGTACAGGCTTCAGCCTCGGACGTCCCCAAGCGAAAGGCGGTAACAGTTCGAGGGCAAGGATAGGCGGGACCGACCGGATTGGCAAGCAAACGCCGACGAAAAGACGCGATATGTCAGAAGGATTGCGTCCGTTATTGATGAGAGTTCGGACGAATCCTGTCGGCCTCTTTGCGCGATGTCGGTCGGGTGACCGACATCGCGGCGGCAGCGCACGAGCGCGCGCCGCGACTCGAGAACCCCCTACTGGACGCTTCCGAACGACTTGTCCACCGCGCCCGACGGGGCCTGGAGCCCGGCGAACCGACAGCCCTGCGCGACCGGACCGCCCGGGAAGATCCCGTAGAGATACTTGAGGCCGCCGCGGCCGTGGAACGCCTCTTCGAGCGCGTCGTGAAGATCCCGCACATTGGGTTTGTCGTGACGTGCGAAATAGTCCTGCAGCGCCTTGATCATGTCCCAGTGATCATCGCTCAGCGTCACCGCGTCGGCCTGAGCCGCAGCGATCGCCTGCTCGCGCGTCCAGTCCTCCGGGGCGTCCGGAAACCCGGCGTCGCGAACTACGGAGCCCGGATTCATGATCTCACCCATGCTTTGTGCCACGATCGTTACCTCCTGAGAATGAATGATGGGTCGTCGTTGCAGTGCTGCAGCCGGAGATTCCCTCATCGGCAGCACTGTGCCCGATGCTTCGACCCGGGCGGCCGAGAAGCCGGTCCGACGTCGCGCTCGGTAGGGAACGAGTGTCGAACCTGACGGCGGTTCCGTCAACCGGTTGCTGCAGGGCGGTTGCTGCGGGGCGCAAGGCGCGCACGCCGGCATTTCGCGGATTCTTGCCGCGCAAGGCTGGTGAGTCGACCCATGATGGCGCTACCCTACGCACTCCCGAACACACAGCATCCAAGACGGAGATTGGCGTGAGCGAGCAGGACAAGGTCGGGTCGAGGGTTTATGTCGCCGGACATCGCGGCATGGTGGGTGCCGCCATCGTGCGCCGGTTGGAGGTCGCGGGTGTCTCGGGCATCCTCGCGCGCACCCACAAGGAGCTCGATCTCACGGATGCGCGCGAGGTCGATGCCTTCTTCGCCGAGACGCGCCCGTTCCGGGTCTATCTGGCGGCGGCCAAGGTCGGCGGGATCCAGGCCAACAACAGCTTCCCGGCCGAGTTCATCCACCAAAACCTGATGATCGAGGCCAACATCATCCATGCCGCTTGGCGCAACGGTGTGGAGCGCCTGCTCTTTCTCGGCAGCTCCTGCATCTATCCGCGCCTCGCCCCGCAGCCGATCGCCGAAGAGGCCCTCTTGACCGGACCGCTCGAGTCCACCAACGAGCCCTATGCCGTCGCCAAGATCGCCGGGATCAAGCTCTGCGAGTCCTACAATCGTCAGTACGGGACGGACTTCCGCAGTCTGATGCCGACCAATCTCTACGGACCCGGCGATAACTTCGATCTGGAAAACAGCCACGTCATCCCCGCGCTGATGCGCAAGTTCCACGAGGCCAAGACCCAGGGTGCGTCCGCGGTGACCGTCTGGGGAACCGGCACGCCGCGCCGGGAATTCCTGCATGTCGACGACCTCGCCGACGCCTGCGTGCACCTCATGGGGCTCTCGCCCGAGACCCACCGGGTACATACCCGGCCGATGTGCTCCCATGTCAACGCCGGAGTCGGGGAAGACGTCAGCATCCGCGAGCTCGCCGAGATCATCGGCGAGGTGGTCGGCTTCAAAGGCGAGATTCGCTTCGACACCGACAAGCCCGACGGCACCCCGCGCAAGCTCCTCGACGTCAGCCGTCTCGCCGCCCTTGGCTGGACCGCGCGTACCCGGCTGCCCGACGGATTGGCACAGACCTACGCTTGGTTCCTCGACCATCAGGACGCGCTCAGGACATGAGACCTGACCGAGGATGGACCGCTTCGTCCAGGGCCGACGCAACGGCAACACAACACATTGCATATCGTCATCGGGGTAAGGACATGACCACCAAAAAGGCGCTGATTACGGGCATCACGGGGCAGGACGGGGCCTATCTGGCGGAGCTGCTGCTCTCCAAAGGCTACGAGGTGCACGGCATCAAGCGGCGGACCTCGCTCTTCAACACGGACCGCATCGATCATCTCTATCAGGATCCGCAGCAACCGGATCGGCGTTTCGTCCTGCATCACGGCGACATGACCGACTCCTCGAGCCTGATCCGCATCATGCAGCAGGTCCAACCTGACGAGCTCTACAACCTCGCCGCCCAGAGTCATGTCGCCGTCTCCTTCGAAGAGCCCGAGTACACCGCCGACTCCGACGGTATCGGAACACTGCGCTTGCTCGAGGCGATCCGCATCCTTGGCCTTGTGCGCAAGACCCGCTTCTACCAGGCATCCACCTCCGAGCTGTACGGCAAGGTCCAAGAGGTGCCCCAGAGCGAGACCACGCCCTTCTACCCGCGCTCGCCCTACGCGGTCGCCAAACTCTACGCCTACTGGATCACCGTCAACTACCGCGAGGCCTACGGCATCTACGCCTGCAACGGCATCCTCTTCAACCACGAGAGTCCGCGGCGCGGCGAGACCTTCGTCACCCGCAAGATCACCCGCGGACTCGCCCGCATCAAGCTCGGCCTGCAGGATCGGATCTATCTCGGCAACCTCGATGCAAAGCGCGACTGGGGCCATGCCAAGGACTATGTCCGCATGCAATGGATGATGCTCCAGCAGGACGCCCCCGAGGACTTCGTGATCGCTACCGGGCACCAATACTCGGTGCGCGACTTTGTTGCCGCCGCCGCCGCCGAGGTCGGTATCCGGATGCGCTGGGAGGGCGCCGGCCAGCTCGAAAAAGGCTTCGACGATGCCACCGGCGCCTGCATCGTCGCCGTCGATCCGCGCTACTTCCGCCCGACCGAGGTCGAGACCCTGCTCGGCGACGCCACCAAGGCCCGCGAGCGCCTCGGCTGGTCCCCCGAGATCGGCTTCGAGGCGCTCGTCGCCGAGATGATGCGCGAAGACCTCAAAGAGGCCGAAAAAGACGCCCTATGCCGGCGCGAAGGCTTCAACGTGGCCGAACGGCACGAGTAAGTCCGGGCCTTCGCTCCCCAATGAAGGCCGGGGCGACGTAGGGACAAGGCGCGCCGACGAGGCGTAGCGGTCACTGCGGCGAGGAAGTGCAATGCCGGCCCGAAGTGCACGGGAAGTGTACTTCTGCAAAAACCACGTGCGCTTGGTGTTAATGGTCCGGCATCACCACCCGCAGCATCTTGCCGACCAGGAGACGTCCCGAGCCGATATCGCCGAATATCGGGCGCCGTCCCTCGACCACAGTGCTCTCGTGCGAAGACCCCGCCGGTGAATGTCCGTCCGAACAGGTCCATGGGGACGGACGATACCTAAGGTCAGATGCAGTGTGCAGTGTGGGTAAAAGACAGCTACACCGCCCATCCCTGGACAGCTCCCGGCGCCCGCATCGGCCCGGAAGGAAAGGGACGTTGCGGCGCAGGGGCAGGTTCAGCCTGCGCTATCGTGATGTCCAGGAACGCAGGGTCGACCGAACAGGCACCATCGTCATCCTGTTCGACGGCCGAGTGGCGGACGCTCGGAGTTTACGGATCTCGTAATGACGTGCCGGAGGCGACCCTCAGGGATCCGTTTGAACGCAGGTGACGCATGACAAGGACGTTCTCCTTCGTTCGATCATTGCGTATTCGCAATAGAATTTCACGACTTGTGATCTAGCCCTGAAGGGGGTTAAGTGCTGCGGAGGTAACCTCGAAAGCGGCCCTCGGTTGCCTCCATGGCGAGATCAAAACATAGGATTCGAGGATCGTTATTGACGATTTATGGATTTCGGTTGACGTATATGGAGGGAAGATGGACATAATCGAACACGATCTGATGGATCTCCTCGGATTCGCGTCGCAGCAGCACTATTGCTGACCCTCGGGGGCGGTGTCACGCTCACCTCGCTCGGTAATCTCCTGGGCTTCGGACCGATCGATCTCGGGTTGTTTTCGGTACCTTTCACCGTGTTTGCGATGGTCGGCGTGATCTTCGGCCGCGAGCCCTTGCCCGTACAGGATGCCATGATCGCGGAGATTCAGCGTCGTCTCGACGCCCGTTCCGCTTGATCCGAGTTCTGTCCGGGACAGAAGGTCGAGATCATCGAAGGCCCCTTCCGCGGGCTTGACGCCATCTTCAAAGTCCACCAAGGAGAGCGCCGAGCCCAACTCTTGATCGAGCTGCTGCATCGCCAAGTCACCCTGACGATACCCATAGCAGACATCCGCCGCTCTACCTGACCACCGAAGATTCTCAAGGGGCGACTTCAGTTAGCGCCGAGCAAAGCTCGGCGTCTCTTGCCGGGTGAAAGCCCCGGTCGGGCAAGGGTTAGCCACCCGCCCGTATCGCGTGTTGGTCCTGTTGCGGAGCGGCGCAAGTCGCGAACAAGAGACAGGGCAAGCGTACACAGAGAATCCTGCAGGCCGCAGGGGAGATCGCGCTCCCTGAAGTGCTGGTACAGCTTCGAGATCGCCAACCCGCGGATGGCGACGGGGTACTGAACCCGGAAGCCGAGATGAAGCACGCGTAAGGGCGAGTGTGTGGATGTCCGTCGGAGTCGACAGGCCGTGGCATGCAGGAAGAGAGGCGCCGGAGAACTCGGGAAGCCTCGAAGGCTCCTGTGGGACGAGGATGGCTGCTACGACCCGAGCGATTTCAACGATGGGCTGCTGTTGGGGTTGAAGGGCACGATGGCGCAGGCGGAAGTCCAGTGTTCTCCTTGTTCTCCGCTCGCGCGCGAAAGGGCAGGGATCAAATGATGACCGTCTCCTCCTCGTCATCCGGATCCAGAGCATCGCGGTACTGTTCCAACAAGGCCGCGGCGGCCTCCGGCTTGCCGAAGCAGGCGAGGTGATAGAGTGCCTCGCCCTCGGTGATGAGCGGGAGGTTGGTGCGGCCGATGACGATACCGCTCACGGGGGAAAGCACCGGGTCGTCGACCGGTCGGAAGGGGTCGGTGATGATACCCAGGGTGTCGCCCTTGTTGACATGGGCGCCGAGCGGGGTGAGCGAGAGCAGGATGCCGCTCTGCCCGGCACGGATCCAGACGCTGGAGCGGGCGACGAGCGGCTCATGGCCGATGGCCCGCCTTGCGGGGCTGCCGCGGATCATGCCGACATGGCGCATGACCCCGAGGATACCGCGGAGGCCCGCACGCACGGCGAACTCGTCGAAACGCAGCGCCTCGCCGCCCTCGTAGAGCAAGATGGGGATGTCGCGTGCGGTGGCCTCCGCGCGCAGCGATCCGGGTCGCACCTCGGCGTCGAGGATGACCGGTGTCTCGAAGGCACGTGCCAAAGCCGGCATGCCTTCGCCGGCACTGAGGGTGACCCTGATCTGCGGCAGGTTCTCGCGATGGATCGCGCCTGTGTGTAGATCGATCCCGTGGGTCGAGCCCTCGATCACCTCGCTAATCAGGGTCGCGGCCAGGCGTGCAGCGAGCGAGCCCTTCTCCGAGCCCGGAAAGCTGCGGTTCAGGTCACGTCGGTCAGGTAAGTAGCGCGATTGGCGGACATAACCGTAGACGTTGACGACGGGCACGGCGAGCAGCGTACCCTGCAGGCGGCTCAACGACTTCTGCATCAACAGCCGTCGAATGATCTCGACCCCGTTGATCTCGTCGCCGTGGACCGATGCCGTCACGAACAGACGGGGACCGGGTTTGCGGCCTCGGATGACATGCACCGGCATGAAGACCGGCGTGGTGGTGTAGAGATTGGGCAGCGGGATGTCAACCCTGGCGCGCTCGCCGGGCTGGATCTCGCGACCGGCGATGGTAACGGAGGCTGCGGTCATCGGATGGCGTCCTTGGAGACAGACGCCGTGATCTTGTCATGAAATTGCCATCTTGTGGGGTTTGGCTTTCTGCCTGCTGCCTGCTGCCTCCGGCTATCAGCTCTCAGCTCTCGGCTCTCAGCTTCCAGGCTGACGGGAGCCGTTGAGCCGCTCAGGCGATGCAGGATAATGCTGGCGGCTGGCTACTAACCACTAACCACTAACCACTAACCACTAACCACTAACCACTAACCACTAACCACTCTCCCCCGGTCACCCCTGCCCCCGCGTCCGCGTCTTGCCGAGGACCGCGTTCTTCTCGACGAGCTCGATCATTTGCGAGGCGATGTCCTTGCCGGTGGCCCGCTCGATCCCCTCGAGCCCGGGGGATGAGTTGACCTCCATCACCACCGGGCCATGGTTGGAGCGCAGGATGTCGACGCCGGCGACGTTCAAGCCCATGATCTTGGCGGCTCGGGTGGCGGTCGAGCGTTCCTCGGGTGTGATGCGGATCAGCGAGGCGCTTCCGCCGCGATGGAGGTTGGAACGGAATTCGCCGGGCTTGGCTTGGCGTTTCATGCTCGCGACGACCTTGTCGCCGATCACGAAACAGCGGATGTCGGCGCCGTTCGCTTCTTTAATGTACTCCTGAACCAGGATGTTGACCTTGAGGCCCATGAATGCCTCGACCACGCTTTCGGCGGCCTGCTGGGTCTCGGCGAGCACGACGCCGATGCCCTGGGTGCCCTCCAGCAGCTTGATGACCAGCGGCGCGCCGCCGACCATCTTGATCAGATCCTCGACGTCATCCGGTGCGTGTGCGAAACCGGTGATCGGCAAACCGATCCCTTTGCGCGATAGCAGCTGCACGGAGCGGAGCTTGTCGCGAGCGCGGGTGATGGCGACCGATTCGTTCATCGGATAGACCCCGAGCATCTCGAACTGACGCAACACCGCCGTCCCGTAGAAGGTCACCGAGGCGCCGATGCGCGGGATGACGGCGTCGAAGTCTCTCAGCTCCTCGCCTCGATAATGGATCGAGGGTGCGTGCGAGGTAATGTTCATGTAGCAACGAAGGACGTCGACGACCTTGGTTTCGTGTCCACGCATGCGCGCAGCCTCGACGATGCGCCGAGTCGAATAGAGCGTCGGGTTGCGCGAGAGGATGGCGATTCTCATGGCGAAGCCTTCTGGTGGTGGGTCTTTTCGTCTCGACGGACGCGGGTCTTGGAGATGGCTGCGTGCGGGTCCCGTCGAGCGGGATTGCTCGGGGGTCCTGTGTGATTCGTGATTTGGGCTCGCGATCGGGCCTGCATGATACCGAGAACGAGCCGTTGCGATCGCTCGGGTATACCCTCGACCGATCGTCCAACGCTTCGACCCCTCAGTCTGCGTGGTTGCGGAGCCGCCTGCCTCGGGAGCGAGTGGATCCGTGCGGCGCGCTCTGGCTCACGTGCGCTCGCTCTCCCGCAAGGTTGCGATCAGCATGACGACAACGCCGACACTGATGGCGCTGTCCGCAATGTTGAACGAGGGCCAGGGATTGAAGATGGCGAGCGGGATAAACGGAAGATAGACCTGAATAAAGTCGACCACATGACCGAGCATGACTCGGTCGATTAGGTTGCCCACAGCCCCGCCGATCAAGAGTGCCAGTCCGAACGCTAGGGTGTCCTCTCCGGATTTCAGGCGCAGCAGCCAGACGGTGAGTGCGACCGTAATGCCGACGGCCGCAAGGGCGAGCAGCCAACGCTGCCAACCCCCGGCATCGGCCAGGAAGCTAAAGGCGGCGCCGGTGTTGAACATCAGGGTCAGATTAAAATTCGGGATCAGCTCGATGATCTCGAAGGGTTCGAGCAGACCCAGTACCAACCACTTGGTGGCTTGATCCAGAACCAGCACCACGAGCGAAAGCCAGAGCCAGTGTTTCATAGCGCCCCCTTTGGTGCTCGGGCAAGTCGCCGAGTGGGTCGCGGAGTCGACCGGTGCGGCGTCTGTCGCCGACGCGTGGGCCTTAGGCATAACGGCGGATCTCGCCCGTGCCTGCGACGTTTTCCACACAGCGTTCGCAAAGCTCGGGGTGATCGGCATGTGTTCCCACGTCGGGCCGATGATGCCAGCAGCGCACGCACTTGGTCCGCTTGGAGGGTCGCACCCGCACTGCGAGCCCCTTCAGCTCGGTCTCGACCGCATCCGTCGGCTGCTCGCTTGACGGGTGCAGACGGACCTCCGAGGTGATGAGCGCAAAACGCAGCTCCTCGCCTAGGCGAGCGAGGACGGCGCCGAGGGGCTCGGCACAATAGAGATCCAGCTCGGCATCCAGCGATGAGCCGATCAGCCCCGCCTTGCGCGCGGTTTCCAGCGCAGGTCCGACGGCCAGCCGGGTCGCGATGACCTGATCCCAGAAGGCGCGGTCCATGGGGTCGCCGTCGGCGAGCGGGAAGAGTCCCGCGTACCAGGTCTCGACGAACACGGTCTCGGCGCGCTCGCCCGGCAGGTGCTGCCAGATCTCCTCGGCGGTGAAGCTGAGGATGGGGGCGAGCCAGCGGCTCATGGCTTCGGCGATGTGGTACATCGCGCTCTGGCAGGAGCGACGCGGCAGGCTGTCAGCCTGCGTGGTGTACTGACGGTCTTTGATGACGTCCAAATAGAAGGACCCCATGTCGACGACACAGAACTGCTGGACCTTCTGATAGATAAGGTGGAACTGGTAGTCGCGATAAGCCTCGATGACCTCCTGCTGAAGCTGGAAGGCGCGATCCACAGCCCAACGGTCCAGTTCCAGCATGGCTTCGGGTGCAACGCTGTCGGTCGCCGGATCGAAGCCGTTGAGGTTGGCGAGCAGGAAGCGCGCGGTGTTGCGGATGCGTCGGTAGGCATCGGCGGTGCGTTTGAGGATCTCGTCGCTGACGCTCATCTCGGTGCGGTAGTCGGTGGCCGCGACCCACAGACGGATGATGTCCGCCCCCAGGGTCTTCATGACATCCTGCGGCTTGACCACGTTGCCCTTGGATTTGGACATCTTCTCGCCCTTGGCATCGACCGTGAAGCCGTGGGTCAGCACCTGCCGATAGGGCGCGCGGTCGTGCATGGCGACCGAGGTCATGAGCGAGCTTTGGAACCAGCCGCGGTGCTGGTCCGAGCCTTCCAGATAGAGATCGGCGGGCGCACGCAACCCGTCGCGATGCTCGAGCACGCAGGCGTGGGTGACGCCGGAATCAAACCAGACATCCAGTGTGTCGTGCACCTTGTCGTACTCGGCACCTTCGGTCTCGCCGAGGAGGTCGGCCGGCTCCAGTGCGAACCAGGCCTCGATGCCTTGCTGCTCGACCCGCCTTGCGACCTCCTCGATCAGCTCGGCGGTGCGCGGATGCAGCTCGCCCGTGACCTTATGGACCAAGAGTGTAATCGGCACACCCCAGGTACGCTGGCGCGAGATGCACCAGTCCGGCCGGCCCTGGACCATGCCTTCGATCCGGCTCTGACCCCAGTCGGGCATCCAGCTCACATGGCCGATCTCGCGCAGGGCGGCCTTGCGCAGCCCATGCTTCTCCATACCGATGAACCACTGCGGCGTGGCGCGGAAGATGATCGGCGTCTTGTGCCGCCAGCAATGCGGATAGCTATGCGTGAAGCGGGTCGCCAGCAGCAGCGCGCCTCTGGCCTTCAGGGTCTCGACGACCTGCTCGTTGGCCTTGAAGACGTTCTCGCCCGCGAAGAGCGGCGTGTCGGGCAGGAAGCGTCCATCGCCGCCGACCGGGTTGTGGACCGGCAGGTGATAGCGCTGACCGACGATGTAGTCCTCCAGACCATGGCCCGGCGCGGTGTGGACGGCCCCGGTACCGGCGTCGAGCGTCACATGCTCGCCGACGATCACCGGCACCTCGCGATCGTAAAAAGGATGCCTGAGCTTGAGCCCCTCGAAATCGATGCCGCGCCCGTAGCCGAGCACCCGATACTGCTCGATGCCCCAGCGGTCCATGGTGTCCTTGAGCAGACCCTCGGCGACGATCAGGCGCTCGTGGCCCTGCGCGGACTCGACCGCGACGACCACGTACTCGAGCTCGGCATTGAGCGCGACGGCTTGGTTGGCAGGGAGGGTCCAGGGCGTCGTGGTCCAGATGACGATCGAGGCCGGACCCTCGCCGCAGCCGTTCGGCGTGCCGTGACAGCGCGCCGCGAGCGACTCGGGCTCGGCAACGGGGAAGCGCACGTCGATGGCGATCGATTGCTTGTCGGCATACTCGACCTCGGCCTCGGCCAGGGCCGATCCGCAGTCGATGCACCAGTGCACCGGCTTGAAGCCCTTCTGGACATGGCCGTTGGCGATGATGCGCCCGAGCGAGCGGATGATCTCGGCCTCGAAGGCGAAGTCCATCGTGAGATAAGGATTCTCCCAGTCGCCGAAGACACCGAGACGCTTGAAATCGGCACGCTGACCGTCGACCTGTTTGGCGGCATAGTCGCGACAGGCGACGCGAAATTCAGCGGCGCTGATCTTATGCCCCGGTTTGCCCTTCTTCTTTTCCACTTGCAGCTCGATCGGCAGGCCGTGACAGTCCCAGCCCGGCACGTAGGGCGCATCGAATCCATCGAGCGTGCGCGCCTTGACGATGATGTCTTTGAGCACCTTGTTGACCGCATGGCCGATGTGGATTTCGCCGTTAGCGTAGGGCGGGCCGTCGTGGAGGATGAAGGTCGGAGCGCCCGCTCGGGCTTGGCGGATCAGGGAATAAAGCGCCATCGACTCCCAGCGCTCGAGCATCGCGGGCTCGCGCTGGGCGAGGTTCGCCTTCATCGGAAAGCCCGTGTTCGGGAGATTCAAGGTGTCTTTATAGTCGGTCACGTGGCTTGCTCTCGGTGCGTCGGAAGGGGTCGCGTAGGATCCTCGAACGGGCTCCGGGGCGAACAGGGTACGATTGTGGCTTGCTCGGCCGCGCGAGGCAAAGGCGATCGCGTCCGGGTCCGAACCTCGAGCCGACTCAGGGCCGGAGGCCGGCGCCCGGGGGCAATGGGTGGCTGCCAGGGTCATGCTGCGCGGTCGATCGGAGATACTCGCGCGCGACCCGCGCATCGATCTGAATCTGCTCCTTGAGCGCGTCGAAGGACTCGAAGCGCTTCTCGTCGCGCAGCTTCAGCCGAAACTCGACCTCCAGATGGTGTCCGTAGATCTCTCGGTCAAAGTCGAAGAGATGCACTTCGAGCCGATAGTCCTTGCCGTTGACGGTCGGACGTGTGCCGACATTGGCGACGGCCGGGAGCGGGTTCGGTCCGAGCCCGGACACCATGACGGCGTAAACGCCGCGTACCGGGCTGAAACGTCGGTGCAGGTCGATGTTTGCGGTCGGAAAGCCGATGCCGCGACCGCGTTTGGCGCCGTGGGAGACGCGGCCTTGCATCCGGTAAGGGCGCCCGAGCAGGTGTCGGGCCTGCTCGAGGTCGCCGCGACCGAGCGCCTCGCGCACCCGAGTGCTGCTGATCCGCTCGGCGCCGTGGGTGATGGTATGCAGATCCTCGACCTCGAACCCGCTGCCGTCGTTCCGGCCGGCCTGGCCCATCGCGTGCAGCAGGGCATAGTCCCCCTCGCGGCCGCGACCGAAGCGGAAGTCGTCGCCGACCAGGAGATAGCGCACGCCGAGCCCGTCGAGCAGAAGCCGTTGCACGAAGTCGCGTGCACCCATCCCGGCGAGTTTGGGGTTGAACTCGAGGAGCATCACCTGCTCGATGCCGCAGTCCTGGATCGCCGCCAACTTTTCACGCAGACGGGTGAGCCGCGCGGGGGCCGACTCGGGTGCGAAAAACTCCATCGGCTGCGGCTCGAAGGTGATGACGGTCGCCGGCAGACCGAGCTCGCGTCCGCGTGCCAACAGCCGCTGGAAGACGGTCCGATGTCCCAAGTGGATACCGTCGAAGTTGCCGATGGTCGCAACGCAACCTCGGTCGGTCTGGCGCAGGTTGTATAAGCCTCGGATCAGCCGCATTGCCATCTGCCTCGGGAAACCGGAACGCCAGTATACGCGAGCACCGGAAGACCCCGAACCATCCCCGGCGATTCACGCTCGAACACGATGTCTCGACGATCCCGCCGATGAAGCGTGCCGTCGTTCGGCTAGTGGAGCACTGCAGAGATTCCGAGACCGTCCGAGATCATTTTCGTTGTCGTTGTCGCATCGATGGTCGATGACGACAACGACAACGAACGGTCTCGACACATCTGCCGTGCCGCACTAGTCTCCGGGGCAAGGCGAAACCCGCCCGAATCATGCCGAGCGGGGCTTGGTCTTATTCGCGCCCCATGAAGTGCCGTGGACGAATGCCCATCGCGAGCAGCGCTCCCGCATAGACGGCCCCGCCGACCAGGATCCACATCAGCAGACGCCAGATCCGCTCGCCGACACCCATGGCGATCCAATCCGCCGTCGTACCGACGCCCCAGTAGATGATCATCCCCATCAGGAGGTTGGCGATCAGCGCCTTGATCATCAGCGGGATCCATGTGTGCTCCGGGCGAAAGATGCGCTCTTTGAGCAGTCCGCGCAGCAGCAAGCCGGCGTTGGTGATGGCCGCGATCGTCGTGGCCGCTGCAAGCCCGGCATGGCCGAACGGGAACATCAGGATCAGGTTGAAGACCATATTGGTCACCAGTGCGATCACCGCGATTCGCACCGGGGTCTTCATGTCCTGACGGGCGTAGTAGCCGGGCGCCAACACCTTGATCCCCATGAAGGCGACCAGGCCGAGCGAGTAGGCCATGAGACTCAGTCTGGCCATCTCGACATCGTTCGCGCCGAACTCGCCGGAATAGAAGAGGGTGGCGATCATCGGGCCGGCCAAGAGGAGGAGGCCGACGGCGCAGGGCACGCCCAGCAACAGGACCCAGCGCAGCGCCCAGTCCATCGTGTAGGAGAAGGCGACCGGATCGTCGGCGGCGTGACGCTGCGACAGGCGCGGCAGGATCACGGTCGCCAGCGCCACGGCGAGTATCCCCAACGGGAACTCCATCAACCGGTCGGAATAGTAGAGCCAGGAGATGCTCCCGGTAACCAGGAAGGAGGCAAGCAGGGTATCGAGCAGCAGGCTGATCTGACCGACCGAGACCCCGAAGAGGGCGGGGACCATCAGCTTGATCGTCTTGCGCACGCCCGGATCGTCCGTCGCCAGGCGCGGACGCGGCAGCAGCTTGAGCTGAAGGAGAAACGGGATCTGAAACAACAGTTGTGCGATGCCGGCGATGAAGACGCCCCATGCCAGCGCAACGATCGGCCGGTCCATCAGCGGCGCGAGATAGACCGCGCAGAGGATCAGCGAGATGTTGAGCAGAACGGGCGTGAAGGCCGGGATGCCGAAGCGCTCGTAGGTGTTGAGGATGCCGCCCGCGAAGGCGGTCAGCGAGATGAACAAGAGATACGGAAAGGTCAGGCGCAGCATCTCGGTGGCCAGGGACAACTGCTCTGGCTCGTTCACGAAGCCCGGGGCGAAGACCAGGATCAGCACGGGCGCACCCAGGACACCCAGCACCGTGACCAGCAGCAGAACGGCCCCGAGCGTGCCGGCGACCGCATCGACATAGGCCTTGAGCGCCTCGAAGCCCCGCTTCTCCTTGTACTCGTTGAGTACCGGCACGAAGGCCATGGAGAAGGCGCCTTCGGCGAACAACCGGCGCATGAAGTTCGGGATCTTGAAGGCGACGAAGAAGGCATCCGTTCCGGCGTCGGCGCCGAAGATCCGGGCGACCACTAGGTCGCGTACGAAGCCGAGGACCCGCGAGAGAAAGGTGTTGCTACCGACCTTGGCGATGGAGGCGGCGAGTGAGGCCACGGCTGATGGGACTCCGCAAAAAGCGCGGATTATAGGGGTGTGGGGTGGCGGCGGCGATCGATCTATCGATCGGATCAGCCGAAGCGCACCGGTCAAGCGCAGACCTCTGGGGTTTCGGATCTGTGCGACGCCCCGAGGTCAGGTCGGGATCTAAACCGCGCCCAGTGCGGTATGCGTCATTTGTGGGAGTGGCTTGGCCGCGCCAGCTCCGACGGCTGTCGGAGCTGGCGTGGTTTAAAGTAATAAAAAATATCAAATTTTAAACCGCGTCTCACCGACACCGAGGACATCTCCGAAGCCAAACGCAGCATGAAAATGACGCATGTCGCTCTGGACGCGGTTTAGAGGGCGGCGCCGGCGGTGCGAAGCACCGCGGCGTCGTGTCCGCCAGGACGGAGGCGCGTCTGACTGATCGGCGTTGAGGCGGGAGCCGACTGCTCGGGCGGTGAGGATTATGGCTTGCGGACCTATCGGCTGGCCGGTCGTCAGTAGCTCGTGGACTGTTGCTGGTAGAGCTGCTGGTTGCGCTGAGCCTCCCAAGCCTCGCGATCGCGCTGCTGCTGAAGCTCCTTCTCATGCTGATCGTACGCAAAGGCACCGAGCGCACCCACACCGGCCCCGATCAGGGCGCCGCGACCCGCGTTGGCGCTAGCGGATCCGATAGCCGCGCCTGCCGCGGCACCGGCCGCCGCGCCGCTCGTCGTGCGTGACGCCGTCGTCGTGCCGCAGCCGACAAGTGTGATGGCTAGGATCGCCGTGATAAATGAGGGAAAGGTCTTCATGTTTCCGATCTCCGATTGCACGGGCCTCCGTGCTCTTTTTAAGGATGGATGCGGCTCTGTCCGGGAACGCGCGGGATGTGATTCCGTTAATGCCGGGAGCTGGGATGGAAAACGGGTAATTCAAGCGATCATGCGTGCGTATCGCTGTCGATGTTGACGCTCGACAGCTTGGCGCAGATCGTCGCTACGGATTCGGCCTTTGTTTCTACTGACTTTTGATCCGTCATGGCCGCTTTTCCTCGTTGCCCAGATTGACAGCACCCGAGGGCACATGGATACTAAGCGGTCTTTACTTGGATTACAGCACTAGAGCGCCGGATTTTCAGGAGACCCCTTTGGCCAACTCAGCACAAGCTCGCAAACGCGCCCGTCAAGCAGAAGACCGCCGTCAGCAGAACGCCTCGCAGCGCAGCACCCTGCGCACCTTCATGAAGAAGGTTATCAAAGCCATCCAGGCCGGCGACAAAGAAGCAGCCGTTCAAGCCTTCAAGGACGCGGTTCCGCGTATTGACCGAGCCGCGCGCAAGGGCCTCATCCATGCCAATAAGGCCGCTCGTCACAAGAGCCGGATGAATGCCCACATCAAGGAGATGAGCTAGTCGCTGTTCGGCACCCTTCTCCGGCGCAAGTAAAAACCGGCCTTCGAGGCCGGTTTTTTTATGTCTGCATCGGGGGGTGAGAGAGCCGTCAGCCGTCGACACCCTGCAATCCAAAAAGCTCACGGCTGATAGCTGATAGCTGATAGCTGAACGCGAGCGTCCCGCCGCAGCCGGCCGCCTGCACTTGGGGGTCTCGGCCTACGACGCCGCGCGACGCTTGTAGGCGAGCGCGAGCAGCAGTGCGCCGAACAGGATCATGGGCATCGACAGAAGTTGACCCATCGTCAGCCAATCGAAGGCGAGATAGCCGATATGGGCGTCCGGCACGCGCACGAATTCAACGGCAAACCTCGAGAGGCCGTAGCCGAGCAGGAAGACTCCCGAGACGGCCATCATGGGGCGCGGTTTGCTGGAAAAGAGCCAGAGGACAATGAAGAGGGCAAGACCCTCGAGCGCGGCCTGATAGAGCTGCGACGCATGCACCGGGATGCTCCAGACCGTCCCTTGTGGCAGATCCGCGCATTGCGCCGGAAATTCCAGGCAGGGTAGACGCATCCCCCAGGGGAGATCGGTCCGGTGACCCCAGAGCTCGCCGTTGATGAAGTTGCCGATCCGCCCGGCGAAGAGTCCGAGCGGAACGAGCGGTGCAAGGAAGTCCCCGACCTGGAAAAACTGTATGCGATGGCGGCGCGCGAACAAGTAGATCGCGATCAGAACCCCGATCAGCCCGCCATGGAAGGCCATTCCGCCTTCCCAGACCTTCAGGATGTTCAGCGGGTTCGCGGCTAGTTGGTCGAACCCGTAGAAAAGCATGTAGCCGAGCCGACCCCCGACAATGGTGCCGATGACGCCGTAGAAGATGAGGTCATCCACCATCTCCGTGGTCCAGCCCGACCCGGGCCGGCCCGCCCGCCAACGCCCCAGCATCCAGGCGGCGGCGAATCCGACGAGGTACATGAGCCCGTACCAATGGATCCGCAGGGGTCCAAGGCCGAGTGCGACGGGATCGATATCGGGGTAGGTCAACATGGCGGTTCTAGTATACAGGGCGGTTTCGGGTTGCAAGATTTAAGTTTCGAGACGCATGGCATTGAGTGTTGGGGCTGCATCTGTCAGGCAATCGTGGGTCAGGCAATCGCAGTGGACTGCCGACAGCCTATCGTCGGCCCGATCAATCGCCGAGCCCTGGCTCCGGGGTCGGAACGCCACGGACGAAGGCATGCGCCGTGCCTCGGAAGTCGAAGCTCGGAAGTTTGGACTGAAACTGCCCGGTGAATTGAGATGCCCACTCCGGGGCGGTCCCCTCGGAATCCACGCGGAGCGGGTCGACGAGCTTGGCCCCGGGCCTGATCCGGCGCAGGGACGTTGCCGAGAAGCCGGCGATGCCCGTGTATCGGAAGATCCCGTAGAAGCCCTCGGCCCCATAGCTCCCGCCGTGATTCAAGGTCGATTCTGCGAGACCGAGGTCCGCGAGCGGGAGGTTCTGGGCTGATTTGTGTGGCTCGTCGAATGCCTCGAAGGCGTGGATCTGAACCCCTGTGTCGCGCGACCAGCCGAATGCCTCGGTCAAGAAGGCGGCGCTCGTCGCGACGTTGAAATACGCCTGGAAGGCATTGATGCCTGGCTGCTCGATCCGGGTGTCGCCGTCGGCGAGATGCTCGCAGACAAGGGCGAATGCCGATCCGGCCACTCCAGCCACCGCGGAAACAAGGATCAGGATCGCGATGAGCCGCAGGACGCCGGCCATGGTTCCGCACCATGTCCGACGGCCTGGCGCGCCCGTCGGAGGGTTCGGATTCCGTACGGCGAGATCAGGATTCACGGCGTGGGACGGCAAGAGCTCAGGGCGTTCGGCTCGACTTGCTCGGGTTGCGCAGCAGGACATAGACGGCGCCGGTCCCGCCGTCGCGCCGCGTGGCCGAGCAGAAGGCCAGTACCTCGTCGTAGAGACGTAGCCAATAATTGACCTTCTGTTTGAGGACCGGCTGCCGACCGGCGGAGCGATAGCCCTTTCCGTGGACGATGAGGGCGCAGCGGACATGGCGCCGGCCGCATTCGGCAAGGAACTCCACCAGGAGACCGCGTGCCTGCTCGGCATGGAGTCCGTGTAGGTCGAGCTCGAGTCCGACCTCGATGCCGCCGCGCTGCAGCTCGGCCATCAGGCGCCGTTGGACACCCGGGCGCGTGAAGAAGAGAAACTCATGCGTCTCCACCTCCGACTCGGACAGCAGCGTGCCGCCTTGTTCTTCGGGCAACTCCAGCGGGCGCGGTCGCGGGACGGGAGGCGGTCTGCGCCGTTGATGCTCGACTTGGTCATGGCGTGCCGGCTCGGCGTCCTGGACATGCTCGCGAAACAATGCCAAATCAGATTCTTGGATTTGTTTCTTCATGTCTGGACAGGGTATCGTTGCGCTGCGGCGGAAGGTGTCGTCTGCTGGTCCGACTTAAACCGGGTCCAGAGCGCCATGCGTCGTTTTCAATTTGCGTTCGGCTCGCGTCGAGTCGTCGTTCAGCGCCGCAGTATAGCAGCGCTGCCCGACGAGTCGGGCCGAAGCGCTCGGGGTGTCGGTTGGGGTACTTTTGAGTATGATCCGGGCGTCCCCGACGCGGTCGACCCTGATCGAGTATCGGTTTTCTCCTGATGTGGTTTAGGACGACATGAAGATTCTCGTGAGCAACGACGACGGTTATCAGTCGCCCGGTCTGATCAGGCTTGCCGACGCACTTTCCGCGCTCGGGGATGTTCTCGTCGTGGCGCCCGAGCGCGACCGAAGCGGCGCGAGCAATTCATTGACGCTCGATGTGCCGCTGCGGGCCACCCGAATGGCCAACGGCTACATCCGTGTCGACGGGACCCCGACCGATTGTGTCCACCTCGCCTTGACCGGCCTTGCGGATGTCGACCCCGATATCGTGGTGGCGGGGATCAATCACGGCCCGAATCTCGGCGACGACGTGCTCTATTCCGGGACCGTTGCGGCGGCCACCGAGGGGCGGTTTCTCGGCTTGCCGGCGATTGCGGTCTCCATGTCTGCGCACGAGCCGCAGCACCTTGAAACCGGCGCCGCGGTGGCGGTTGAGCTGGTCACTCGGTTGCGGGAGGCGCCGCTCGAGTCCACCATCATCCTGAACGTGAATGTACCGGACGTTCCATACGACCAGGTCAAGGGCTTCGTTGCGACGCGCTTGGGGCATCGGCACAAGGCGGAGGCCGTCGTCCCCGCGCTTGATCCGCGCGGGCGTCGTATCTACTGGGTCGGACCCGCCGGTCCGGAGCAGGACGCCGGGCCCGGCACGGATTTCTTCGCCGTGCGCAGCGGATTCGTCTCGATCACCCCCTTGCAGGTGGATCTGACGCGACACAGTGCGTTGGAATCCGTCCGTCAATGGTTGGATACCCGCCCTTGAGCGCCGGGGCTGCCCACCAAGGGATCGGGATGACCTCGCAGCGCACCCGCGCTCGCCTGATTCAGCGTCTGGAAGAGGCGGGGATTCGAATGCCCGAGCTTCTCGACGTGATTTGGCGATTGCCGCGCCATCTGTTCGTCGACGAGGCGTTGGCGAGCCGGGCCTACGAGGACTCGGCGCTGCCGATCGGTCATGGCCAGACCATCTCTCAGCCCTACACGGTCGCGCGGATGACCCAGGCGTTGATGGAGCCGTCCAAGCCCGATACTGTGCTTGAGATCGGCACCGGCTCCGGGTTTCAGACGGCTGTCCTGGCATCGCTGGTGCGCCGGGTCTACAGCGTCGAACGGATCGGGGCCTTGCTCGAGCGCGCCCGGGATCGGCTTCGGCTGCTCGAATATCGAAACATCCGGTTTCGGCATGACGACGGTTCGCTGGGCTGGCCCGAATATGCCCCTTACGACGGTATCCTGGTGACGGCCGCGCCGCGTGGTGTCCCGCGCGTGCTGGCCGAGCAGTTGTCGCCCGGGGGCGTCATGATCCTGCCGATTTGGGAAGGGGAGGCACAAGTGCTTCTGCGCATTACGCGCACCGCTCAAGGCTTCGAGCAGGAGGTCCTCGAGCCGGTCAGTTTCGTGCCCTTGGTTGCGGGCGTGTCTTAACCCTGGATCCGGCAGTTGACCGCTTGGGAGCGGGTCGAGAACAAGTAAAACAACTCGACGAGAGAATGCACGGTTGTCGTAATCGACAACGACAACGACAACGACACCGACACCGACACCGACACCGACACCGACACCGATTAAATTCGGTGCTCCACTTGTTTCCGACACGTGACTGATTGCCGTATGCATCGAATGGATCATATCGAGATCTCCAGGGGCCTGCTCGCTCCCCCGTCGGATGATGGTCGCTACGGCCCCTGGGCACGCCCCGCGCGGCGTCGTGCAATGCTGTCGGTCGGCTTCTACGGACGTGTCCTGTGCGTGATCCTGCTGCTCGGGGGGTGCGCCTCGAAAGCGCCGGCACCTGTCGGGGGCTGGGATTGGGTCGGTCCGGTTCCGGATGGCTACTACCTCATCCGTCGGGGCGACACGCTCAGCGAGGTCGCGGCTCGGCACGGCGTCGGTGTTCGGACACTCGCGGGTTGGAATGGCCTGGAGTCACCCTACTCGATCTATGCCGGTCGACTCCTTCGGATCGAGGCCCCCGATGGCTCGCCTGCGCCTCGACCATCCACGTCTCCGAGCACTCCGGCAGTGGTTGCTGCACCGGCGCCCGCGGCGAGTCCGGCGCAGGCGGCCGGTTCCGAGTCTGCTTCGAGAGACGTGCCTCGCCAGGCGGCGGTCCGCTCCGCCGCGAGCCCGGCCGCGGCCTCCGGCGTGTCCTGGGCCTGGCCGCTCGAGGGGTCGCTCGCGCAGCGGTTCAGCGCCGGCGACCGCACGCGCCAAGGGATCCGGATCCGCGGGCGCGCCGGCGAGCAGGTCAAGGCCGCGGGCGATGGCCAAGTCGTCTACAGCGGCGGTGGACTCAAGGGGTACGGGAACCTTATCATCATCAAACACAATGACAAATATCTGAGCGCTTACGGGTTCAATCGCAGGCTGCTCGTTGCCGAAGGGGATCGAGTCAAGCGCGGGCAAGCGGTTGCGGAGGTAGGTCAAGCGGTCGAAGGGGGCGGCTACCTTCTGCATTTCGAGATCCGCCGAGACGGCACGGCCGTCGACCCGCTACTCTATCTGCCTCCGCGAACGTAACCGCGTCCGACCCCACGGAGGAAGATGTGGATGTCAAGCGCCGATCCGCGTGAGCCCACGGTCGATGTTCCCGATCTCGCCGCGGACCTTGACGGCGAGATCCTGCTCGACGGCGAAGACTCCGAGCCGACCGACGAGGATATCGATTCGGACGAGGCAGACCCGGTGGAGTGCGAGCCGGTGGAGTGCGAGCCGGTGGAGTGCGAGCCGATCGAGCCGGCGGCCGTTGAATCCACGTCCGAACGTTTCAGCTCGGGCGAAGGCGATTTCGATGCGACCCGTCTCTATCTGAACGAAATCGGCGAGTCCAAGCTCCTCACCGCGGAGGAAGAGGTCGCGCTCGCGCGCGCTGCTCAGAGTGGCGACAACGCCGCGCGCCAGCGGATGATCGTCTGCAACCTCCGGTTGGTCGTGAAGATCGCCCGACGTTATCTCAATCGCGGCTTACCCCTGTTGGATCTGATCGAAGAGGGGAACCTCGGGTTGATCCGCGCGGTCGAGAAGTTCGATCCCGAGCGAGGCTTTCGGTTCTCGACCTACGCGACTTGGTGGATCCGCCAGACGATCGAGCGGGCGATCATGAATCAAACGCGGACCGTGCGCCTGCCGATTCATGTTGTGAAGGAAATCAACATCTATCTCAAGGCGGCGCGCAAGCTCTCGCAGAGTCTCGATCACGAGCCCACCACCGAAGACATCGCCGTCCTGCTCGATAAACCGATCGGCGAGGTCAAGCGGATGCTCGGGCTGAATGAGCGTATCGCCTCGGTGGATACGCCCTACAGCAAGGATGCCGACAAGCCGCTGGTCGACATGCTCCAGGACGAGGCCGCCGACGATCCGGCCGACCGCATTCAGGACACCGACATTCAAGCCAATCTCGAGCACTGGCTCGGTAAGCTCAATGCCAAACAGCGGGAGGTGGTGGAGCGTCGCTTCGGGCTGCACGGTTACGAGAACTCGACCCTTGAGAATGTCGCCCAGGAGCTGGGCGTGACCCGAGAGCGCGTGCGCCAAATCCAAATGGACGCGCTGAGACGGCTACGCGATATCCTGGAAAAAGAAGGGTTTTCGATCGACGCTTTTTTTAAGTAGTACCGTTCGTCCAGGATGTCAAAATCCCCGGTCCTCACCTGATCCAGATCAATGCTTGTTGCGGTATATCCCATATGGACCAGGTCCGATGCCCTGCTCCTGTGTTGACTTTCCGACTCTGATCAAGTGATATGTTCCGGGCACCGTCGCCCGATCGAGCGACATCATGAGACGGCTGGATCGCCTTATAATCCTTGTTGTTTTCCCGACGTTTTCTGGGAGGGTCTAATGGAAGCCAGTCTGGAACGGAAGTACAACTTCGACGTTGTACGCTGGTTCACGGTCATGGCCGTCGTCTACCTAGTGGTGGGCGCGTCTGTCGGGGTCTATATCGCAGCGGAGCTGGCTTGGCCGGCACTGAATCTCGATAGCCCCTATTTGTCTTTCGGGCGTTTGCGCCCGCTCCACACCAATGCCGTCATCTTCGCCTTCGGCGGCTGTACCCTGATGGCCACCGCCTTCTACACTGTCCAACGCACCTGCGGCGCACGCCTCTGGAGCGACAAGATGGCGTGGTTTACCTTTTGGGGTTGGAATCTGGTCATCGTTCTGGCCGTGATCACCCTTCCGCTGGGTCTGACGCAATCGAAGGAATACGCGGAGCTCGAATGGCCGATCGACATCCTGATCGCCGTGGTTTGGCTCTCGTTCACCATCAATTTCGTGATGACAATCGCCAATCGGAAGTCCTCGCACATTTACGTGTCGAACTGGTTCTTCCTCGGCATGATGGTCATGATCGTCTATCTGCACGTGGTGAACAGCCTGGCCATCCCGGTCGGACTCTTCAAGTCGTATTCGATCTTCTCGGGCGTCCAGGACGCCATGATCCAGTGGTGGTGGGGTCATAATGCGGTCGGGTTCTACCTGACGGCCGGCTTCCTCGGGATCATGTACTACTTCGTGCCGAAGCAGGCAGGGCGTCCGATCTATTCATACCGTCTTTCGGTCATCCATTTCTGGGCCTTGATGTTCGGTTACGTTTGGCTCGGTGCGCATCATCTGCAATATACCGCACTGCCCGATTGGACCGGATCGCTCGGGGCCGCGGTGTCCATCGCGATGATCATTCCCTCTTGGGGTGGCGCCGTGAACGGCATGATGACCCTCTCGGGTGCCTGGGATCGGTTGCGGACCGACTATGTTCTGCGCTTCCTGATCATCGCGCTCGCCTTCTACGCCATGTCGACCTTCGAAGGTCCGGTCATGTCGCTGAAAACGGTCAACGCACTCTCCCATTACACCGACTGGACCATCGGTCATGTGCATTCCGGTGCGCTGGGTTGGGTAGCCGGCATCTCGATCGGTGCCATCTACCACCTCATGACGCGGCTGTATCACACCGAGATGTACTCGGTGCGCCTGATCAACTTCCACTTCTGGACCGCGACGATCGGGACCGTGATCTATATCGTGGCCATGTGGGTCTCAGGAATCATGCAGGGTCTGATGTGGCGTGCCTATGACGAGTACGGCACCTTGGCCTACACCTTCGTTGAATCCGTGGACGCGATGCACCCCTACTACGCCATGCGAACGGTCGGTGGTGCGATCTTCCTGCTCGGCGCCGTCGTGATGCTCTTCAACATCCTGATGACCGTGCGTAAGTCGTTGTCCGAAGGCAGCCTGAGCAAGGCGCGCGCCTTGCCGGCAGCAGCGTGATCCCGGAGTAGCATATGGCCGATAAAAACACAAAGCCGAAGTCCTTTCAGGAATGGATGGAGGTCAATATCTGGGGCTTGCTCATCGTGACGGCCCTGGTGCTGTCCGTGGGCGGGTTGGTGGAGATCGTCCCGCTCTTCTATATGAAGAACACCATGGAGTACCATACCTACCCGGAGATCGTGTGGGACAAGGCCGGAAAAGAGCCGATCGTGACGGTCGACGAGGCGGGTCAGGAGCAATGGAACTGGAAGGCGGGTGAAGGGATGCGTCCCTACACGGCGCTTGAGCTGGCCGGTCGCGACATCTATCAGCGCGAGGGTTGTTATCTGTGCCATTCGCAAATGATTCGTCCCTTCCGTGACGAGCGCGAGCGTTATGGGCATTACTCGCTGGCCTCCGAGTCCATGTTCGATCATCCCTTCCAGTGGGGCTCGAAGCGCACCGGACCGGATCTCGCGCGGGTCGGCGGAAAGTACTCCGACGAATGGCAGCGTCAACATCTGCGCGAGCCACGTTCTCTGGTCCCCGAGTCCGTTATGCCGGGGTATCCCTGGCTGGACGAGAACTACCTGAGCGGCACGAAGATGCAGCGGCACATGCGTGGTATGCGAACCGTGGGGGTGCCCTATTCGGATGCCGATATCGATGCCGCTCCGGCTCTGGTGGAAGGCAAGACCGAGATGGATGCGTTGGTGACCTACATGCAGGTCCTCGGCACCATGGTCGCCCTCGACGAGTCCAAGACCTACCGTGAGTAGCCTGAGCGACTACTTCCAGACTGATTGGCAGGCGATGACGACGAACGATTGGATCGGCACGATCCTCACCGTCGTCATCTTCCTGCTGATGGTCGGTGCCTATTTCTATGTCTTCCGTCCCAAGAACCGGGAAAAGCTCGAAGCCATGAAACATATCCCGTTCGACGAGGACAACGAGAACACCGGAGACCCACATGGCCGAAAATAACCCCTTTCCCGGCGAGAACAATACCGGGCATGTTTGGGACGACAACCTGCGGGAACTGGCGAATCCGCCGCCGCGATGGTGGATGCTCGGATTCTGGGCGTCCATTCTGTTCGTGATCGTGTACACTGTGCTGTATCCGAGCTGGCCCATCGGTCAGAATGCGACACCCGGGCTTTTAGGGTGGACTCAGATTAAGGAGTATGAGCAGGGTGTCGCTCAGGTCGACGCGAAGCGCGGTCCGTTCGAGGAACAGATCGGCCAGATGACCGCCGAGGAGATCATTGCCGATCCGGGCCTGCTGCAGTACACCCTGGCATCGGCCAAGGTACTGTTCGGGGATTATTGCTCCGCCTGTCACGGCAGCGGCGGGCAAGGCAATCCGAGCTATCCGGTCTTAGCGGACGACGACTGGCTCTACGGTGGATCGATCGCGAAGATTAAAGAGTCGATTACGAACGGACGTAAAGGGGCCATGACCGCCCATGCGAGCATCCTTTCCCAGGACGAGATCGATGCGCTTGCCCACTGGGTCGTCGAGATGAGTGACGGCGGCGAAGGCAGTCCGGAGGGTTGGGATTTGTATCGCGCCAAGGCCTGCAACGCCTGTCACGGCGAAAAGGCCAACGGTGTGCTCGCCGAGCTCCCGGGCGGAGAGGTCGTGAGCGTCGGTGCGGCGAACCTCACCGACAGCCTCTGGCGCTTCGCGCCTGGCGGCTTCGAGAGCGCGCGGCATACGATCATGTACGGCGTCAATCAGCCCGGCATTGCCGAGACGCGAGATGCGGTGATGCCGGCCTTCGGTTCGGTGGCGAAGGTCGACAATGTCGAGGTTCGGAAACTCGACGATCAGGACATCAAGAAGCTCGGCATCTACGTTCACCAGCTCGGTGGGGGCGGATGAGCCGACGGGAAGAACGTGCAGACCGGCTCCGGTCCGCGTGATAACGAGGGGTGCGAGGGAGGAGATCGACATGACTGGAGGATTGACGTGGGACTTCGTGACTTGGATGTCGCTCGCGATGGTTGCCATCGCCATCATCATCATCGTATTCCTGGTCTATAAGGTCATCACCTTGATGAATCGGGATGCGCAGGCGCATAAGAACAACGAGCATTGAAGGCGTCTGGCGTGGTGTCATGTCATCGAGGGGGGATCTGAGATCCCCCTTTTTTTGTATCGAAAATGGCTTCCGAATCAACTGCTTGTGCTTGCGAAAACGCATGGCCAAAACGTCGCGGGAGGCGTAAGCTGCTCGATTTACGGAAGTGGTGACCGGGTGACCTCGACGGGCCGACGTCGTTTTCTGGCCGATCAGTTCGACCTGAGTCGATCCCCGGGGCGTGATCGGTTACGCCGCGCCTGCGTCGCTTCCTTCTTGCGCGCCATCACGATGCGCCCGAATCGCAATGCTCAAGCGCGCTTGTCGTAACCTTGACCCCATCGTGGAGATGGTCAGTGAGCACGAATCCTGTGGCAACCCAAACCGCCGTCGACGACCTCTACGCCGAGGCCGAGCATTGGCACGTCAATACCGGCGGGGAGACGATTCACGCCAAACGGCTCGCGGGGCGGTGGCGCACCATCAAGTGGGCGGCCGCGTCGGTCTGGTTGATCTATTTCCTGGGTCCATACCTGCGTTGGGACGGCCGACAGGCGGTCTTGTTCGACATCCCGAATCGACAGTATCACATCTTCGGCGCGACGGTCCTTCCGCAGGACTTCTGGATGCTCTCGCTGTTGTTGCTGTTCTTCGCCATCCTGCTTGCCGTGGCGACAGCGCTGGTTGGCCGTGTCTGGTGCGGCTATTTTTGCTTCCAGACGGTATGGACCGACATCTACACCTGGATCGAGGAGAAGCTCGAGGGCAGTCCGCCCCAACGCCGGAAGCTCGACAAGGCGCCCATGTCTGCGAGCAAGTTTCGGATCAAGGCGACCAAACATGCGCTCTGGCTGCTGATCGGCTTCATTACCGGTATCAGCTTCGTGTCCTGGTTTACGGACGCACCCGCGCTGTGGGGGAGCTTCTTCGCGGGCGAGTCGGGTCCCGTGGCCTACATTACGGTGGCGCTCTTCACGGTCGGGACCTACGGACTTGCCGGCTTTATGCGCGAGCAGACCTGCTTCTGGCTCTGTCCCTACGCGCGCATCCAAGGCGTCATGCTCGACACAACGACCATCGTGCCGACCTACGATCTGTTGCGCGGCGAGCCGCGCGGACGCGTCAAGCGCGGCGAAACCAGCGCAACGCGCACGGGCGGCGACTGCGTCGACTGCAACCAGTGCGTCGCCGTCTGTCCGACCGGTGTCGATATTCGGAACGGACAGCAGGAAGGCTGCATCACCTGTGCGCTCTGCATCGATGCCTGCGATCAGGTGATGGATAAGGTCGGGCGTCCGCGCGGCCTGATCCGCTATGCCTCGCTCGACGAGCTCGAAGGATTGCCCACCAAGAAACTCTTGCTCCGTCCGCGTGTCTGGGTGTACGCGGCGATTATGAGTATCGCACTTGCAGGCATCCTCTACGGCTTCTCGACCTTGGCGGCGATCGATCTAAAGGTTCTGCACGAGCGCGCGCCGCTGTACGTGCGGCTCAGCGACGGATCCATCCAGAATAAGTACACACTGAAGATCCTCAACAAGATGCCTGAGGAGCTCTCCGTACGGATCAGCGTGACGGGTCCCGATGGCTTGGTGCTCGTGGGTGCGGACCAGCCGATCGTCGCACCGCCGGGTGGAGTGACCCCCGCTGTCGTCTTCGTGAAGGTACCCAAGCGATCGCTCGACAGCGAGCAGCAGCCCGTGCAGTTTCACGTCGAAGCGGCGCGGCCGTCCGGCGCCTTGGTCGAGGCCGACCGGGAGAGCGTCTTTATTGGGCCGCGTCGCTAGGCCGGTCCGGGCGATCAAGAGCCGGCGTTTGCGTCGGCTCTCTCGAAGCGGCTCCCGGGACATCCGGGGAATGGCGATAAAGACATTGAGGCAACAGAACGCAATGAGCTCGACGACCCACCCCACTGATACCCCCTCCAAACCCACCCCGGCGCTGCGTAGCCCCTGGGTTCTGGCCTGGATCGGTCTGCTCGTCACGGTCTTGGCCGTGAATCTGACTTTCGTGATTCTTGCGATCCGGACCAACCCCGGATTGGTCAATGCAAACTACTACGAGCGCGGACAAGACTACGAGCGCACCATGGTTTCGCGTCAAGCGCGCGATCCGGGTTGGCTGATGCGTGCGGATATCCCCCGGCCCCTCACGGCCGGTGTGGAGGAGTCGATGAGGCTTGTCCTGGTCGATCATGCAGGTCAGCCTGTCGACGTCGACCGGGCGATCTTCTATGCCTATCGACCGTCGGACGTCTCGCGCGATTTCGCCCTGCCGATGATTCGCGAGGCCAAGGGTCGCTATCGTGTGGAGACATCCTTCCCGCTGATCGGCGCTTGGGACATCCTCATGGCCGCGCAGACCGGCGAGGACGAGTACAGCGTCGGCGAGCGTGTCAACGTCGCTCGCCCCTAAGGTCCGAACGCCTCCGGTTTCGAGCTCCGAAGCGGGATCGGAGGCGCACTCGGATGCCTCCTCGGCCGCGAGCCGCTGCTTCCACTGCGGTCTTCCGGTCGCCGAATCCGCGCGCGAGACGGCCCACATTGCCGGGCGCGAGCGGTCCTTCTGCTGCACCGGCTGCAAGTCAGTCTGCGAGGCGATCTTCGCCGCCGGACTCGAGGGTTTCTACAAGCGCACCCCCGAGGGCGAGATCTTCGGTCCGCCCCCCGAGCCGCCGAAAGATCTGGCCGTCTTCGACCTCGATGCCGTGCAGGAGGAGTTTACCGACACGGCCGGCGAGTCCCGCGAGATCAATCTCCTGGTCGAAGGCATCCACTGCGCCGCCTGTGTCTGGCTAATCGAGAAGGGGCTTTGCGCCATGCCGGGGGTCGAGGAGGCCCGCGTCAACCTAACCGGTCGGCGGCTGCGCGTGCGCTGGGACAACGGACGCCTGAAACTCTCCCGGATCCTGCGCCGACTCGCCGATCTCGGCTATGCCGCAGCACCCTTCGATCCCGAATCCGCCGAGGGTGCGATCGGGCGCGAGAACCGCGCCATGCTCTACCGCATGGCCTGGGCCGGGTTCGCAATGATGAACCTCATGTGGATCTCGATCGCGCTCTATGCCGGCGCCGATCAAGGCGAATTCCGCGGTCTTTTTCAATGGCTCGGCTTTGCAATCGCCACACCCACGCTCCTGTATTCGGGTGCGCCCTTCTTCCGGGGTGCCTTGTCCGGTTTGCGCTCGGGCCATCTGAGCATGGACCTGCCGATCGCGATCGGCGTGACGACCACCTATATCTACTCGCTCTATGTCACGCTTGGCATCTCGAACATCGGCGACGTCTACTGGGACACCGTCGTCAATTTTCTCTTCGTCATCCTGGTCGGGCGCTATCTCGAGGCGATCTCGCGCCGTAAGGCCGTGGCATCGACGCAACGGCTGCTCGATCTGCAGCCTAAGGTCGCGACCCGGCTGGACGGGGAGGGCGGCGAGACCGAGTCGGTCGTCCCGGTGCGCGCGCTCAAGCTCGGCGAGCGGGTGCTGGTGCGGCCCGGCGAGCGGATCCCGGTCGACGGCGAGGTGATCTCGGGCGGCAGCCGGGTGGATGAATCCATGCTGACCGGCGAGTCGCGACCGGTCGCCAAGACGCTCGGCGATCAGGTCGTTGCTGGCACCATCAACGGTGCCGGTGTCCTGACCGTGCGCATCGGTGCGCTGCTGCGCGAAACCGCGCTGGGTCGCATCATCCGGCTGGTCGAGGACGCCCAAGCCAGTAAGGCTCCGATTCAGCGGCTTGCCGACCGGATCGTGCCCTGGTTCGTTGCGGCAACGCTCGGTCTGGCGACCCTGACCTTCCTGATCTGGATGCGGGTGGATGTCGAGGTCGCGGTCATGGCGGCGACGGCCGTGCTCATCATCACCTGTCCCTGTGCCTTCGGAATGGCCACGCCCATGGCGGTGGCCGTGGCCACAGGACTTGCTGCCTCGCGCGGCATCTTGGTGAAAAATGGTGCCGTGCTCGAGCGTCTCTCCTCGATTGATCATTTCGTCTTCGACAAGACCGGGACGCTGACCCTCGGACGGCCGACTGTCACCGGGCTCGCGAGCGCGCCCGGTGGTTGGCGTCCGATCGACGGACCGCAGGATCTGAACCCCAATGAGCGCGATGTCCTCGGTGTGCTCCAAGCGCTCGAACGGCTCTCCGAGCATCCGATTGCCGCGGCCGTCCTCGACCTCTGCGCGCGTGCCGGGATCGGCCGCATCGCCGCGCCGGTGGATGCGGTCGAGGTCGCGCCAGGGCTCGGGATCAAGGGGCACGTCGGGGGCGTGGAGATCCTCGCGGGCTCGCGGGAGTGGTTGATCCGCAACGGCGTGCAGCCTTGGCCCGACGGGGAGGGGCAGTCGGCCGGGACATCGGGTCTTGTCCATTGCGCGCGGGCCGGTCAAGAGGTGCTGCGGCTCGGCGTTGCCGATCCGCTGCGTCCGGATGCCACACGCGTGATTGCGCGGATGCGCGAGCGCGGGATCCGGGTGACGCTTCTGACGGGCGATCGCCGCGAGACGGCCGAGGCGATCGCGGCCCAGCTCGGCGGCGGGGTCGAGGTCATCGCCGAGGTGATGCCCGAGGACAAGGATCGCGTGATCGACGAGCTTCAGCGCGACGGCCGTCGGGTCGCGATGGTGGGCGATGGGGTCAACGATGCACCTGCCCTGGTGCGGGCCGATGTCGGCATTGCGATGGGGAGTGGGACCGATGTCTCGATTGCGAGCGCGGACATCGTCCTCATGTCCAGCGAGCTGGGGCGTGTCGAGGAGGCCGCCCGATTGTCGCGACGCACCCTTAGAACCATCCGCCAGAACATCGGCATTTCGGTGGTTTACAATCTCATCATGGTCCCGCTTGCGATGGCCGCGGTCGTCACGCCCCTGATCGCAGCCATCTCGATGCCCCTCAGCTCGCTGGCGGTCATCGGCAACTCGGCGCGGATTCGTGCGGTCTTCAAGCCGCGGGACGAAGGCGCTCCGCGCGAGCCCTGACCCGAGCGGGCGATTGATGGCATGAAGTGGAGGTTCGATCGACGATGGATGTGATCTACGGCCTGATCCCCGGCATGCTGGTCCTCGGACTCGCTGCGGTCGCCGTGCTTTTCTGGGCGACCCGGACCGGTCAATACGACGATATGGACGGTGACGGTCGGCGCATCCTGATGGACGAAGATGAGGAGGACGGCGACCCGCGGCGTGCGCCCGCTATGGACGCCGATCCCGAGCTGAATCCCGTCGAGAGTGATCCGCAAGGTAAGATGAGCCACCGACGCCATACCGACTAAAGACCCCGGTAGACGACGGGATTCAGAAATTTAAGAAAGGGAAAGTAGAATACTTTGGCGATTTCCGCAAAATTCCATCCCCGTAGGTTGTGCCGACGATAGTTGAGCACCGAATCGTTGTCGTTCTCGATTACGACAACGACAACGACAACGACAACGACAACGACGAGCTTGGCAAAGGTATTTACTTGTCGAGTTGTGTGACTTATTTTTGAACCGTTAACGAACGGCGTCCCGAGCAAAATGCGTCATTCTCATTTTGCGTTGGGCTTTGGAGATGTCCTCGATCTCGGTGAGACGCGGTTTAAAATTTTATCTTTTTTAAGACTTTAAACCGCGCCAGCTCCGAAAATCGTCGGAGCTGGCGCGGCTAAGCCACTCAGCACATGACGCATACCGCACCGGTCGCGGTTTAGGTGACGACGTCCGGCTCGCTGCGCCCGGTCCGTGCCTCGATCTGCCCGAGCTCGCGCGCAATCAGGATCAGCGGCTGCATCGCCTCTTGGGTATCCTGCAGATGACGCTCGGGATCCGGCTCGAAGAATTCGAGATAAATCCGCAGTGTTGCCCCCTCGGTGCCGGTGCCCGAGAGACGGAAGACAATGCGCGCGCCGCTCTCGAAGCCGATGCGGATCCCCTGATGCTCCGAGCGGCTGCCGTCGATCGGGTCGGTGTAGGCGAAGTCATCGGCGTAGCTCACCGTCTGGTTGCCGAGCCGCCGACCGGGCAGGCCGGGGAGGAGGATCCGCAGGTGGTCCATCAGCGCTTCGGCCGCGGTTGCGTCGACCGCCTCGTAGTCGTGCCGGGTATAGAAGTTGCGGCCGAAACGGCGCCAGTGCTCGCCCAGGATCTCGGCGACGGATTGCTGGCGCACGGCCAGCAGGTTCAGCCAGAAGAGCACGGCCCAGAGGCCGTCCTTCTCGCGGACATGATCCGATCCGGTGCCGAAGCTCTCTTCGCCGCAGAGCGTGATGCGACCGGCGTCGAGCAGATTGCCGAAGAATTTCCAGCCCGTCGGGGTCTCGAAGCACTCCACGCCAAGCTGCTCGGCGACCCGATCCGCGGCCTGGCTGGTCGGCATGGAGCGGGCGACGCCGCGGATACCGGCGCGATAGCCGGGCACTAGGTGCGCATTCGCCGCGAGCACCGCGAGGCTGTCGCTCGGTGTGACGAAACAGTGCTTGCCGAGGATCATGTTGCGATCGCCGTCGCCGTCCGATGCAGCGCCGAAGTCCAGCGCATCCGGTCCTTCGGTCAAGGCCACCAGCTCCTTGGCATGCGCGAGATTCGGATCCGGATGCCCGCCGCCGAAGTCCTCCAAGGCTTCACCGTTCAGGACGGTGCCCGGTGCTGCGCCCAAGCGCGTCTCGATGATCTCCTTGGCATAGGGTCCGGTCACCGCGTGCATGGCGTCGAACCGCATGCGGAAGATGCCGGAATTAAACAGCTGATGGATGGCGTTGAAGTCGAAGAGCGACTCCATCAACTCGGCGTAATCGCTCACCGGGTCGATGATCTCGACCTCCATGTCGCCGATACGCACCGTGCCGAGTGCGTCGAGATCGGTCGCCGCGCAGTCGAGGGTGCGGTATTCGCGGATCGATTGGGTCCGCGCGAAGATGGCGTCGGTCACCGACTCCGGCGCGGGTCCGCCCGCCGCGATGTTGAACTTGATGCCGAAGTCGCCGTCCGGGCCGCCCGGGTTGTGGCTCGCCGAGAGGATGATCCCGCCGCGGGTGCGGTACTTGCGGATCACGCAGGAGGCGGCCGGTGTCGAGAGGATCCCGCCACGCCCGACCAGCGCCCGTCTGACCCCGTTCGCGGCTGCCATGCGCAGGATGGTTTGGATCGCCTCGCGATTGTAATAACGTCCATCACCGCCGACAGCCAGTGTCCCGCCCGCGACATCGGTTTGGGTGTCGAAGATCGCTTGAACGAAATTCTCCAAATAGTGTGGCTGCCGGAACACCCCGACCTTCTTGCGCAGGCCGGATGTGCCGGGGCGCTGCCCCTCGAATGGCGTTGTAGCGATCACTTGCGGCTGCATCTTCAACCCCTTGACGTGTATTGACATGGCCGGCCCCGGTCATTAAACGGCCGGTTGCGGGCGCGAGGGCGTGTCTCCAATCGGGTCGGGCCGGCGGCGCCGTCCGGCTCTGACGGCGATGCAGCTTCCCGTCCCGAAAGGGGTACTCGCGCGGCATTGTATCCCCGCAAGCCCATGCGACAATACCGGTTCGGCTCGGGTGCGGGCCGCCGAGCTCCCGCAACGGGTGTCGGACGGCGGGGCGCGTCCTCGGGATACTCCCATAAATTCAGTTGGATCGAAGAACGATCGAGGTACTAGAGACGATGACAGTTGAAGCGCACAAAGAAACACTGGAGTTCAAGGCGGAGGTCAGCCAGGTGCTGGATCTCGTCATCCGGTCGCTGTACTCAAACAAGGAGATCTTTCTGCGCGAGCTGGTCTCCAACGCCTCCGATGCGGCCGAGAAGCTGCGTTTCGAGGCGCTCAGCGACGACGGGCTCTACGAAGGCGAGAGCGATCTGCGCATCCGGGTCGAGATCGACAAGGAGGCCGGGACGCTGACGGTGTCGGACAACGGGATCGGGCTCAGCCGCCAGGAAGTGATCGACACCATCGGCAGTATCGCCAGCTCCGGCACGCGTCGTTTCGTCGAGGCACTCTCGGGCGATCAGGCCAAAGACAGCAAGTTGATCGGCCAGTTCGGCGTGGGTTTCTACTCCGCCTTCATCGTCGCGGACAAGGTCACCCTGATCTCGCGTCGCGCCGGTCTGGGTGCCGAGCACGGGGTGCGTTGGGAGTCGGACGGCCGCGGCAGCTTCACCTTGGAGACGCTCGAGAAACCCGGACGCGGCACGGATGTCATCCTGCACCTGAAGGAGGAGGAGAAGGAGTTCCTGGATGCCTGGCGTCTGCGCAGCATCATCGGCAAGTTCTCCGATCATCTCGCCCTGCCGGTGGAGATGCGCAAGGAGCTTTACGGCGAAGAGGCCGAGAAGGCTAAGGATGCACCGCCCGAGTACGAGCAGGTCAACCGCGGCACTGCACTCTGGATGCGCAACAAGTCGGAGATCACGGAAGAGGAATATCACGACTTCTATAAGCATGTTTCGCACGACTTCGATGTCCCGCTCGCCTATGCCCATAATCGGGTCGAGGGGACGAACGAGTACACCTCGCTGCTCTTCGTGCCCAAGCGTGCGCCATGGGATCTGTGGGAGCGCGACGCCAAGCATGGCGTGAAGCTCTATGTGCGTCGCGTCTTCATCATGGACGAGGCCGACAAGCTGATGCCGCACTATCTGCGCTTCGTCAAAGGGGTGGTCGACTCCGACGACATGCCATTGAATGTCTCCCGCGAGATCCTGCAGCACAATCGCAAGATCGACACCATCCGCCAGGCCAATACCAAGCGGATCCTCGGGCTTCTGGACACCCTGGCGAAGGACGAGCCCGAGAAGTACGGCGCGTTTTGGGACGAGTTCGGTCGCGTGTTGAAGGAAGGTCCGGCGGAGGATTTTGCGAACAGAGAGCGCATCGCCGGTCTGCTGCGCTTCGCCAGCACGCAGAGCGAGAGCGATGCCCAGCGCGAGTCGCTCGACGGCTACCTGGAGCGGATGAAGGAGGGCCAGGACAAGATCTATTACATCACCGCCGACAGCGCCGCGGCGGCGCGTCACAGCCCGCATCTGGAGGTCTTCCGCAAGAAGGGCATCGAGGTCTTGCTGATGTCCGACCGCGTCGACGAGTGGCTAGTCAGCCATCTCAACGAGTACAAGGGTAAGACCTTGTACTCAGTGGCCAAGGGCGACCTGGATCTCGGTGACTTGGCCGACGCCGAAGAGAAAGAGGCAAAGGAAAAGGCCGTTGCCGAGCACGGTGGTTTGCTCGATCGCCTCAAGTCCACCTTGGGCGAGCGTGTCGAGTCGGTCCGGCCGAGCACCCGTCTGGTCGACTCCCCGGCCTGTCTGGTCGTCGGCGAGCACGACATGAGCGCCAACCTGGCGCGCGTGCTCAAGGCGGTCGGTCAGAGCGCGCCCGAGAGCAAGCCGGTTCTGGAGGTCAACATCGGCCATCCGTTGGTCAAGCGCATGGAGTCCGAGACCCAGGACGACCGCTTCGCCGATCTTGCACTCATCCTGCTCGATCAGGCGCAGCTCGCCGAAGGCGGACAGCTCGATGATCCGGCGGCCTTTGTCGGGCGACTCAACAAGCTGATGCTTGGCATGCTGATCGCCGGGCGTTGAGGGTCGGCTCCACGGCCGCACGACATCCTTTGTTCGCGACCGCCGGTCCTGGCGCGTGCGACGGTGCCCTGCGGTCGTCGGAGTGACCTTCAGTCATAAGTCCGGCCGATCCCGCAATGGATTTGTTCTGTGGGCCTGTCGAATCGGACTGTGGCACACTCGGGCGTACCGTTAAAAACATCACTGAGGGAAAGCGAAATGCGCGTCATCCTATTGGGCGGCCCGGGCGCGGGAAAAGGCACGCAGGCCGGCTTCATCAAGGAGCACTTCAAGATCCCGCAGATCTCCACCGGCGATATGCTGCGGGCACATGTCAAGCAGGGGACCGATCTGGGTAAAGCGGCCAAGAAGATCATGGACGAGGGCGGTTTGGTCTCCGACGACATCATCATGGGCATGGTGAAGGCTCGAATCCTCGAGGACGACTGCCAGAGTGGCTACCTGTTCGACGGTTTCCCGCGCACCCTCGGCCAAGCCGATGCCTTGAAGGAAGCAGGCGTCGGGATCGATGTCGTGGTCGAGATCGACGTACCGGACGAAGAGATTATCCGCCGCATGTCGGGTCGTCGCGTCCACCCGGGCTCGGGTCGAACCTATCATGTTGTCTTCAATCCGCCGAAAGAGGCCGACAAGGACGACGAGACCGGTGAGCCGCTGATCCAGCGCGACGACGACCGCGAGGACACGGTGAAGGAACGGCTGCGCGTGTACCACGATCAGACCGAGCCGCTGATCAACTACTACTCCGCATGGGCCGAGCAGGGCGGCGAGGACGCGCCCCGCTATGTCAAGGCCCAGGGTATCGGGTCGGTCGACGGGATTCGCGACGAGATCATCGCGAAACTCTCCGCAAGCTGACGCCGTTCCGAGCGCGTCTCGCCGACGCGCAGCACCCGGTTTCGGGTTCGGCCGATCCGGCCCGACCGGGGCGCGCGCCTGCGTATACGGAACATGGCACGCCGACCAGGCGGAGTGGCCACTCCGGCGAGGAGGTGCAACGCCGGCCCGGCGTGCGCGGGGCGTGCAATGCGGTGAAAAACCCACGTCCGCCCGATATCATAATCCCCCTGTTTCGAATCGGTGAACCTCCCGAAGGGCCGGGATTCTGATACCATCTCCCGCAGTGTTTCATCGCCGAATTGATCGCAGGATATTCTTATGGCCGTAATCGAGCTCGACGGGACCAATTTCGAACAAACGATCCAAGACAACGCCTTCGTCGTCGTGGACTTCTGGGCGCCCTGGTGCGGTCCTTGCCGATCCTTCGCGCCCGTCTACGAGAAGGTGTCCGAGGATCTGACCGATGTGGTCTTTGCCAAGATCAACACCGAGGAGCAACAAGCGATCGCGGGTCACTTCAATATTCGCTCGATTCCGACCCTCATGATCTTTCGCGAGCAGATCATCATCTTCTCGCAGGCCGGTGCCCTTCCGGAGAGTCAGTTTCGCGATCTCCTGACCAAGGCCGGGGAGCTCGACATGATCGAGGTCAAACGCAAGATTACGGAGCAGTCCCAGACCCGGCAATCCGGCAACGCTTAGCACCACAGTCGCGCACCGCTCGCTTGGTTCCGATTTCGATGCAGCGCGCTTGCCACCCTTGGGCGACCGCCTGCATCCTGTCGGGCCGCCCCAACGTCGGTGCACTCATGAGTCTCTGCGAAGAGAACTTCGCACGCCTCTCGCGTTTGATCCCCGATCTTGTCACACGCCCCTCGGGCGTCTACGGCTCGGGTTGCTCCGAAGGGGTCGATCTTTACCTGGATGTCGAAGAGCATGCGCGCTTCACGACCATCCTTCGTCTGACCTATCTTTTCCCCGTTCAGGGGGTTGTGCTCCCGGACCCGGATGCCCGCTTGCGGGTGTATCACGATGCCCGTCAGGTCGAGGTGATCGATCTGCTTCAAACGGCTTTGCCGCTGCGGGCCGATTATCGTGCGCCGGCGCTCGTCGAGAAATGGCAAGCGAATCTCTTCATCGGCAAATGGCTGACCTATTGCCTGCGGCAGGGGCGCGTCTTCGGAGATGCGCCGGTCACTCCCCCGGCGTTCGCGTCCGGCGCGCGAGTGATGCTCTGCCCGTAGAGCGCCGTCTCTCTGCACGCGGATCCGTTACCTCGAGCCCCTTCTCACTGTACCCCTCTCGGGCCACCGATCATGCGGTTGCGCATTGAAATGTCGAAATTGTTGACTACTTAACTGGAGGATACCGGGCGACCTCGCGATGATTCGCGCGCCCATCGGCTCAACCACTCCAGGCATCCTACGATGAGACTATCGACGAAAGGTAGATATGCGGTAACCGCAATGCTCGACCTCGCTCTGCATGCCGGCAATGGTCCGGTCACGTTGGCGGATGTCTCGGTGAATCAAGGGATCTCGTTGTCGTATCTCGAGCAACTGTTTGCCGCGTTGCGCAGCAAAAAACTCGTACGAGGCGTACGCGGACCCGGGGGAGGCTACTATCTCGGTCGGCCGGCCGATGAGATCTCGATCGCGAACATCATCTGCGCTGTCGACGAGTGGGTGGAGTTCACCCGCTGCGGCGGTCGGGAGAACTGCCGGGACGGGCAGCGTTGCCTGACGCACCATTTATGGGATCAGCTCAGCGACGAAATCTTCCGGTTTCTCAGTGACATCTCGCTGCAGGACTTGGTTGACCGCGGCCGCGCTCGACCGGGCGCGCCAAAGATCGGGGTCGAGGGTCTCGAAGACGACGCCAAACGCCGCGCGGCATAGCCGACTCGCGTCTGCCTCCCGGGGCTCGACCTGCGTGCGCCCCGTCTCGACCCGGTGCGGTGACGGGGCTGAACAGTGGCTCGCGGTAGTGGTATCCTGCAGCGCTGGATTCACTCACGCGTTCTCCTCGATACTTCGTATGGCCGAGCAGCCGGATGGTTTGATCACGATACAAGACTTCGTGCGGTGGGGCGCAAGCCGCTTCAACGCCGCAGGACTTTTCTTCGGTCACGGGACCGACAATGCGATCGACGAGGCCGCTCATCTGGTCCTTGGTGCGCTGACGTTGGATCCCGGATTGCCCGCCGCCTTTCGCGACTGCCGTTTGACGCCGTCCGAGCGGGTGTCGGTGTGCAACATATTGGAACGCCGGGTCGTGGAGCGTCTACCGGCCGCCTATCTAACCGGACGGACCTGGTTTGCCGGTCTGGAGATGATCGTGACCCCGGATGTCTTGGTGCCGCGCTCGCCGATTTCGGAGCTGGTCGAGGCCGGATTCGAGCCCTGGATCGACGGTGAGATCGTCGGTCGAGTACTGGATTTGTGCTGCGGAAGTGGTTGTATTGGCATTGCCTCGGCCGTGCATCTGCCGGACGTCGATGTCGACTTGGTCGACATCTCTCCCGGCGCCTTGGATGTGGCGAGACGCAACGTTTCACGCCACGGGGTCGAGGACAGGGTTCGCGTCTTTGCCTCGGATCTGTTCGAGTCCCTACCGAGCGAACGCTACGACGTCATCGTCTCCAACCCCCCGTACATCTCCCGCTCCGAGCTGGACTCCCTGCCGCTTGAGTACCGCAACGAGCCCGAGCTGGGCCTCCTGGGAGGCGAAGATGGTCTTGATCTCGTCCTGCGGATCTTGGCGGATGCCGCAAGCCATTTGACCGACGAGGGAATCTTGATCGTCGAAGTCGGGAGCGCGGCCCCCGAGCTCGAGCGCCGCCTGCCGAGCGTGCCCTTCACCTGGATCGAGTTCGAGCGCGGCGGGGAGGGCGTCTTCCTGCTGACGCGCGAGCAGCTCGATCGCCATCAGCTCGAGCTGCTCGAAGAGGCCACGGCCCGATGAGTTTGCCCTGGGCGGGAGGATCTGCCGTTCAAGGACCCGGCCGGCAAGTATGCGGAAGAGACTCCATTCCATACCCTGCCCAAACAGACCACCGAGCCGCACCGTCGCGGTCTCGATGGCGGCGGGGATGATGCCTGAGACAGGCGCTAAGAACATGGCCCAGCGGGTGTCGCAGCCGACCCCGCGGCCGGAGGGTTGAACGGTGGAGCAAGGTATTTCATTCGATCTGGATCTGATCCGTCGCTACGATCAAAGCGGCCCCCGGTATACCTCGTATCCGACCGCGGTGGAGTTCGACGAATCCTTCGACGCCGCGGCCTATCGCGCGGCCTGCGAGCGCAGCAATCACAGCGGTCGTCCACTCTCGCTCTATTTCCACATCCCCTTCTGCGACACCGTCTGCTTCTATTGCGCGTGCAACAAGATTGCGACCAAGGACCGGTCCTTGGCCCCGCCCTATCTCGAGCGCGTCTACAAGGAGCTCGCCCTGCAGTCGGAGCTGTTCGACAAGTCCCGCGTCGTGGAGCAGCTACATTGGGGCGGCGGCACGCCCACCTTCCTCAGCCACGCTCAGATGACCGAGCTGATGGACACGACGCGCCGGCACTTCAACCTGGTCGGAGACGATGTCGGCGAGTACTCGATCGAGATCGATCCACGCGAGGCCGATGCCGCCGGTGTTGCGCTGCTGCGCCGCCTGGGGTTCAACCGGATGAGTCTGGGTGTGCAGGACTTCGACCCGCGCGTTCAGCAGGCCGTGAACCGCATCCAGACCGAGACCGAGACCATGACCGTGCTCGAGGCGGCCCGCTCCGAGGGTTTCCGCTCGATCAGCATCGACCTCATCTACGGCCTGCCGTTCCAGACCCCAGAAAGCTTCGCGCGTACCCTCGAGCGCATCATCGCGGTCGATCCGGAACGCCTGTCGGTGTTCAACTACGCGCATCTGCCCGAGCGCTTCAAGCCGCAACGGCGGATCAACGAGGCCGATCTGCCGGCACCGGAGGCGAAGCTCGACATCCTTCAGTCGACGATCGAGCGCCTCACGGAGGCCGGCTATGTCTATATCGGCATGGACCATTTCGCCCGCCCGGACGACGAGCTGGCCCGCGCCCAGCAGGCCGGGACCCTCTATCGCAACTTCCAGGGCTACTCCACCCACGCCGACTGCGATCTGATCGGGATCGGGGTGACCTCCATCGGCAAGATCGACAACACCTACGGTCAGAATCGGCGAGGGCTGGAAGAGTACTATGCGGATCTCGACGCCGGGCGTTTGCCGGTCTTCCGCGGCATCGAGCTGACCCGCGACGATCTGATTCGTCGCGACATGATCACCCGTCTGATCTGTCACTTCGAGCTGAACATCCCGTCCGCCGAGGCGGCCTGGGACATCCGCTTCGACGAGTATTTCGCCGACGCCCTGATGAAGCTGCGCGACATGGCCGGAGACGGGCTGCTGGAGGTTGACGCGCAGAAGATCCGCATCCTGCCGCGCGGGCGTCTTTTAGTGCGTAACATCTGCATGGCCTTCGACGCCTATCTGGCCACCAAGACCGGGCCGATCGGCTTCTCGAAGGTGATCTGACGGCCTCCTCGATGGTGGGTACGCGCGTCGCGCCCGACATCCCCGCGCGCTTTCGGGTGACGGCGGCAAGGTTCGGCGAGTCGATCGGCGTCTGCTCCGATCAGGGTAATTGGAATTACGCCGCGCTCGATCGGGCCTCCGACGGGGTGGCCGGTGCGCTGGCCGCGGCCGGTATCCGGGAGGGCGATCGGCTGGGTCTGCTCTGCGGCAACGGTGCCGAGTTCGTCATCGCCTATCTCGGTGCGCTCAAGGCCGGCGGCACGCTGGTGTCGCTCAACCTTTTGCTGAATCCCAAGGAGATGGCCTACATCCTCGCCGACAGCGGGGCGGTCGGGCTCATCCATCACGAGGCGTTCGAGGCGGCCGCAGCCGCCGCGCTCGACGGCCCGACCGATGTGGCCGTGCGGGCGCGGATCGGCGCGACCCCCTCGGGCGATCCGGCGATGCTGGATTTCGCTGCCATGATGCGCAGCGTGGAGCCTGCGCCTGTCCGGGTGTGCAATCCGCAGCACGCGACCGCCGCGATCCTCTACACCTCCGGCACCACCGGTCGTCCCAACGGCGCGATGCTGTCCCACGCCAATCTGATTGCGAACGCCGACGGTGTCGCACAGGCGCTTGGGCTCGTACCGGCCGATCGCATCCTGGTCGTACTTCCGATGTTTCACGCCTTCGCCGCGACCGTCGGCGTGCTGACGCCGCTGCTGCACGGCCTCGGCATCGTGCCTGTCCCCAAGTTCGATCCGGGGGCGATCTCCACGGCGATCGGTCGCCACGGCGCCAGCGTTTTCCTCGGCGTGCCGAGCCTTTACGGCGTGCTGCTTCGGCTCGAAGCCGAGATGCTCGCGCACTGGCGCGGCGTGCGGGTCTGCGTCAGCGGAGGCGCGGCCATGCCCGCCGCGCTCATGACGGCGTTTCAGGAGCGTTTCGGTATCCCGATCCTCGAAGGCGATGGCCCGACCGAATGCGGCCCCGTGACCTGCGTGAATCCGATCGCGGGCGTGCGCAAGCCCGGCTCGATCGGGTTGCCGATCCCCACGGTCGAGACCCGAATCCTCGATCCCGACGGCCGGGAGGTGCCGGAGGGCACCTACGGCGAGGTCTGTGTCCGCGGCCCGAGCGTGATGCAGGGTTATCACAATCAGCCCGAGGCGACCTGCGAGAGCTTTTTCGACGACTGGTTTCGCACCGGCGATCTTGGCTATCGCGATGCCTTGCCCAAGAACGCGGCGGGTAAGATCCTCAAGCGCGAGCTACGCCGCTCCGGTGAGCATGAGCGGGGGGCGATATGGCGCGAGCTTCAGGGTGATTCGATAGCGTGGTGATGTGGTGATCCGATAGCGTTCGCGACGGCCGGCCCGTGCGTTATAATGGAAAGCTTTTATACGGTTCGGGTGTCTGCGCCCGATCCAAGATTCAACAACCTACGGACCCTCTCGGCGAGGGGCCTAGCGGAGAGACATGATGCAGGTTTCGGTGGAGACGGGCGAGGGACTGGAGCGACGGATGAAGATCGAGCTGCCTTTCGAGCAGGTCGCTGCCGAGGTGGATAAGCGCTTGCAGAAGCTCGGTCGCAGTGCACGTCTGCCCGGATTCCGGCCGGGCAAGGTCCCGATGAAGGTGCTGCGTCAACGCTATGGCGAGGCCATGCATCAAGAGGTCTTCGGCGAGCTTGTCGAGTCCAGCTTCTCCGAGGCGCTCATGCAGGAATCGCTGCGCCCCGCGGGGATGCCGCGCATCGAGCCGGCGATCGACCCGGTCGAGCAGCGTTTCGGTTACACGGCGATCTTCGAAGTCTTGCCGAAGGTCGAGGTCGCATCCCTGGCCGGACGCGCCGTGAAGTACCCGGTCGCCGAGATTACCGACGAGGATATCGATGCGATGGTCGAGCGGCTGCGCCGACAGCACGCAACCCGGCAACCCGCGGAGCGAGCAGCCGCGACGGGCGATCTTCTAACTATTTCCTTCATCGGAACCCTTGATGGCGAACCCTTCGAGGGCGGTTCGGCCTCCGAGGTCAAGCTCGAGCTGGGGTCGGGCCGAATGATCCCCGGGTTTGAAGATGGCTTGATCGGCGCTTTGGCCGGCGAGCAGCGCACGCTCGATCTGGTGTTCCCCGAGTCCTACCAGGCCGAGCATCTCGCCGGCAAGCCGGTGCATTTCGAGGTGACCGTCGATGCGGTGGAAGAGTCCGTTCTGCCCGAGGTCGATGCGACCTTCATCGAGGCATTCGGCGTCGCCGACGGGGATATCGCGCGTTTTCGCGAGGACGTGCTTCAAAACATGCAGCGGGAGATGAAACAGCGGCTCGACGCCCGCAGGAAGGATGTCGTGATGAATCTGCTCCTTGATGCCCACGAGATCGAGCTGCCCGGCGTCTTGGTCCAGGAGGAGATTCGTACGATGAAGGGGCAGATGCTCGAGTCGCTCGGTTCGAAGGACGTGGCGATCCCGGACGGAATCTTCGACGAAGCCGCGAAGCGACGTGTCGCGCTCGGTCTCGTCATCGGCGAGATCGTGAAGCAGCAGGGGCTTCGCCCCGACGCGCAACGGGTGCGTGCGGCGGTCGAGGAGAACGCCTCGACGTACGAGCATCCGCAGGCGGTTGTCGATTATTTTTACTCCGACCCCAAGAATCTCGCGTCGGTCGAGAGACTTGTGCTCGAAGGTCAGGTCGTCGATTGGGTGCTGGGGCAGATCGATGTCGATGAAGAGGTTCTGACCTTCGCTCTGTTGTCCGAGGCGGGCTCCCGCCCGGGCTTTTGACGGCGGCGGGATGACGGGCCGATATCCGTACGTCGCACAGGTCACACATCCGCTCGCAGCGATACTCTGCGATCGGGCGTCGGTTTTTACTCTGAACGCGGTTTAAGACGATGAGACATCCTATGAGCTATTCCTCGATCCGTTCGGATTGGCAGCCCTCCGGCCTGGGGCTGGTGCCCATCGTCGTCGAGCAGACGGCGCGCGGCGAGCGTTCCTTCGATATCTACTCGCGGCTGCTCAAAGAGCGTGTCATCTTCCTCGTCGGTCCGGTCGAGGATCACATGGCGAATCTCGTCGTGGCTCAGCTCCTTTTCCTCGAGTCCGAGAACCCGGACAAGGACATCCATCTCTACATCAACTCGCCCGGTGGCTCCGTCACGGCGGGTTTGGCGATCTACGACACCATGCGGTTCGTCAGGCCCGACGTCAGCACCATGTGCATCGGTCAGGCGGCCAGTATGGGCGCCTTGCTGCTGGCGGGCGGTGCGGCGGGCAAGCGCGTCTGCTTGCCCCATTCGCGCATGATGATCCATCAGCCCTTGGGTGGGTTCCAGGGCCAGGCGACGGATATCGACATCCATGCGCGCGAGATTCTGTATATTCGCGATCGACTCAACCAAATCCTTGCCCATCACACGCATCAGCCGATCGAGAAGATCGCGGACGATACCGAGCGTGACCGCTTCATGAGCGGCGAGGAGGCCGTGGCATACGGCTTGATCGATAAGGTGATCGACGAGCGCGGTCCGGCGCCGGGGAAGGCATGATTTCGATCTTCTGTGCAGGTCGCGAATATCCGGCTTCGGATCGTCGCTCTGCGCCGGATACCGCGGATCGGATTCCGGGCCCCGTGGTGACGGGGGGAGTCGTCACCATCTTGCCATCCAACAGCAAACCGTTATGATTAAGTTTGCGCCCTCAGGGAGGCTATCATCCTGAAATCAACCGACCGCACGGAGACTCGACCGCGATGAGTGGAAACAGCCACGGCAAGAGCGACGACGGGAAACTACTCTACTGCTCGTTCTGCGGCAAGAGTCAACACGAGGTCCGCAAGCTCATTGCAGGCCCATCCGTTTTCATCTGCGACGAGTGCGTCGAGCTCTGCAACGACATCATTCGCGAAGAGATGCAGGACGGTGTCGGCGAGGCGACCAACAACCTTCCCAAGCCGCGCGAGATCAAGGCGCGGCTCGATGAGTTCGTGATTGGTCAAGAACAGGCCAAGAAGGTTTTGTCGGTGGCGGTCTACAACCATTACAAGCGTCTTGAGGTCGCCGAGGCCAAGGAGGACATCGAGATCGCCAAGAGCAACATCCTCTTGATCGGCCCGACCGGGTCGGGCAAGACGCTGCTGGCGGAGACCCTCGCCCGACTGCTGAATGTGCCCTTCACGATCGCCGATGCGACGACCTTGACCGAGGCCGGCTATGTCGGCGAGGACGTCGAGAACATCATCCAGAAGCTGCTTCAGAAGTGCGATTACGATGTCGAGAAGGCGCAGACCGGCATCGTCTATATCGACGAGATCGATAAGATCTCCCGGAAATCGGACAATCCCTCGATTACCCGTGATGTCTCCGGCGAGGGCGTCCAGCAAGCCTTGCTCAAGCTGATCGAAGGCACCGTCGCCTCGGTTCCCCCGCAGGGCGGGCGCAAGCATCCGCAGCAGGAGTTTCTGCAGGTCGATACCTCCAACATCCTCTTCATCGTCGGTGGGGCCTTCGCGGGTCTGGACAAGGTGATTCAAAACCGCTCGCGCAAGACCGGGATCGGCTTCGCCGCCGAGGTTCACAGCCAGGACGACCGACGTCAGATCGGCGAGCTCTTGAGTGCGGTCGAGCCCGAAGATCTCATCAGGTACGGTTTGATCCCCGAGTTTGTCGGTCGACTCCCGGTCATGGCGACCTTGGAGGAGCTCGATGAGCCGGCACTGATGCGGATCTTAACCGAGCCCAAGCACGCCCTGGTCAAGCAGTATCAACGACTCTTCGAGATGGAGGGCGTGGGACTCGAGCTTCGCGAGGACGCCCTGCACGGGATCTCGCGCAAGGCTATGGAGCGGAAGACGGGAGCGCGCGGTCTGCGAACCATCATGGAACAGGTGCTCCTGGATACCATGTACGATCTCCCATCGATGGACCACGTCGGCAAGGTCGTCATCGATGCATCGGTGATCGCGGGCGAAAACAAGCCGTTTCTGATCTACGAAGGTCTGGAGAAGCAGGCCGTCGCGGCCGACTGAACCTCGCTCGTCTTCCTCGTGCCCCGCAGCCGATGCGGGCACCGACCGCACCGGGTTTTTGTTGAAGTCGGCTCGGTGCGCCCTGATCCTATCCTTAGAAAAACTACTCCACCGACGCCCCGAGCTGATGTCCTCTCGCGAGCCGCAGCGACAACAATCGCAGGCTCGGGTCGTCCACTTCACGAGAACGGATCCACATGGCGCACCACGATTCAGTATCCAGATCGGTATCCGGGACCTTTCAGGAGGTCCCGGTCCTCCCATTGCGGGACGTCGTCGTCTATCCGCATATGGTGATTCCACTGTTTGTCGGCCGAGACAAATCGATTCGCGCGCTCGATGCTGCGATGGCGAGCGACAAGCAGATCCTGCTGATCGCCCAGAAGAGCGCCGATGTCGATGATCCGGGTGTGAAGGATCTTCATGAGATCGGAACCCTGGCCAACATCCTGCAGTTGCTCAAGCTCCCCGACGGTACGGTGAAGGTCTTGGTCGAGGGCAATCAGCGGGCGCGGATCGACCGTTTCCTGACGACTGAAAGCTCCTTCTCGGCCAACATCGAGCCGATGGACGAGACCTTGGATGTCGACGAGCGCGAGCAGGAAGTGCTGATGCGCTCGGCGGTCACGCTGTTCGACCAGTACGTAAAGCTGAACAAGAAGGTGCCGCCGGAGGTGCTCACCTCGCTCTCGAGCATCGACGAAGCGGGTCGGCTCGCCGACACCATGGCCGCGCACATGTCGTTGAAGCTCGATGAAAAGCAGCGCGTTCTGGAGATGATCGACATCCAGGCGCGCCTTGAGCACCTGATGGGTCTGATGGAGTCCGAGAACGATATCCTTCAGATGGAGAAGCGCATCCGCGGGCGTGTGAAGCGTCAGATGGAGAAGAACCAGCGCGAGTATTATCTCAATGAGCAGATGAAGGCGATCCAAAAGGAGCTCGGCGAGCTCGAGGATGCGCCGAACGAGATCGAGGATCTGGCCAAACGCATTGAGGCCGCGGGGATGCCGCGCGAGGCCAAGGCCAAGGCGCAGGGCGAGCTCAACAAGCTCAAGCTGATGTCGCCGATGTCGGCCGAGGCGACGGTGGTGCGTAACTACATCGACACCCTGGTCGCGGTGCCTTGGAAGAAACGCACGCGCATCCGCAACGACATCAAGGTCGCCGAGTCGGTTCTGGACAAGGACCACTACGGTCTGGAGCGCGTCAAGGAACGCATCCTCGAATATCTCGCGGTCCAGCAGCGGGTGCGTAAGCTCAAAGGCCCCATCCTTTGTTTGGTCGGCCCGCCCGGTGTGGGCAAGACCTCGCTTGGCCAATCCATTGCGCGGGCGACCAACCGTCAGTTCGTGCGCATGTCGCTCGGCGGCGTGCGCGACGAGGCAGAGATTCGCGGCCACCGCCGGACCTACATCGGTGCGTTGCCCGGCAAGATCATCCAGAATCTCTCCAAGGCCGGCTCTCGCAACGCCTTCTTCTTACTCGACGAGATCGACAAGATGGCGATGGACTTCCGCGGCGACCCCGCCTCGGCGCTGCTGGAGGTCCTGGATCCGGAGCAAAACCACACCTTCAACGACCACTATCTTGAGGTCGATTTCGATCTATCCGAGGTGATGTTCGTTGGCACCGCAAACACACTGAACATCCCGCCGGCGCTTCTCGACCGGATGGAGGTGATCCGTCTCTCGGGGTATACCGAGGACGAGAAGGTCGCCATTGCCGAACGTTATTTGCTCCCCAAGCAGATGAAGAACAATGGTCTGAAGGACGGCGAGGTCGTGATTCGCGAAAGCGCGTTGCGCGATATCATCCGTCACTACACGCGCGAGGCCGGCGTACGCAGTCTCGAGCGCGAGATCTCCAAGATCTGCCGCAAGGTCGTCAAGGAGGTGCTGCTCAAGAAACGCGATACGGCCACGACGGTTAGTGCGAAGAACCTGGACAAGTACCTGGGTGTGCAGCGTTTTCGGTACGGCCGTGCCGACGAGCACGACCAAGTCGGCCAGGTCACCGGGCTGGCTTGGACGGAGGTGGGCGGCGAGCTCCTTCGGATCGAGTCGGCCTTGGTGCCCGGCAAAGGCAAGTTCACCTACACGGGGCAGCTTGGCGACGTGATGCAGGAGTCCATACAGGCCGCGATGACAGTCGTGCGCTCGCGCGCCGACGCGCTCGGGGTCCCCCCGGACTTCCACAACACGCTCGACGTGCACATTCACGTGCCCGAGGGGGCCACTCCCAAGGACGGCCCGAGTGCCGGCGTGGCGATGTGTACGGCGCTGGTGTCCGCCTTGACGAAGATCCCGGTGAAGGCAAGTGTCGCTATGACCGGCGAGATCACCCTGCGCGGGGAGGTCCTGCCGATTGGCGGGCTGAAGGAGAAGCTTCTCGCGGCGCACCGGGGCGGCATCGAGACGGTGATCATTCCGCTCGAGAACGAGCGGGATCTCACCGAGATTCCGAAGAACATCAAACAGCATCTGCACATCCATCCGGTGCGCTGGATCGACGAGGTTCTCGACATCGCGCTGACGAAACACCCCGAGCGTATCGCTGCCGAGGCCGACGGAAGCGATCCAATCGCGGTCGACGAGGACAAGCGAGAGGCTTCTGCCGAGCCTGTACGCGATCAGACCGCTCGACTCCACCATTGATAACAGCAAAAAGCCGGTTGCCCTCGTCTGGACTCCGATTTAGCATGCAGCGCAGGTCGGTCGGGCCGCTGAGGCGGTGTCGCGGTCGCGCTTCATCGGACGGAAGCCGGTCTCGGTTTCCTCGGCGTCGGGGCGTGCTTTGGCGCAAAGTGAACGAATCAACAGGGGGAGCAATGAATAAGTCGGAACTCATCGAAAAAATGGCGGACGCCGCGGACATCTCGAAGGCTGCGGCGGGGAAGGCCCTGGATGCCTTCACCGATGGCGTCGCCGGTGCGCTCAAAGCGGGCGATACGGTCTCCCTGATCGGCTTCGGAACCTTCGCAGTGAAGGAGCGCGCTGCGCGCACCGGTCGTAATCCTCAGACGGGTGCGGCGATCGAGATTAAAGCGTCGAAGACACCTTCATTTAAGGCTGGCAAAGCCCTCAAGGACGCGGTACAATAATCGTTAGTCTGAAGGGTGCTTAGCTCAGCTGGGAGAGCATCGCCCTTACAAGGCGAGGGTCGCAGGTTCGATCCCTGCAGCACCCACCAAGTGCCTAGGAGCCATCGTGTTTCCGGGCCAAGTTTTTCGGAGCGGTAGTTCAGTTGGTTAGAATACCGGCCTGTCACGCCGGGGGTCGCGGGTTCGAGCCCCGTCCGCTCCGCCATCACTGCCCGTCGGGTATACCTCCTTCGGTAAAACCGACTTCTATCCCGGATCCATCCTCCATCGCCCCAACCAGCAGTTGAAAGCCTCATGCTTCAAGCCATTCGGGAACGCGCCCAAGGCTGGCTCGCCTGGGTCATCGTTGGACTCATCAGTATTCCGTTCGCCCTCTGGGGTATCCAGTCTTACCTGGGTGTCGGGGGTGAGCCTGTCGTCGCCAAGGTCAACGGGGCCGAGATCACCGACCGCGATTTGAGCCGGCGTGCTCAACAGGCGCGCATCGAGCTGCGCGAGCGTCTCGGCGCGGCCTACGATCCTGCGCTCTTCGAGGAAGGGCGTCTGCGTGCCGAAGTCCTCGACGACATGATTCGGCAAACGCTACTGCTGGATGTGTCCAACCGCATCGGCATGCGGGTGTCGGACGAGGAGGTACGCGTGCAAATCCTCTCGGAGCCTGCCTTTCAGCGCGACGGCCGGTTCGATCGTGAATCGTACGAGCGTTTGCTCCGTCTCCAGGGCCTTTCTCCCGCGCAGTTCGAGGAGCAGCTGCGTCAGCAGTTGATCGGAAACCAGTTGTTGCGCGCCGTTGTGGGAAGCGAGCTGATCACGAGCCGGGAGCTCGACGATTATCGGCGACTCGCCGGTCAGACCCGAGAGCTCTCGTATGCCGTCATGCCCGCGGCGGATTTCCAAAGCGACGCGCCGATCGGCGAGGACGAGATCCAAGCCTTTTACGAGGCGAACGCGGCGCGTTTCCAAAGCCTGGAAATGGTCAAGTTGGATTATCTGGTGCTTGATGTCGCAGAGCTCGCGAAGGGTGCCGAGATCGGCGACGACGAGCTTCTGCGGGTCTACGAGCAGGATCAGGAACGCTTCGGTCAGCCCGAGCGGCGCAGCGTGCGTCATCTTCTCGTGACCGTTCCGCAAGACGCGGACGAGGCATCGGCGCAGGCCGTCGAGGCGCAGGTGCAGTCCATTCGGGAGCGGATCCTTGCGGGCGAGGCGTTCGACGAGGTCGCGCGCTCCGAGTCGCAGGATCCCGGAAGTGCGAGCGAGGGTGGATCGCTCGGAACCATCGAGCAAGGCATCATGGATCCGGTGTTCGATAGGGTTGCCTTCGCGCTTCCAGAAGGCGAGCTCAGCCTGCCTGTTCGCACGCGCTTCGGCTATCACCTCATCCAGGTCACCGAGATTTTTCCGCCGGAAGTGAAGCCGTTCGACGAGGTCAAGGAAGAGCTTCGCGCCGAGGTCTCTCGCCAGCGTGCCGAATCCCTGTTCTACGATCTCGGCGAGCGGCTCGCCAATGTTGCCTACGAAACCCCGGATAGCCTGGAGCCTGCGGCCGACGAGCTTGGTCTGACACTTCTGCAAAGCGATTGGATCGGCCGCGCGGGTGGGGAAGGCGTCCTCGGTCATCCTCGGGTGACCGGCGCCGCGTTTAGTGACGAGGTTCTCGTGGGTCGCAACAATAGCGATCTCATCGAGCCCGAGCGCGATGTCCTTCGCGCCGTCGTCTTGCGTGTTGCGGATCACCGTATGGCGGCGGTTCGGCCGCTCGAGGAGGTGCGGGACGAGATCCTCGAGGAGCTGCGTTCGGAGCGCGCGCGCGATGCGGCTCTGCAGGCGGCCGGCACCGCTGTGGAGCAGCTTCGGCAAGGCGGGAATTGGGCCGAGGCGATGCCCTCGGTGGAAGTCCAGACCCCAGGTTCCGTGGGTCGAGATCTTCAGAGTGTTCCGGCGCCGGTTCGGCAGTTGGCGTTCACTCTGCCTGCACCCGTCGACGGCGCGCCAAGCGTCGGCACGACGGTGCTGGAGAACGGAGACGTGGCGGTGATCCAAGTGACCGGGGTCAAGGATGGCGAAACGAAACTGTCGGAGGATCCTTCGCCCACATCCGAGTCCGAGATGCTCGCGCAACTGCTCGGGCGTCACCTCTACGACGGGATGCTCGGGGACATGCAGTTGCGGGCCAAGGTGGAGCGCAATCCGATCAAGATGGCATCCGACTTCTGACCCGACCATCGCTCCAGGGTCCGCAGGTCCACAGCGGGCGGTCGCTCGGCGGAGCGACTTGCCCGGCCGCCTCGTCGTGACCCTAGAACAAACCCAGGATGTGGTACCCGGTGTCGACGTACAGCACGTCTCCCGTAATGCCGCTCGCCAGATCCGAGCAGAGGAAGGCGGCGGCATTTCCCACCTCTTCGATACTGACGTTGCGCCGCAACGGCGTGCGCTCCTCGACCTTCTTGAGCATGTCGCGAAAATCCGAGATTCCCGCTGCGGCAAGCGTGCGGATCGGACCGGCGGAGACGGCGTTCACGCGCGTTCCGTGCGGTCCGAGCGATGCCGCGAGATAACGCATGTTCGCCTCGAGACTTGCCTTCGCCACACCCATGACGTTGTAGTTGGGAACGGCCCGAACCGCGCCCAGATAGGTCATGGTGACGAGCGCGCCGTTGCGTCCCTGCATCATCCCGCGACTTGCTTTGGCTAGTGCGGCAAAGCTGTAGGAGCTGATGTCGTGGGCAGTCGCGAAGCCTTCGCGCGTGACGGCATCGACATAGTCGCCATCGAGCTGATCGCGCGGGGCGAAGGCCAGCGAATGGACGACCGCGTCCAAGCCGTCCCAGCGCTCGGCGAGCGCGTCAAACAGTGCCTCGATCTCGCCGTCACTGCCGACGTCGAGCGGAAAGGTCAGATCAGAGCCGCACTTGGCCGCCATGTCTTCGACGCGGGACTTGAGCTTGTCGTTCTGATAAGTTAAGGCGATCTCGGCACCCTCGCGGTGCATCGCCTCGGCACAACCCCAGGCGATGGATCGGTTGCTGGCGACCCCGGTGACGAGGATCTTCTTTCCGCTTAGAAATCCCATGGCTCGATATCTCTTCCGTTCAGTGGGCGGCGCCGGGTGGCGCGCAGGTGGGTTGGGGCGGGAAGGCCGTGCGCGGCTAAATCTACCCTGAAAGTTGTCTGCACGATCGTCCGTAGGTCGAGCTCGGCACCCTCCCGGGTGCGTTTGGCGATACGCCCGCCTCGGCGGGATTTCCTCGCTGCCGATGCAATTACTCTCCTTACCCCCATTTGCCACGCTAACATTACAGAAACTCGGTTATCGGTGAAAGGGTCTGGCGTGCGGTCAATCGAGCGGTTCGACATCCGAGGACGTTTTCTGCTTGGCCTGGTTGCAATCCTGCTGGCGGGTTGCGGCGAGCCGCCTTGGAACGACCCCTACCCGGCGAATGATGCGACCGGCAATCGGGTCTACAGCTCCTTCGCCGAGCGGCCCAAGCATCTGGACCCGGCGCGCTCCTACAGCGCCGACGAGTATGCCTTCCTTGCACAGATCTACGAGCCGCCGCTTCAGTACCATTTTCTGCTGCGCCCCTATAGACTGGTGCCGCTCACGGCGCGCGAGGCGCCCGAGCCCGCGTACTTCGACATCGACGGCAACCCGCTCCCGCAGGATGCTCCCGTCGAGTCGATCCATCGCAGCGATTATCTGATCCGCATCCAGCCCGGGATTCGCTATCAGCCCCATCCGGCGCTCGCCGTGGACGATACCGGCGCCTATCGCCATCACGCGCTGACCGCCCATGATCTGCGTGGAATCAACCAGCTCGGGGACTTCGAGCAGACCGGCACCCGCGAGCTGACCTCGGAGGACTATATCCACCAGATCAAGCGGCTGGCTGCGCCCTGGGCACATTCGCCCATTGCGGGCGTGATGCAGAAGCATATCCTCGGGTTCGAGGACTACGCGGAGAGCCTTGCGCAGACCGCCGAAACCGATCCGTTGCAGCGCTTGGCCAGGCTTAAAGCGTCCGAGATTGCCGGTGTCGAGCGTATCGATCCCTACAGCTACCGCATCAGCGTCAATGGCAAGTATCCGCAGTTCGCCTACTGGCTCGCCATGCCCTTCTTCGCCCCCATGCCCTGGGAAGCGGAGGTCTTTTACGCCCAGCCGGGGTTGCGCGAGCGCAACATCACGCTGGACTGGTACCCGGTTGGGACCGGTCCCTTCATGCTCGGTGAAAATAATCCCAACCTTCGGATGGTGCTCGAGCGCAACCCGAATTTCCGCGGCGAGCCCTATCCGAGCGAGGGCATGCCGGACGATGCGGCATCCGGGATCCTCGCCGATGCCGGCCGACCGATGCCCTTCATCGAGGAGGCCGTCTATAGCCTCGAGAAGGAAAGCATCCCGCGCTGGAATAAGTTCCTGCAGGGCTTCTACGACAGCTCCGGGATCTCGTCCGACGCCTTCGACCAAGCTGTTCAGATCGACGCCGGGGGCGAGCCCGTGCTCACCGATGCGATGCGCGAGCGTGGGATCAGCCTGCTGACGTCGGTTGAGCCGTCCATCATGTATATGGGATTCAATATGCTGGACCCTGTGATCGGCGGGGACTCGGAGCGAGCGCGCCTCCTGCGCCGAGCCATCTCAATCGCGGTGGACTTCGAGGAGTTCATCTCCATCTTCACCAATGGCCGCGGTCTGGTCGCGCAGGGCCCTATCCCGCCCGGGATCTTCGGCTACCGCGAGGGCGAGGCGGGGATCAATCCATTCGTCTACGAATGGAGCGGGGGGCGGGCGGTACGGCGGAGTCTCGACGAGGCGCGGGTCCTCATGGAACAGGCGGGGTATCCGGACGGTCGCGACCGGGAAACCGGTCGAGCACTGACGATCAACTACGAGGCGATCGCGACCGGCCCCGACGATCGCGCCCGTCTGAACTGGATCCGCAAGCAGTTCGCCAAGCTCGGTATCGAGCTCGTGATCCGCTCGACCGACTACAACCGCTTTCAGGAGAAGATCCGCAACGGGACCGGTCAGGTCTTCATGTGGGGCTGGAACGCCGACTACCCGGACCCGGAGAACTTCCTCTTCCTGCTCTACGGGCCGAACGGCAAGGTCGAGCATCAAGGCGAGAATGCGTCGAACTATGCCAATCCGGAATTCGATCGTCTCTTCAATACGATGCGCTTCATGGACGACGGCCCCGAGCGGCAGGCCGCCATCGACCGCATGGTCGAGATCGCCCGCACCGACGCGCCATGGCTCTGGGGCTTCAACCCCAAGGCATTCAGCCTGCATCATCGCTGGATGTACAACGCCAGTCCGAACCAGATGGCGAACAACACACTCAAGTATCGTCGGGTCGACCCCGAGCTGCGCGAGCGGCTTCGCCATGAGTGGAACCCGCCGATCCTCTGGCCGCTGTGGGCGATCGGTGTGCTCCTCGTGGTGATCATCCTGCCTGCGCTCTGGCTGGTGTGGCGGCGCGAGCGGAGCACCGCGCTGTGACGGCCTACATCATCCGGCGATTGATCTATGCGATCCCGATCCTGATCGGGGTGAACCTCATCACCTTCGTGCTCTTCTTCGTGGTCAACGCGCCCGACGACATGGCGCGGATGCATCTCGGCGAGAAACGGGTTACCGAGGGGGCGATCCAGACCTGGAAACAGGAGCACGGCTACGACCGGCCGCTGCTCTACAACCCGGAGGCCCCCGGCCTCGCGCGCTTCACCGAGACCGTCTTTTTCGAGAAATCGATCCGCTTGTTCGTCTTCGACTTCGGCTCCTCCGACAACGGCCGCGACATCGGCTACGACATCTCACAGCGGATGTGGCCGAGTCTGGCCATCGCCATCCCCGTGCTGCTGGTCGGACTCGCCTTCAACATCTCCTACGCGCTCTTCATCGTCTTCTTCCGTGCGACCTATGTGGACATCGGCAGCGTCGTCCTGCTGGTGGCCATGATGTCGATCTCGGGCCTCTTCTACATCATCGGCGGACAGTTTCTGCTCGGAAAGCTCTTCCACCTGGTGCCCATCTCGGGATACGACACGGGCGTGGAGGCTTGGAAATTCTTGATCCTGCCGGTGATCGTCGGCGTGATCGGCGGGATCGGGGCCGGCACCCGCTGGTATCGCACACTCTTTCTGGAGGAGATCTCGAAAGACTATGTCCGCACCGCCAGGGCGAAGGGCTTGAGCGAGCGGCGCGTCCTCTTCCGCCACGTCTTGCAGAATGCCTTGATCCCCATCCTGACCGGTGTCGTGGTGGTGCTGCCGCTGCTGTTCATGGGCAGTCTCATCACCGAGTCCTTCTTCGGGATCCCGGGGCTCGGCAGTTACACCATCGACGCCATCAACAGCCAGGATTTCGCGATCGTGCGCTCGATGGTGTTCCTCGGGGCCGTCCTCTATATCGTCGGTCTGATCCTGACCGATATTTCGTACACACTTGTGGATCCGCGGGTTAGATTGCAGCCTTGATCGAGAGCGCCTGCTGCCTCCAGCCTCCGGCCTCCTGCCACCGGCTTCCTGCCCGATCGAGGTCCGCGGGTGGCTGGAGGCTGGAGGCTGGAGGGCGTTGGCGATTCGCGGATCCGTCCAGCAGTTCGGGACGCCAGCCATGAGCGTGATGCCGGTTGTGCTTTGGACGGATGGTCTGGTCTTTTTGCTCCTGGCGTTGATCGGGGCCTTCGTGCTCTACGCCTCGCGGCATGAGCACATGCGTGCGCCTTGGCGGCGGGTGATGCGCTCTCGCGTGGGCGTGGCGACGATCGTCGTGCTGGGTTTCTATGTCGTCGTCGGGTTGCTCGATACGGTGCATTTTCGGCTTGCGCTCGACCGGCAAGGCGACGACAGCGCCGAGACCCGCTATTCGCCCGAGGTCTTGAGTCTGCTCGACCTGGCGCTGAGCGGGTTGCGCGAGCGTCAGGAGAAGACCTATTCGGCGCCCTTCGCTACCCATCTCTTCGTGAAGGAGGCGATCGAGCAGCCGGACGGGACCCTGTTACGCGACTTTCCTCGGCTCGAACACGGTGGCGCGCATCTGGATGACCCTGCGCGTCAGCGCGGCTTCGACATCGCCTGGCGCGCCGCGTGGGGCGCACTGCAGGGCTTGGTCATCTGGGCTGTGCTGGCGACCGGGATCCTGTGGCTGATCGCACGCTCGCGCGGGGAGACGCCGGCGGCAGCCCGCGCGGCCGTTCTGGCGGGACGCACGCCGATCCCCTGGCGGACCGCCCTCGTGATGCTCGGCATCATGCTGGTGCTGAGCGCCGTTGCGGGCGAGCTGGCGCTCAAGTACCACATCCTTGGAACGGACAAGGTCGGCGAGGATGTCTTCTATCAGACGCTCAAGAGCATCCGCACCGGACTCCTGATCGGCACGCTCACCACCCTCGTGATGCTGCCCGCAGCGGTCTTGCTCGGCATCATGGCCGGCTATTTCAGGGGCTGGGTCGACGACGTGATTCAGTATCTCTACACCACGCTGAACTCCATCCCGGGCGTGCTCCTGATCGCCGCGGCCATCCTCTTGCTGCAGGTCTACATGAGCAACCATGCCGACGACTTCGCGAGCCTGGTCGAGCGCGCCGATCTGCGTCTGCTGTTCCTGGTGCTGATCCTGGGCGTGACCAGTTGGACCGGGCTCTGCCGACTGCTGCGGGGTGAGGCCCTGAAGCTGCGTGAGGTCGACTATGTCCAGGCGTCCACGGCCCTGGGCGTCGGTCACTTCACCCTGATCGGCCGCCACATCCTTCCCAACGTCATGCACATCGTGCTGATCACTTTGGTGTTGGACTTCAGCGGGCTGGTGCTCGCCGAGGCCGTGCTCTCCTACATCAACATCGGCGTGGACCCGACCATGAATTCCTGGGGGAACATGATCAACAGTGCACGGCTCGAGCTGGCCCGGGATCCGGTCGTCTGGTGGTCACTCACCGCCGCATTCGTCTTCATGTTCACCTTGGTGCTCGCGGCGAACCTCTTTGCCGATGTGGTGCGCGATGCCTTCGATCCGAGGCTCAAGGGTGCAGGCTGATCGCGTCTGTGAGCCCCCTGCGCGTGCCGTGCGTCCGTGCGGTTCAATCGCCTGTTTTGAAAAGAAAAGGGTGATCGTCTGATGTCGTCCGATGTGCTGCTTGAGGTCTCGGGGCTGACGACGCTGCTCGGGGATGCCGCGCGGCCGGTTCGGGTCGTCGACGGGATCGACCTGACGATCCGTGGAGGCGAAACCTTCGTGCTGCTCGGAGAATCCGGATGCGGCAAGTCCATGACGGCGCTCTCGCTGATGCGGCTCCTGCCGCCGTCCGGACGTATCGCGGCCGGTGCGGTGCGCTTGGCCGGAACCGACCTGCTGCGCCTGACCGAGGCCGAGATGCGCCACGTCCGCGGCGGGCGGATGGCGATGATCTTCCAGGAGCCGCAAACCTCGCTCAATCCCGTGATGAGCGTCGGCGATCAGATCGCCGAGGCGGTCCGGGTCCACGAGGGCGGATCGCACGATCGGACACCGGCGCGTGTCGTGGAGCTGATGCGTGCGGTCGGTATCCCGGATCCGGCCCGACGGGTCGATGAATACCCGCATCAGCTCTCGGGCGGCATGAAGCAGCGCATCATGATCGCCATGGCCTTGGCCGGCGACCCGCAGCTGCTGATCGCCGACGAGCCGACCACCGCGCTGGACGTCACCATCCAGGCCCAGGTTCTACGGCTGTTGAAGGATCTGCAGGCGAAGACCGGCATGGCCGTGCTCCTCATCACCCACGATCTCGGCGTGGTCGCCGAGACGGCGGACCGCTTGGCCGTCATGTACGCGGGCCAGATCCTGGAGACCGCGACCACCGAGGCATTCTTCGCCGCGCCGGCGCATCCCTATAGCCGCCGCTTGATGGAAAGCCTGCCCGGTGCGGACAAACGCAGTGCGCGTCTGGCCGTGATCCCGGGACGCGTCCCGCATCTGGACCAGGCGTTCGTCGGCTGCCGGTTCGCCGAGCGTTGTGATGCGGTCATGCCCCGATGCCGCGACCAAGTGCCCGTCTGGCGCGACCTGGAGACCGGGCAGGGCGTGCGCTGTCATCTCTGGGACCAGGGCGGCGCGCAACCCGAGGGCTTGATGCGCGGGGTCCGGGATCCCGTCGCAGCCCCCGAGACCGCGCGACAAGACGCGCCGGATCCAGAAGCAGCCGTTGCCCCCATGCTGCAGGTCCGGGATCTCAAGGTCCACTTTCCGATCCACGACGGCGTCTTCCGGCGTGTCGTCGGACAGGTGCGCGCGGTCGACGGTCTGACCTTCGACCTGACACCGGGACGCACCTTGGCGTTGGTCGGGGAGTCCGGCTGCGGTAAGACCACCGCCGGCAAGGGCATCCTGCAGCTGACGACACCCACGGGCGGGTCGATCCGCTATCGGGGCGAGGAGCTGGTGGGGCTGGGGCATCGCCGGATGCGTCCCTTCCGCAAGGATCTCCAGATCATCTTCCAGGATCCCTACGCAGCGATGAATCCGCGCATGCTGGTTGGGGATTTGATCGGCGAGGGCCTCCAGGCGCTCGGGATCGAGCGCAGTCGGGCCGGGCGAATGCGGCGCGTCGCCGAGCTGCTCGATCTGGTCGGCATGGACGCGGATGCCGTCGAGCGCTACCCGCACGAGTTCTCCGGCGGTCAGCGTCAGCGCATCTGTATCGCCCGCGCGCTTGCCGTAGAGCCCAGGCTGATCGTCTGCGACGAGCCGACCAGTGCGCTGGATGTCTCGGTGCAGGCCCAGATCCTCAACCTGCTGAAGGATCTTCAGGATCGCCTCGGTCTCGCCTATCTCTTCATCACGCACGACATCTCCGTGGTGGCCTACCTGGCGCACGAGGTGGCGGTCATGTATCTCGGGCGCCTGGTCGAGCGGGGCCGGGTCGACGAGATCCTGGATGACCCGCGTCATCCCTATACCCGGGCGCTGCTCTCGGCCGTGCCCGTGATCGACCGGGAGAAGCGGCGCGCGGTGATTCGTCTCGACGGCGACATGCCCTCGCCGAGCAACCCACCTGCGGGCTGCTACTTCCACCCGCGTTGCCCGGATGCGGTCGCGGCCTGTGCGCAGTCGTATCCGGAGGAGACGCGTCTGAGCGAGACCCGTCTCGTCCATTGTCTGCGGGTCTGATGCGAACATTCGGCAAGCAGCGCCGCCCCTTGTGTTGAAGGCCGGTGCGCCGTATGGTTTTGTCACTCCACTAGGATCCGTGCGCGGCGAGTTCAATCGCAATGAGCAAAGCGAAGCAAATCCTCTGCATCGACCCCGAACCGTCGGATCTTCGCATTGCAGCGCTCCTCAACCGGAAGGGCATCGCGGTCGATCTGACCGAGGTCTCCTCGCGCGAAAGCCTGCGCGGCGCCTTGGAGCGCCCGAACTGGTGGGACCTGATCCTGTGCGACGGCGAGAGCGTCGAGGGCCTTGGCGTGGAGACCGCCATCCTGCCCTTTCGGGACGAGCTAGATGCCTCTTTGGTCCTTGTGAAGGCGGCTGAGAGTCCGTTGACTGTTCAGCAGGGTCATCGTCTCGGCGCTGCAGACTTGGTCGTGCGCGACGAGATCGAGCACCTTCTGGTGGTGTGCGAGCGCGAGCTGCAGAGCTGCGCCATTCGAAAGGAGTTACGCGCTCTGCGCCGCACGGCGGGCCTCCTCGATCAGGGTGCCCCGCGGTCGGTCGTGTTGGCGACGATCCATGACTTGAGTCGTAGCGTGCGCCCGGACAAGGAGGGTGAGCAGCCCAACGGCGCTGCCCTCGGTGAGAGCCCGGCTGCCGATCAGGCCCGTATCCGAGCGCTCATCAATGCAGGCGGTCTCACGCTCGAGTTTCAGCCGATCATCTCCCTGAGTACCCACGAAGAGCATCGCAGCATGTTCGAAACCTTGGTGCGTCTCAAGGATGACACAGGCAAGCTGCTGATGCCCGGTGAATTTTTGCCCGTCCTGGAGTCTGCCGGATGGATGACTAAGATCGACCTGTGGATTCTGCGCCGCGCCTTGGCGACGCTTCAGGAGATGCAGGAGGGCGGAGCGCAGGACGCGGTGCTTTTCATCAACGTCGCGACCGAAACCCTAAGCTCCGCGGAGACGGCGAAGGCGCTCGGGGCCTTTATCTCGGCCGCCCGTCTTGCGCGTGGCTCGATCGTCATCGAGGTGCGCAAGTCCGCCTTCAACACTGCGCGCTCAGCCTTGGAGGGACTTGCTCGGTCGCTCCAAGCGAAGAATCATGGTCTTTTGATCGAGGATGCCGGCGTCGAGGATTGCGCCTTTCTCGAAGAGCACCGCGACCTCATCACGCATGTGAAGCTCGAGCGCATCCTGACACAGGGATTGGTGGAGGGTCGTGTCGCGCAGGAGGCGGTGAACGCGCTGGTGCGGTGTGCGAAGAAGGAGGGCATGCGGGTCATCGCGTTGGCGGTGGACAACGCCGAGCTTCTGCCGATGCTGATCGCTGCAGGTGTGGACGCGATTCAGGGGCATTTCGTCAGCATGCCTTACCAGAACCTCATGTACCCCAGCATTCAGCGGGTCGAGTCCAGCTCGAGGCCGGCTTGGCAGGATCCCGAGTGGTCAGGTTGAGAGGTTCCTTCCTCGCGCAAATTTTTTTGCTCCGATGGCTGGAATGGGCGCGCATTTTCCGATTTTCGCGGTACACTAGGCGCAAGTGAGGGGCTCGCGCATGGAATTCGGATCAGGTGTTTCGAATAGCTCGGTACCGATTGATGCCGGTTAGGCGCGAGATCAAACCCCGATTTCAGACGATCGACCCCATTCCGACATCCGCATCCTATTCCTGCCTCCTCTGCAACCCCGTTACGATGAGCACCAGCCTTCCGTTAGACGTTTTCGTGTCCGGTTCAACGCATTCGCTCTGCAGCGCTTTATCGGCGTCCTTGGAGCGAAGCCGATTCCGGATCATGAATGTGATGGGGTGTGTGCTGCTTCGGGATGTGCTGACGGCGCGCCGGGGTATGGAGCAACAACAAAAACCGTTTAAGGCATGCTGCACGCGAACCATAGACCACCTTCAGGTCACCGGGGTCCGATGCATGATAAAGACTGAGTCAGATCGACTTGATTCAGATTCCACTCCAGATCGAGTGGAGGACACACTAGCCTTCTCGTTAGGCTGGGTTTAGGTTAAGCCAACTCAGGTTGGTCCGTTAAGTGATGAGGTTGATATGCCAGGTGAATTGGTTTCCGGGACGGTCAAGTGGTTCAATGACGAGAAGGGATATGGCTTCATTGAGCGCGAAGGCGGCAAGGACGTCTTCGTCCATCACAGTGCCATCAATGGCTCCGGGCGCAAAACGCTGCTCGAGGGGCAAAGGGTCACCATGGAGGTGACCCAAGGACCCAAGGGCCCCCAAGCGGAGAACGTGACTCCCGACTGAGGTCGCGACACCACCCGGAGCCGAGCTGGATTGCTCGATCCGACGGGGGCCGGGTTCTTCGTAGGATCGACTCTGCGGCCCCCGCTCCCCGTCGCATTGCTCTCAATGGGCCTTGGCCCTTGAGAGCATTTTGACTCGCCTTGTTTCGTTGAGCCCTATCCTCTTCACCGACCGGGCTCTCGTCTCCCTGTGGCATCGGTTATATCAGTTGCGATGCGAGCCGCGCGGCGTCCTCGGCCGAATTGATATTGGCGAAAGCCTGCGGCTGATCGCTGAAATCCGCCAGCGCATGCCGATGTCGAGCCAACCACTCTCGGACCTTCCGAGTGCCCGCTGCAAGATCGGCCGATAGCGACTGTTCGAGCGCGACCGGCAGGAGGACGTAGACCGGGTGAATGCGTCCCCCTTCGGTGACCGTTGCTAAAGGGGCGTCACCCGACATCAATGCCGCGACGAGTCGACTGGCAAGGTCGGTCGGCAGTAGAGGTCCGTCGCACGGCACTGTCAGGATCCAATCGGTTCGGGATGCCCGCATGGCGCTCAGCATCCCGGCTAAGGGTCCGTTGAATCCGGGGTCAGAGTCGGCGATCACGGGCATGCCGTATCTTGCATAGATCTCGCAGTGACGGTTTGCGTTGATGAGCAGCGCTCCCACCTGTGGCGCGAGTGCGTCCAGCACCCATTCGATCAGCGGGCGGCCGGCGAGCTCCACCAGCCCTTTGTCGATGCCCCCCATGCGAAGGCCGCGGCCGCCGGTCAGGATCACCCCGGTGATATTGCTTGGTGTCGGGGGAGTGCGCTTCATTCCGAGTCCGAGCTCGGGTCGCGCTCGGGGAGCTCGCACCGACTTGCGTCCCGATCAAGGTGCATCCTCGTCTCGGCTCAAGGCGCTGTAGGGGAAGCGGACATGCCCGAAACGAATGAGGAGCACAGCTACGGCCAGTATCAGGATGGCGATCGAGGTGGCGATGATCGCGGCCTCGGTCATCTCTTTCATGTCGATGATCAGGTGGCGGGCGAGGGCAACCATCGCGATGTAGAGTGGCATGCGGATCGGCAAGGCGCCGGATTGCAGGTAGATGCCGACCATCGTCAGCACCTCGAGATAGATGAACAATAAGAGAAGATCGCCAAGACTCACCTCGCGGCGCTCGACCATCTCCATGATCTCCTGGATACCGGCAATAACCGTCGCGATGGCGATCACCACCAGACCGAGCATCTCGATCCCGGAGAGTACACGTCCGCTGACCGACACGATGCGCGATTTCGATGGCTCTGGGTTCATGGCAAGATCTCGATCGGCGTCCCGTCGACGGTCAGTGACAAAATTTCGTCGATCTCATGGTTGGAGACCGCGATGCACCCCAGTGTCCAATCATCCTCGATCCACGTCGAGCGGTTTTTTCCGTTTGGTTGGCCGTGGATCATGATCATTCCTCCCGGCGGCTCACCCCGGCGCTCAGCCCGCCACCGGTCGCCCAGGCTAGGATAGGAGATATGCAGCGCCTTATGGAAGCGGCTGCGGTCGTTCCGTCGATCGATCAGGTAACGTCCCTCGGGGGTACGGCCGTCGCCTTCGCGTGTCTTGTGCCCGATCGGTTGAAACCCGAGCGCGATGTCATAGCTCCGCAAGGCCCGCTCGCCGCGCATCAGGTAGAGGCGACGCTCGGTCTTCTTGACGACCAACCGGTCTGCCTTGCCCGAGGGTGCGCGATGGGAGTGGTCGAGGTTACGTGGGGCGCCAGGATCTGCGATGGGAAGATACGACATCGCCGCTGAGTGCGCCGAGAACATCGACAGCACCGCGGCGATGATCAAGGCGCGACCTGCTGCTCCGCCAGATTTCCCCTTCGCGTCACGACAGATCGAAGGCATGCGATTTGATGTCGGCGAGACTGACGACCTCAAGCGCGCGCTCGTGGGTCGCCCTCAGTACGACGCGCGGGGCTACGCCGGCTTCGAGGGCCTCTTGCCACCGCGCAGCACAGAGGCACCAGCGGTCGCCCGGCTTGAGACCGGGAAAACCGTATTCGGGTTGGGGGGTCACGAGGTCGTTGCCGCGGGCGAGACTCAACTCAAGGAACTCGCGGGTCATGCGGGCGCACACCGTGTGGGATCCCGCGTCCCGCGGGCCGGTCTCGCACTTACCGTTGCGCGCGAAGCCGGTCAAGGGATCGGTCGAGCAGACCTCGAGCGGTTCACCCAAGACGTTTTTGTGATTCATCATCGAGCTGTCCCTTCGGAAGTGCCTATAGAAGCGCTCGCGCGCCCCGTTGAAGTGTACCAGCCCAATGGATCTACTGTCAGGAGGTTGGAGCCCGCCCGGGCGGATAGATGAGGATCAGGTCGCCGGGATTCAGCCGCGTCTGGGCGAGCCGATTCCAACGCTGGAGATCCTTGACACTCACGCCGTAACGTTTTGCCAGTGTCTTGATCGAGTCGCCTTTGGTGACTAGGTGCGTGATCAAGGCGGAGTCATCGGTGGCCTGGACCTTGAGTGTTTGACCCGGGAGCAGCGGCTCGCGAACGGAGATGCCGTTCAGCTCCGCGAGTGTGCGCGGCTCGATACCGTTCGCGCGGGCGATCGAGGCGATGGTTTCGCCACCCTTCACCGCATGGATCTTATGGCGCTCGGCGCGTGCGACCTTCGAGCGGGTCGCGGCGCTGGGTCGGGATTGGGCCACGGCGGCCATAGCCGGCATGATCTGGACCTGGCCCATCTTCTTGCCGATCCGCTGACCGGTCCCGACCGGCACCAAGATATGGCCGGGGCTGTCGGGGGCCGTCCGTCCGAGCTTGAGTGCGGGGTTGAGACGCTGCAGCTCGTAGAGCTGAACGCCGGTCGCCGAGGCAACCCGGTTCAAATCGACCGGCTGCTGCGTGCGGACCACCTCGAGCTGGGGACGATCGGGCACCGGCGGAAGATTGAGGCCGTAGCGGGCCGGTGCGGCGACCAAGCGTGCGGTGGCGAGGATCTGTGGAACGTAGTGCTTGGTTTCGTTCGGAAGGTTGAGTGACCAGTAGTCGGTCGGCTTGCCGCTGCGGCGATTGGCGGCCTGTGCGGCGGCCACGCGACCCGGACCGCAGTTGTACGCAGCCATGGCGAGCGTCCAGTCGCCGTCGAAGCGTCGGTTGAGCTGCTCGAGATAGTCGAGTGCCGCGCCGGTGGACGCCAGCGGGTCACGTCGGCCGTCGTACCAGGCATCTTGTCGTAAGCCCATCTCAAGCCCGGTGTAGGGCATGAACTGCCAAATCCCGGCGGCCGCCTTGGGCGATGTCGCAACCGGATTGAACCGGCTTTCGACATGGGGCAGGAAGGCGAGCTCCATCGGCAGTCCGCGCCGCTCGATCTCGGTCACGATCATATGCAGATAAGGCATCCCCTGCTGGGACATCCTGGAGAGATACTGGGGGTCTCGGCGGAAGCGCTCCACCGTGCTGTCGATGCGGGCGTCTGCGTAGAGATCGAGGGTCATCCCGGTGCGGACACGGTTCCAGAGGTCACCGCGCGAATCCACACGCCCGGCGGTGCGTCTTTCCATGACCACAACATCCGTGGCCGGTCGGACGTAACCGTATTCGCGCGCGGAAACCATGCCTGAGTAGCCGGGGTCTCCGAGGTCGTTCTCGACATGTCGGGTCTCCGTCGCACAACCGTTCAAGATCAGCGTCAGGACGCCGAGCGCGCCGAGCGAGCGCACCAAACGAGCGGCATCAAGCATCTTTCCCCCCTAACAATCCCTAGTAAGTGATTGTATATTTGAGTTTTCTAGGAATTAGAAAAGCATCATACCCAAAGCCGGCCTTCAATTCCAGATCCAATTCCAGATTGGGCCGCAGAAAATTCGCCTGCACGCCTGCACGACAGTGCGCTCAAACACGGTTAACATGCGCGTCTCGAAGAGGCATCGGCATGACTGTGCGCAATGGTCCGGGGTCACCCCTGGCAGAACTACAAGACTGGTACCGGTCGCCGCTCGGAGCCGAGGTGGCGGCGCTTGAGAGTGCGTGTGTGGAGCGGCTGCTGAGCGACACCTTCGGCTATTACCTGGTCCAGATCGGCGTGACCGAGAGCTTTCGAGACGCCATGGCCTCAAGTCGAATCCGCCATCGGATCCTCATGCCCTGCGAGCAGCCCTCGGGTCACGGTGGACGCGAGATCGTCGGATTGCCGAGCCGGTTGCCGCTTGCGAGCGATTCGATCGACGCCATCCTGCTGCCCCATACCTTGGATTTTTCGCCCGATCCGGATGCGGTGCTGCGCGAGGTCGAGCGCGTCCTGATCCCGGAGGGTCGAGTGATCGTGCTGGGCTTCAACGCGCTCAGTGCCTGGGGTCTTTGGTCCCTGCTGCGCGGTTCGGCGACGCAGGTGCCTTGGTGCGGGCGTTTCCGCACCGCTTATCAGATCGAGGATCGGTTGTCCGTGTTGGGTTTCGATATCGAGATTCGAGAGCACATCATGTTTCGGCCGCCGTTCCGGCGCGCCTTGGGACCGAGCTGTGCGGCATTCGACACCTTGGGGCGGCGACTCTGGCCGATTCTGGGCGGTGTCTATTTGATTCGGGCCGTCAAGCGGGTGGCTACCTTGACGCCGCTGCGCCCGGCTTGGGGGCGGCGCTCGCTGTTGCGCGGCGGTGCGGCGGAGCCGACGACACGCAGGGCCGGTCATGCCTGATTGCGTGCGCGCCTACACCGACGGTGCCTGCAAGGGCAATCCGGGGCCCGGGGGCTGGGGTGTCCTGTTGCGATGGGGCGACGTCGAGAAGGAGCTGTGCGGCGGCGAGCGCGCGACCACCAACAACCGCATGGAGCTGATGGCGGTCATCATGGCGCTGGAGACCATGAAGCGTCCGACCTGTCTGGAGATCGTCACCGACTCTCAATACGTCAAACGCGGGGTCGAGGAATGGATGCCGCGTTGGAAACGCAACGGCTGGCAGACGGCCGAACGCAAGCCCGTGAAGAATCGCGACCTTTGGGAGCGTCTGGATACCGCGATCGGCGGCCATCAGGTGCGCTGGAAGTGGGTCAAGGGCCATGCCGGTCATGCCGAGAACGAGCGTGCGGACCGACTGGCAAATCGCGGGATCGGGGGCTGAATCGCGTCCGGCATGACATGCGCGGTCTTCGCGTCGACTCGGCGTCGCGTGACTCGGCTGACTTCGGCGCAGACGCGATTCAGATATCGGAATTTTTCTCTTTAAACCGCGTCAGGTACGAGCCATTTGGAGTCCTCGGGGATTTGCTTTCCTGCAACGCGGCGGGTTTCACTTAGGACGCGGTTTAAATGAGACAGATTGTGCTCGATACCGAGACCACGGGTCTCGACCCCCAGGCTGGCCATCGCATCATCGAAATCGGTTGTGTCGAGCTGATCGACCGCCGCCTGACCGGAAACAACTTCCACCGCTATCTTCAGCCGGATCGCCAGATCGATGCGGGCGCCTCCGACGTGCACGGGATCACCAACGCCTTTCTCGCCGACAAGCCGCGCTTCGCCGAGATCGCCGAGGGCTTCCTGGACTATTTGGAAGGGGCCGAGCTGATCATTCACAACGCGGCCTTCGATCTCGGGTTTCTCGATCGCGAGATTACCGGCTGGAATGCCGAAGTACCGCGGATCGGGGATCGATGCGAGGTGATGGATACGCTACTCATGGCTCGGCGCATCCATCCGGGGCAGCGCAACAGCCTCGATGCCTTGTGCAAGCGCTACGGCGTGGATCATCGCCATCGCGACCTACACGGGGCTCTGCTCGATGCCGAGATCCTGGCGGATGTCTATCTCGCCATGACCGGTGGGCAGGTGGCCTTGAGTCTCGGGGAGGATCTCGCGACGCCGTCTCATGCCGGGCCGAACGCTCGGCAGCGCGGCCGACTGGATCCGAGTCGGCCGCGATTGCGGGTGACTCAGGCCGATCCGGCCGCGCTCGCCGCCCACGCCGAGCGACTCGCGGCGATCCAGGCGGCAAGTGCCGAAGGTTGTCTTTGGCTTCGCGCCGAGGGATGACACCGCTCGCGGTCTAAACCGCGCCCGGCGCAAGATGCGTCATCGAGATCCTGTGTGGTCTTTTGGAACCCCGCAGTCTCGGCGGAGACGCCGTTTGGAATTTTATCGTTTCAATTTCCTAAACTGCGCCGACTCCGAGGGTTGTCGATCGCTCCGGGGCAGATCCAGTCCGACGAGCATCCCAAAGCCGCAGCGGGCGCAGTTTAGCTCTGCTGCTGTTGGCGCCGATTCTGCCCGGCGCCGCCCACCAGCGACTCCAGCGTGTCCACGTCGAGCAACTGAATGTGCTTGCGGTCGACGTTCATCAGGCCATCGTCCTGGAAACGCGTGAAGAGTCGGCTGACGGTCTCGACGGCGAGACCCAGGTAGTTACCAATCTCGTGTCGGGACATGCTCAGATAGAAGTCGGTCGCGGACAATCCGCGTTTGTGCAGTCGCTTGGACAGGCTAAGCAGGAAGGCGGCGAGCCGCTCTTCGGCGTTCTTTTTACCGAGGAGCAAGAGCATGTCCGTGTCGTGCCCGATCTCTTTGCTGAGCAGCCGATACATCTGATGCTGAAGACTTGGAATGGTCGCCGTGAGCTCTTCGAGCCGGGTGAAAGGGATCTCGCAGATGGCGGATGTCTCGAGCACCTTGGCCGAGCAGGCGTGGATGTCCTTGTCGATCGCATCCAACCCGATCACCTCGCCCGGAAGATGAAAACCCAGCACCTGCTCGCCGCCCTCGGGGCTGGGGGCAAAGGTCTTCACGGAGCCGGTCTTCACAACATAGAGCGAACGAAATCGGTCCCCGTCGCGAAACAAAAAGTCACCCCGGTGAAGCGGTCGTGTTCGCTTTACGATCTCGTCGAGTCGCTCCACATCGTCCGGTGCAAGGCCCATCGGCAAACAGAGCGACGACAGGGAGCAGTTCCTGCAGGCGATGCGAATGGTCTCCAACGAGATGACTTTATGATGGCTCACAGCATCGCCCCACAATCTTCGATCGCCTGATTTTGAACCGTCGTTTGATCTGGATCAAGCGAAGATTATCTTCTTGTCATCGGGTCGACCTGAACCCGCAAGAAAAGGCCGCGCCCTCGCGGGCGCGGCCTTGACGCGAGCCTGACGAATCGGCGTTCGGCTTACTTCGCTTCGCCGGTCGCGGGGGCAGCGGGCGCGGCGTAGGGCGCAGCATACGGCACGCCGTAGTAGGGGGTGCCGTAACCCGGATAGCCATAGCCGTAGCCGGGGTAACCGTAACCGTAGCCTGGATAGCCGTAACCGTAGCCGCGTCCGTAGCCGCGACCACGTCCGTAGCCGCGACCGCCGCCGCTCATGTTCATGTTGAAGTCGCCCCAGCCGTCGCCGAGCATGTCGCCGAACAAGTCGCCGAGACCGGAGCCATAACCGGGCCCGTAGCCGCCGTAGCCCGGACCGCCCCAACCCGGTCCCCACCACGCCTGGGCCGGGCTCACGGCGAAGGCGGCGGCGCCTGCGATTACGGCGGCACTCAACAATTTCGCTGTTTGATGCATCGTTGACGCTCCTCTATTGACATTTGACATTCATCATCAACAACATCGATCAAGGCCGCTGCGACGCCGCCCGATCCTGACGAGCGCCGGCAGCGCCGAGAGGGTGTGTTTCGTGACTTGCGAAACGCCGTCAAATATACCCAGATCTCTGGATTTTGTGAAGTTTGCCGGGGCCGGCCCGGGGCCGGCGGCAGGGTTCGGGCGTGCGATGGTCGTCCCGAGTGCTCGGGTCAGCGCGCGCCTGTATCCCCGTTGAGCGGATCCGGGGATTTTGGTAGCGTGTCGGCGGATACGGGCCATCGCCCTCGACTGCCTCCTCGACCCCCATGACCAAGTTCATCTTCATCACCGGCGGTGTTGTCTCGTCGCTCGGTAAAGGCATCGCGTCGGCGTCTCTCGGGGCGCTGTTGGAGGCTCGCGGCCTGCGGGTGACCATGATCAAGCTCGATCCCTATATCAACGTGGATCCGGGCACCATGAGTCCGTTCCAGCACGGCGAGGTCTATGTGACCGACGACGGGGCGGAGACCGACCTGGATCTCGGCCACTACGAGCGCTTCCTGCGCACCCCGATGGGTCGCAACAACAACTTCACGACCGGGCAGATCTACGAGAGCGTCATCCGCAAGGAGCGGCGCGGCGACTATCTCGGGCGGACGGTCCAGGTCATCCCGCACATCACCGACGAGATCAAGCAGGCGATCCGTCTGGGCGCCGAGGGCGCCGACGTGGCCATGGTCGAGATCGGCGGCACCGTGGGCGACATCGAATCCTTGCCCTTCCTCGAGGCGATCCGCCAGATGCGGGTGGAGGAGGGGCGCGAGAACGCGCTCTTCATGCATTTAACCTTGGTGCCCTATATCCGCACCGCCGGCGAGATCAAGACCAAGCCCACGCAGCACTCGGTCAAAGAGCTGCGCTCCATCGGTATCCAGCCGGACATCCTTTTGTGTCGGGCGGAGAAGCACCTGCCGGACGAGGAGCGGCGCAAGATCGCGCTCTTCACCAATGTGACCGAGGACGCGGTCATCTCGGCGGTGGATGCGGACAATATCTACCGCATCCCGCGCTTGCTGCACGACCAGAAGCTCGACGAGCTGGTGGTGCGCCAGTTCCGGATCGAGGCCCCAGAGGCGGATCTGTCCGAATGGGATCGCGTCCTGGAAGGTTTCGATCACCCCGAGCAGGTCGTCCGTGTCGGCATGGTCGGCAAGTACATGCACCTCACCGAGGCATACAAATCGCTCTCCGAGGCGTTGGCCCATGCCGGCGTGCACACCAAGACCAAGGTCGAGATCGTCTATACGGATTCGGAGGTGATTGAGCAGGAGGGGACCGACAGTCTCGATGGGCTCGACGCCATCCTGGTCCCGGGCGGGTTCGGCGAGCGCGGGATCGAAGGCAAGATCCAGGCGGCCCGATACGCACGCGAGCACCGCATCCCCTATCTCGGGATTTGTCTGGGGATGCAGGTCGCCGTCATCGAGTACGGGCGTCACGTCGCCGGCCTGGATGGCGCGCACAGCACCGAGTTCGATCGCCGGACGCCCCATCCCGTGATCGCGCTCATCACCGAGTGGCGCGACGAGCGCGGGCGGATCGAGACCCGTGACGAGGGCGTGGATCTGGGCGGCTCGATGCGCTTGGGTGGCCAGAACTGCCGTCTGGAGCCCGGCAGCCTTGCGCGCAATGTCTACGGCAAGCCGCAGGTCCGCGAGCGCCATCGTCATCGCTACGAGTTCAACATCTGCTATCTGAACGTCATGAAAGACGCCGGGATGCGTTTCTCCGGTTGGTCGCTCGACAACCGGCTGGTGGAGATCATCGAGATCCCGGACCATCCCTGGTTCATCGCCTGCCAGTTCCATCCCGAGTTCACCTCGACCCCGCGCGACGGTCATCCGCTCTTCTGCGGCTTCGTTCGCGCCGCGCTCACGCGGCGTCACTTGGTGCAGGATACCCTCGCATGATCCTCTTCCCCGGTTTCGATGTCGGGCTGGATCGCCCGCTCTTTCTGATCGCCGGTCCCTGCGTGATCGAGAGCGCTGGACTGGCCGAGGAGACGGCCGGCGCGCTCAAGGAGATGACCGACGATCTGGGAATCCCCTTCATCTACAAGTCGTCCTTCGACAAGGCCAACCGATCCTCCTCGGGCAGCTTCCGCGGTCTCGGGCTGGCGCAGGGGCTGGCGATCCTGGAGGGCGTGCGCGAGCGTATCCGCGTTCCGATCCTGACCGACGTGCACGAAGACACGCCGCTGGGCGAGGTCGCGGATGTGGTGGATGTCCTCCAGACCCCGGCCTTTCTCTGTCGCCAGACCAATTTCATCCAAGCGGTCGCCAGCCAGGGCAAGCCCGTGAACATCAAGAAGGGTCAGTTCCTCGCCCCCTGGGACATGCGCCATGTCGTCGAGAAGGCACGCGCGACCGGCAACGAGCAGATCATGGTCTGCGAGCGCGGCGTCTCCTTCGGCTACAACAACCTGGTCTCGGATATGCGCGCGCTCTCGGTGATGCGCGAGACGGGCTGCCCGGTCGTCTTTGATGCCACCCATTCGGTACAGCTGCCGGGCGGGCAGGGCGATCGTTCCGGCGGTCAGCGTGAATTCGTCCCGGTCTTGGCCCGCGCCGCGGTGGCCGTCGGCATCGCCGGTCTCTTCATGGAGACCCACCCGAATCCCGATGTGGCCCTGAGCGACGGCCCGAACGCCTGGCCGTTGGACAAGATGCGCGCCCTACTCGAAACCCTAGTTCAGATCGACCGACTGGTGAAATTGGCAGGTTTCGCGGAGCAAGCGCTTTGAGATCGGCTTGAGGCCGCAGTCGGCATGGCCGGCGAGCCTATGTGTCCCCGCGTGATCGATCGTGTCCGCGTCCGGGCTCGCCCTGCCTGAGCCGGTTTGAATCGAACAACGCGATCGGACGCGTGCCTGCGGCGGACCGATCGACGCGAGACTCCCCGCTCGGTCTATATACCCACGCGATTCCCTTGAAGAATCGCTCCGTTCTTGTTTTTGGAGAGACATGCCATGTCCGCTATCGTCGATGTTCGCGCCCGCGAGGTTCTGGACTCCCGCGGTAACCCCACAGTCGAGGCCGATGTCATCACGGCCGACGGTGCGATCGGCCGCTTCATCGTGCCGTCCGGTGCCTCGACGGGCTCGCGCGAGGCCCTCGAGCTGCGCGACGGCGATCGCTCCCGGTTCAATGGCAAGGGCGTCCTGACCGCCGTCGCCAACATCCAAGGCGAGCTGCGCGACACGGTCGTCGGTATGGATGTCGGCGACCAAGCCGCCCTCGATCGCGCCATGATCGCGCTCGACGGGACCGACAATAAAGCGCGTCTCGGCGCCAACGCACTGCTCGGCGTCTCGATCGCCGCCGCGCATGCCGCCGCCCAAGAAAAGGCGCTGCCGCTCTTCATGTCTCTGTCGGCCGGCCCCTATCGTCTGCCCGTGCCCATGATGAACATCATCAACGGCGGCGAGCACGCGGACAACAGCGTGGACTTCCAGGAGTTCATGATCCTGCCGGTCGGCGCACCCAGCATCCGCGAGGCGGTACGTTACGGTGCCGAGGTCTTTCATGCGCTCAAGTCCGTGCTGCACGGGCGCGGTCTGACCACAGGTGTCGGCGACGAAGGCGGTTTTGCCCCCGACCTGCCCTCCAACGAGGCGGCGATCGAGGCGATCCTCGAGGCGATCCACAAGGCGGGATTCAAGGCCGGCTCGGACATCTATCTCGGGATGGACGTCGCGGCGTCCGAGTTTTACGCCGACGGCAAATATCATCTCAAGGGCGAAGGCCGCACGCTCGACTCCGACGGAATGACTGATCTTCTGCTCGGCTGGGTCAATCAGTACCCCGTCATCACCATCGAGGACGGCTTGGCCGAGGGCGACTGGGACGGCTGGAAGCGCCAGACCGAACGTCTCGGGGGCAAGGTCCAGATCGTCGGCGACGACCTCTTCGTCACCAACACCAAGATCCTGCAGGAAGGTATCGACAAGGGCATTGCCAACTCTATCCTGATCAAGGTCAATCAGATCGGCACCCTGACCGAGACATTGGAGGCGATCGCCATGGCCCACGCCGCCGGCTACACCGCCGTCGTCTCACACCGCTCGGGCGAGACCGAGGACACCACGATCGCCGATCTGGTCGTCGCGACCGGCACGGGCCAGATCAAGACCGGCTCCTTGTCGCGCTCCGACCGGGTCGCCAAGTACAACCAGCTGATGCGGATCGAAGACCAGTTGGGCGACGAGGCCACCTATGCGGGTCGCTCTGCCTTTAAGTGGCTTTGAGGGTTGGCGGACGGAGGTCGGGCGTCTCCGTCCCCTGCTGCGGACACTCAAGACACCCTCCATGCGACTCCTGATCCTCGTGCTGATCCTCTTGCTGGCCGGCCTGCAGTTTCGGCTGTGGGTCGGCGAGGGGAGCTTGGCCGAGGTGCACGGGCTCAAGAACGAGATCGCGGCTCAGGACGAGGAGCTGGTGCGTCTGCGCGCACGCAATCAGGAGCTCCAAGCCGAAGTGATGGACCTGCGCGAAGGGGTCGAGGCATTGGAGGAGCGCGCGCGTCGCGATCTTGGGATGATCAAGCCGGGCGAGATCTTCATTCAGGTGATCGAGCGCAAACGCCCGGAGAGCACACCGGCGGAGACCAAGCGATGAGATCGATTTCCGCCTTGTGGGCCGTGCTTCCGGCAGCCGGGGTGGGGCGCCGCATGGGCAGTGCGACGCCTAAGCAATACCTGGATCTCGCCGGTCGTGCGGTGATCGATCATGCGTTGGATCTCTTCGTGGCCGACGTGCGGATCCGGGGCGTCGTGGTTGCACTGGACCCGACCGATCGCTACTGGGCCGCGACGGCCTATGCCGAGCATCCCAAGGTGACCCGCGCGCACGGCGGCGCCGAGCGCTGCCATTCGGTCCTGAATGCGCTCGATGCACTGGGTGCCCGCGCCCATGCCGAGGATTGGGTGTTGGTGCATGATGCCGCGCGACCCTGTCTGCGTCCGGCCGATCTAGATCGGCTGATCGAGGCCCTCATCGAGGACGAGGTCGGCGGTCTGCTCGGCATCCCGGTGCGCGACACCATGAAACGGGCCGAGCCGGACGATCGCATCGGTGCTACGGTGGATCGGACCTCGCTCTGGCACGCCTTTACACCCCAGATGTTTCGTCTCGGCCGGTTGCATTCCGCGCTGACCGACGCACTGGCCGCCAACCATCTGGTGACCGACGACGCCTCGGCCATGGAGCGTATCGGTCAAGCCCCGCGCCTGATCGAAGGCCATGCCGACAACATCAAGATCACGCGCGCCGAAGATCTCCCGCTCGCCCGCTTCTACCTGCAGCAGCAGGGGCGGCTGGGCTAGACCAAACTCTCAAGAGCCTCCAGCCTCCGGCCACCGTCGAGCGAGCGTATAGGTGGCAGGAGGCTGGAGGCTGGAGGCTGTTGAACATGCTCATCGGTCAGGGCTTCGACGCCCATCGTTTCGGCCCCGGCCGCCCGTTGGTTCTCGGCGGTCTGGAGATCCCGCACGACCAAGGATTGCTCGCGCATTCCGACGGCGACGTGGCCATCCACGCACTCTGCGATGCCTTGCTCGGCGCGGCGGGGCTCGGCGACATCGGTCGGCATTTTCCGGATACGGACGCCGCCTACGCCGGCATCGATAGCCGCATCCTGCTGCGGCGCGTGATCGAGAGCCTCGCCGAGCGCGGGCTGCGCGTGCACAACGCCGATCTCACCATCATCGCCCAGCGCCCCAAGCTGGCGGCCTATATCCCGGAGATGTGTGCCCGTCTCGCCGCCGACATGGGCTGCGACCCCGCGCGCGTGAACGTGAAGGCGACCACGACCGAGCAGATGGGGTTCACGGGCCGCGGCGAGGGTATCGCGGCGGCGGCCGTGGTGCTGTTGGCGGACGCCTAAGGTGTTGCTGCCGAGCTGGTTACCGGTCGACTCCCTACCCCGAGCGCACGGCGCTCCCCTTGCCCGAGGGCGCTTGCGTGCTCGACCGGAGGATTTCCGGGTCGATGAGCAGCTCGGGTTCGCCCCGGACGGCGAGGGCGATCATCTCCTGCTGCGGGTCCGAAAGACCGGCGCCAACACCGAATGGGCGGCACGCCGCCTGGCCCGTGTCGCGGGTGTGTCGGTCTCCACGGTGGGCTATGCCGGTCTGAAGGACCGACATGCCGTGACCCTCCAGTGGTTCTCGATCCCGCGTCCGCGCAAAGGCGTACCGGATTGGTCGATCCTCGTCGAGGAGGGTATCGAGGTCATGGAGGCGCATCCGCATCGACGTAAGCTCAAGCGGGGTGCCCTGGCCGGAAACCGTTTCGATATCCTGGTGCGCGATCTCGAGCCCGAGACCGTGCCAGGGCTCGACGAACGGCTCGCGTCGATCCGCGCGGTCGGAATCCCGAACTACTTCGGCGAGCAACGCTTCGGGCATGACCACTCCAATCTGGTGCGTGCCCATGCCCTCTTCGCCGGGACGGCCGGTCGGATTCCTCGCCATCAGTCCGGCCTATGGCTCTCCGCCGCACGCTCGCAGATCTTCAACGAGGTCTTGGCCGAACGGGTTCGAAGTGGCGATTGGGACAAGTCGCTCGACGGGGACTGTCTTCAGCTCGCCGGATCCAACTCCTATTTCCTGGCCGAAACCCTCGACGCCCCGACGCGCGCGCGCTGCGAGGGGATGGACGTGCATCCGACGGGTCCCCTGTGGGGCAAGGGCGAGCTGCCTTCGCGCGGAGCGGTCCGGCAGCTCGAAGACGAGGTTGGCATGCGCTTTCCGACCTGGTGCGAGGGGTTTGCCGCCTTCGGACTCGTGCAGGAGCGTCGGTCCTTGCGCCTACCGGTAGTCGATCTTGGCGCGCAACGGATCGACGACGGATTGACGCTATCTTTCTCGTTGCCTGCCGGCGCCTATGCGACGACGGTTTTGCGCGAGCTCATCGAGATCGGAGGGTCGATATGATTGGGATCCGGGCGCCCCGGCGCCGATTAGTGCACGCTCTCGGGTGCATCAGCAGGACCTCTCGCGGCACGGGGCCGCGAGACGCCCTGACGAGCAGCCCGAGCCAAGCCGACGCGCTCGCGTGATGCTGGAGGGTCACCACGTCTTCGCCGAGCTGGCTGTCGCTTTGGCCATCGGTCTGCTGATCGGCGTGGAGCGCGGTTGGAAGGACCGCAGTGCCGAGGAAGGGCGACGCGTTGCGGGTGTTCGCACTTATGCCTTGCTCGGATTTCTCGGCGGGATTTCCGGGCTTGTCGCAGGACCTTCGGGCGGATTGACGTTGGGACTGATCTTCGTGGGGCTTGCCGGGGCCCTGACGGTTGCGCATGTTCTGGACTACAGACGCGACGAGGATGTCGGCATCACCAGCCTCGTCGCCGGCTTGATGACCTTCTTGCTCGGGGCGCTTGCGGTGCTCGGCGAGCTGGCGGCCGCCGCGGCTGCGGCCGTGGTCACTGCCTTGGTGCTGGGATACAAGCCGCTCATCCACCGCTGGATCCACGCCATCGAGCAGAAGGATCTCAAGGCCAGTCTGACGCTTCTGCTGATCTCGGTGGTCTTGTTGCCGATATTGCCGGATCAGGGGTACGGTCCCTGGAATGCTGTCAACCCGCGTGAAATCTGGTGGATGGTGGTGCTGATTGCGAGCATCTCCTTTGTCGGTTATTACGCGATGAAGCTCGTGGGGACACGGCGCGGGATCTTGTTCACCGGTCTCTTCGGCGGTCTTGCGTCTTCGACCGCACTGACCCTACATTTCTCGCGCTTGGCGCGTGCTCGCACAGAGATGGCCCCCGTGCTGGCGACCGCAATCCTGGTGGCCTGTGCGACCATGTTCCCCCGAATGCTGCTGGTGTCGACCCTGATCCACCCGCCATTGCTGCCGTCGTTGCTCTGGCCTGCCGCGACGATGGCCCTGATCGCTTACGGATTCGCGGCCGTCTTCTGGCTGACCCAGCCGCGCGGCGGCGACGGCGATGCGGACGCGCTTCTCGATAACCCGCTTGAGCTGAAATCCGCGGTCGGCTTCGGACTTCTGCTCGCGCTCGTGATGGTGTCGGCGAAAGGGCTCGAGAGCTGGGTCGGCGCGAGCGGCATCATGATGCTGGCCGCCGCCTCGGGCATCGCAGATGTGGATGCCATCACACTCACGATCGCGCGCATAAGCCGGGACGAGCTGCCCCTCGGCATTGCGGTCTCGAGCATCGTCATTGCCGCAGCGGTCAACAGCCTAGTCAAAGGTATCATTGCGGCTTCGGTCGGTGGCCGGGCGCTGGGTCTGCGCGTCGCCCTGCCGCTGCTCGGCGCGGGTTTGGCCGGCCTTGCCGTCGCCTGGTGGACGCTGTTTTGAACCTAAACCGCGTCCGGTGGGGTATGCGATGTTCTTGGATGGGATCGGCTCCGGCAGCCTTGACGACCGTTGTAGTCGGCGCAGTTTAAATGATTGAAAAATTTTAAATTTTAAACCGCGTCTCACCGAGATCGAGGACATCTCCGAAGCCAAACGCAACATGAAAATGACGCATTTCGCTCTGGACGCGGTTTAAAGGAGGCGATCGGAAATGAGGATGAGACAGTTCGGCTTTATGCGCGATCTCGTCGGGGTCGCGGTTTGCGCGCTGACCTTGATGTCGGCATCCGCTTGGTCGGTCGGTGCGGAGTCGAGCGAGGATACGACGAGCGCGGTCTCGGTGACCGATGCCGTCTACACCACGGACGGCAGTGCGCATGCGCTGATGCTCGCGGCCTATCGCACCTGGTCGGAGACCCGGTGGCGCGACTACGACCGAACACAGGATATCTCCCCGCGACAGATGCTCGTTCTGCTCGAGGTCGCCGAGCGGACCGGGACCAATCTCGGGCAGGCGCTGGCCACCGGAGAGATGGAAAGCGCCTACACCTGGAACGACCATGTGCGGCCCACCATCGCCGAGGGGCGGCTGGGCTCGGCGACCGGTGTGTGGCAGTTCCTGCCCTCAACCTTCCACGGCATCATCAAGAAGTACGGCACCGAGCTGTTGAGTGCGACCGAGGCCAGGGCGGATCGCGAGCCCATGGACCTGGGGGAAGGCCCGTTCTCCGACGCACAGGTCCGTCGCCTGATCAGAGACGCGATCGAGGGCGTGCGCGATGCCAAGGACGAGGAGCTGCAGCTGCTGCGTCACAACTTCGCGGTGCTTGCCTTTGCCAAGCACTACCTGAGTCTGGATTCGGGGGCGACGACGCCCGAGGAGGATTATCTCTTTCACTTTCTCGGTGCCGGGGAGGGGCGACGGGTCCTGGCGCTGGCGCTCGGCGAGGCGCAGGACACCCTTTGCGTGAAGCCTGTCGAAGAGCCGACGGTGCCCCTGCAGGATGCGCCGGGGGACACGGCATCGCGCACCGACTTCGCAAGCCTGCAGCCGGAAATCGCGCCGCACTCCGCGCCTCGGGTCGCCGCGGATCTGAGCCTCGGCACGCGCCGCGAGCGCTCCGAGCCGCTCGGTTTGCGGCGGGCGGATCGATTATCCGGGTCTCTGCAGCCCTCGGATGTGATGATCTACGCGCGCCGGCCTTCGGACGATGTCGTCGTGTCCGGGGCCGCGTCCGGGCCGGCGCCTGCGCTCATGGCCGCGGCCTATGCGTCCGCGCCCGACGCCCCTTATGCCTTCGACGCGCCGCCGGCGGTGTCGTCGCAGTGGGGCCTGCCCGCCGACTCGCCGACGGTCACGGGCAACCTTGGGATGTTCTACCGCGACGGCCGGGGGCAGACGCAGCCCTATACCTGGGGCGAGTTCCTGGATCATCTGGCCAGGCGCGTGCGGGCCGAGAGCCAGCCGTCGATGGTGCGGGCCAAGTACGGTGTCGGCTTCGCTTTGGCCGGCGGCGATCTGCCGGAGCGGGCCTTCGACCCGGCGAAGCCGGTCGAGCCGGCGACCTTCAGCCATGGACCCGAGCGGCGCGTGACGGTTCCTGCGGCGCTGGTAACCGGGCCGCTCGATCGAGACGAAACCTGCCACTACAAGGCACTCCTCGCCGCACTGGTGAGGCGAGGCGAGGACATGCCGATGGAGACGCTGCCGCCGCGTGCAGCCGCGGCCCTGCGTCACCTCGGATTCTTGCCCGCGACCGCGTCGGGGACCGACACGCGCGATCCCGCGGTGCAGAAGGCGCTGCGCGACTTCAGAGAAGCGGTCGGTAAGGCCGAGCCGGACGATCCGGAGCATCGACATCGCCTCATGCCGGCCGAGCGGGTCGCGCTCGAGATCTACGATCGCCGCATCGCGCGCTATGCCGCGCTGCAGGCCGGCCAACAGGTGTCCTTGGCCGATTCGCCCGATCTGAGTCGAATCAAGACACTGCCGAGCGGGTTGCAGCGATTGGCCGCACCGCATTTGGTTCAGCTGCAAACGGCCTTGGCCGAGCGCGAGCTCTTGAAACAGCCGACCCGAAAGTCCGTTTGGCGCGACAAGAAAAAGAAGAAGCGTGTGTCTTACACGACGATGCCGTTCGCGGGAAAGGTCGACCCGGCAACGCTCGCCGCGCTCGACGCCTTCCAATGGCGCAACGGTCTGCGCAAGACCGGCGGTGCCTTGGATGCTGCGACCCTCGGTCTGCTGGGATTGCCGCCGATGGGTGCCGAGATCTTCCGGCCCTTGTCCGGCCCCATGTGCTCGGTTCAGATCTGGGCTGGCAGACCGCCGATCTGCGGGATTCGCCGCGAAACGCAGGGCCCGGCCGACCTCTTGCGCATCGCCGGGCTCGCGGAACTCGACCCGGAGTCTCGGTTCGAGGGCCTCTTCGAGGGTCTGCCGCATGTCCGATAATCACTCCCCGAGTGTCTCCGCTCGGCGAGCCAAACGTCTGCGCGATTGGGTCATCAACATCGTTCTGGTCCTGGCGATCTTCGGCGCCGTCCAATGGTGGAAGGCGCGACCCTTGGCCACGGGCGCTGCGCCGCCGCTCGTCGGCGTTACCCTGGATGGACAGGTCTTCGAGCTTGCCGGCCTTGCAGGGCGGCCGGTGCTGGTGCACTTTTGGGCGAGTTGGTGCCCGGTCTGCGGTCTGATGGACGGTGCTGTCGCTGCGATCGCCGAGGACCACGCGGTGGTGACCGTCGCGATGCAATCGGGCGGTCCGCACGAGCTGCGCCGCTATATGGCGGAGGCGGGTCACGCCTTCCCGGTCATCGCCGACCCGACCGGGCAGATCGCGGGCCGGTGGGGCGTGGTCGGGGTGCCGTCCACCTTCGTGGTCGATCCCTCGGGGCGAATCCGCGATGCTGTCGTCGGGATCGCGACCCAGCCCGGCCTGCGTTGGCGTCTGTGGCGCGCCGGTCCGGCATCGCCCGATCTTGCGCAGGAGCCGGCGGCATTCAGGCAGCTGGGGCAGGGGGGCATCTCGAAGGAATCACTTTGAGCAATGGCAAACCGCAGCTCGAAGTTAAATTAGCGCTTGCTAATTTAGCAATTTCTAATATACTGCTCGCCAGTGGAGGCCGATACGGACTTCACGCTTGCTGCCAACAACATAATCGATTCGGAGAATAGAATGAACAAGCTTGCTACTGCTGCTGCCATCGCCGCCCTCCTCGGTGCTTCCGCTTCCGCGTCCGCTTGGTGGGGCCCGGGCTACGGCGGTTACGGCCCCGGCTACGGCTCCGGTCTCGGCGATGCCTTCAGCGACATGTTCGGTGATGGCTACGGTGATTTCAACTTCGGTATGAGCGGCGGCGGCAGCGGTCGCGGCTACGGTCGCGGTCTGGGTCGCGGCTACGGGAACGGCTACGGCTACAACAACCCCTACTACGGCTATGGTGCGCCTTACTACGGTGGCGGCTACCCTTACGCCTACCCCTACGCAGCGCCGGTCGCCCCGGTGGCGCCGGTTGCTCCGGCTCAGCCCCAAGTCAAGTAAGATCTGCTTGAATGCCGGTGCGCCTCGGGCGCATCGGCACGTAAAAGGCCAGGCATCAGCCTGGCCTTTTTTGTTTTGCGGGTGCGATCTGCACGGCGCGAATCCCGATTTGGCAACGTGTCAGAAATAAGCCGAGCACTGAATCTGATCCTTGTCCTTAATAAAGTTCGGGGCGCCGATCCTCGAGATAGTCGGTGTTCTCGGGATGGGTCGGCCCGTAGTCGGCGGGCACGCAGTCCGCGATCAAGAGTGTCGCTTCGTTCCTTGCGGCGACCATGACCCCGCCGTGGGGATCGATGATCACACTGTTGCCGAGATAGTGCCCCACAAGCTCGCCCTCCAGGGTCTCCTCGAGGCAGCGGTTGCAGTAGGCGATGAAGAGAGTGTTCTCCCACGCATGTGCGGGTATCAGTGTCTTGGAGACGTCGGGATACGCCGGCGATGTCCATCTGCCGCCCGAGAGTTTGGTCGATTTGTCCGCGGCGGTCGGGATGACGACGAGCTTGGCGCCATCAAGGGCGAGCCGCCGCGTAAGCTCCGGGAACTCCGCCTCGTAGCAGTTCAGCAGCCCGATCGGCAGGCCATTGATCTCGTGAACGCCAAAGGCTTCGCCTTCCTCCGGATGGGTGTATCCCGGCTGCCAGATCTTCTTTTCGTCGGGTCCCCAGAGGTGTGTCTTGCGGTAGTTTTTCAGGAGTGTGCCGTCGGGTCCGAACAGGGCGATCGCATCGTAAAACCGCGTCTCGCCCGCCACACTGGCCTTCTCGGGGTAGGGACAGACGATGCCGATCGCCTTGGCCGCCGCAATCGCGGCGACCCGCTCGAGGATCACGCCGTTGTTCTCCATCGCCAAGGCGTGGAGTCGGTCCGGGGGCACCGCATAGCCGCTGAGATACAGCTCGGGGAAGCTGATCAGCTGCGCACCGTAGTCCAGCGCCATGTCGACGGCCGCCGCGAGCCGGGCGAGGTTGTGCTCGATGGCCTGATCTGTCCCAGCCGGCCCTTTGTCTTGGAGCACGACCAGGCGGATGCCCTGTCCGTGCGCCGGGGGTGTCGTCTTGATGTAGGCGCTGATGATCATTTGGATCTCCGATCGAGCGGAAGAGGCGCCGTCTGTGCGGATGCCCGGGTGCGGCAAACACCGGGGCTGCAGGAGCCGGCGCGTCTCAATGGGCGAAGCCAGGGGCCGGCGCCATCGGCTCGTGGTGGCTCAGGGAGTCGAAATACACAACCGCCTTGCGGATATCCTCGAGCAGCATCGCCGCCATATCGGCGCTGAAGCCCTCGCGAATCACGATGCGCAGGACCGCAACCGCCTCGGCGTGCTCCGGCATGGTGTAGGCTGGTACCTGCCAGCCGGACTCGCGCAGCTTGCGCGAGACATCGAAGACGTTGTATCGGTTGATCTCGTCTTTGAGCTTGAAGGCGAAGACGGGTATGGCACTGCCGTCACTTACGAGCTCGAAGGGTCCGATCTCGGCGATACCCCGGGCGAGTGTTATGGCCGTCTCGCGCAGGGCTTCCATGATCTGGGTATAACCGGCTCGACCGAGGCGCAGGAAGTTGTAGTACTGCCCGATGACCTGATTGCCGGGGCGCGAGAAGTTCAGCGTGAAGGTCGGCATGTCGCCGCCGAGATAGTTGACGCGAAAGACGAGATCATCGGGCAGATCCGCGTGGCTGCGCCACAGGACCCAGCCGATGCCGGGATAGACCAACCCATACTTGTGTCCGGAGACATTGATGGACTTCACCATCGGCAGGCGGAAGTCCCACTTCAGATCGGGCTGCAGAAAGGGTGCGACGAAGCCGCCGCTGGCGGCATCGACATGCATCGGGATCTCCAGGCCGCTGCTCGCGTTCTGCGCCGCGAGCGCCGCGTGGATCTCCTCGATGGGCTCGTACTCGCCGGTGAATGTGGTCCCGAGGATGGCGACGACGCCGATGGTGTTCTCGTCGGTGCGCGCGAGCACCTCGTCCGGGCGGATCACGTAGCGACCCTTTTCCATCGGGATGTAGCGCGGCTCGACCTCCCAGTAACGGCAGAACTTCTCCCAGACGACCTGCACGTTGGCACCGAGGACCAGGTTGGGTCGGTCGGTCGGCTGGCCCTGTGCCCGACGCCGATCACGCCAGCGCCATTTCAGGGCCATGCCGGCGAGCATCACCGCCTCGCTCGAGCCGATCGCCGATGCGCCGACCCCTTGGTCTGGCGCATTGAACAAATTGGAGACGATGTTGATGCAGCGCTCTTCGATGGCGGCCGTTCTCGGGTACTCGTCCTTGTCGATCAGATTCTTGTCGAAGGCCTCCGTCATCAACCGCTCGGCCTGCGGCTCCATCCAGGTGGTGACGAAGGTTGCCATGTTCAGCCGTGCGTGGCCGTCGAGCATCAACTCGTCGTGGATGATGTCGTAGGCGAGCTGCGGGAGCATCTCATGGTCTGGAAGGCGGTATTTCGGGACCTCCGCCTGCATGCCGCGTCGTGCGTAGGCCGGGGCGATCAGTGCGTCTGCCTCTTCCGGGCTGATGCCTTCGATCTTTCTCGCAACCATCGTGAAGCTCTCCTTCGGGCCAAGATTATCGGCTTGACCTCGGATCCTCGCACTCGATGCGGCTCAGCTCAAGAGCAGCTTGCGGCCGAACGGCTGATCAGGCGTCGCGTAGGATTCGGGTACGGCCCAGATGACCGGCCAGTCCGGGCGGAACCTCGCGGGACCGTCCAGATCGGTCAGGACGACGCCGATATCCGGGCCGTGCTTATCGGCCTCTTCGAGCAGCGGGGTGAAATCCGTCCCGCCGCCGCCGTTGAATGCGATCTCGCGCAGGTCCGATTGCCCCGGCTTGAAGTGCGCGACCCGTTGTACGATGCGGTCGCCGATTACCAGCACGAGGCCGGCCTCCAAGCGTCGCGTGATCGCCTCGATCTCGCCGGCGAAGCGCTCCATCAGGTTCTCCTCGATCGAGCCCGAGACGTCGACGATCACCACCAGGCGTGGCACCGACTTCGCCGAGCTGATGCCGGGCTCCCAGGGCAGGCGTCGCCCCGGGCCTATCCGGCCCTGATTCGCGATATAGGATCGGGCCGGCCTGGACCAGGAGAGATTGGGCTGAATCGAGAGACCGCGTGCCAGCTGGGTCCGCAGAATCTGCTCCCACGGCGTGCGGATCTTCGGAAGATCCGCGATCAGGGCGCGGAGCATGGAGTGCGCACCATCTCCGGCATGCGCACGCAGGATGCGCTCGCTCCACTCGCGTGCCTGCTCGGCCTCCAATTCGGGTTGCTTCTGCGCATCCGGTTGGGGGAAGAGGTCGGCATGGGTCTCGGCGCCAAGTGACCTGACCCGCGCGGACATCGGGCCGTCCTCGCGGACCTCGGATTGGGATGACTCGTCGATCTCCTCCCGCGACGCGCGACCCTCCGCACCCGGTTGGCTGTCGCCGATGCCGCCGCGGCGACGTCTGCGGGTCTTCTGGGCTCGGCCCTTGTCCGAAGCACGGCGGTCGTCGATGGCGCGATAGAGGCGCTCGACGTCCCATTCGAGCAGGGCCTTGTCGACACCGACTTCGATGCCGAGCGTGGCGAGCAGGAGCTTGTCGAGAAACACCGACGAGACCGGCAGCTCGAGCCAGCTCAGGTGACTCAAGGCGCTGTTGACGATGGCGTCCGCACAGATGTTGAAGAGCTCGAGATCCACATCTCCCAAGAGCTGCTGCAGATCGAGATAGCGTTGAGGATGCCGCAAGGCGATATGCAGCACCTCATGCGCGATGAGACCGACCTGCAGGTGGAGTGTGAGCTCCTCGAAGGTGGCGCCGTAATAGACGGTATCCCCGTCGGTCGCGACCGGGCCGGGGTCGATCTCGGGCGGCAGATCTCGGTGCTTGACCCAGAGCGCAAGCCCGCCCGTGGAGGGTGCGAATTCCACCATCTGCTGAATCGCGCGCGTCCCGCGATGCCGATAAAGATCATTCATCAGGATTCAACTCACCACTGATCCCTCACCCCTCGCTCCGCCGCTCATCCAGATAGTGCCGATAGCTCGCACTGTCCAAAACGGTCGCCTCCAACCCGACCTCCAACGCCTTTTGCATCAGAAGCTCCATCGCGAGCGTTTGAGACTCGCGAATGGGCAGAGGAACGTCGCTCCGCATGTCCGGAAACTGCTCGACGATCTCGAGTGCTCGCGCCAGGGTGTCGGCGTCGTTGCTGGCGGCGAGCAGGCCGTAGATCATGCCGTAGAGCCCGTCGAGCGTTCGGGGCAGCAAGGCGGCGGTCTCCGAACCCGGGCGGCTCGCCAGCAGTCGCACCACGTCGGTGCCGGCCTGGATCTCGCGCAGCACCCCGAAGAACTCCGCCGCGTTGGCGGCCCCGATGCGGCCCTGCACGAAGACCCGTTTGGCGTTCTCGGAGAGCCTTGATTTCAGGACGTTGGAGATGTCTTCCCACCCGCGCGGGCTGGCGCCGATCAGATGGTCGTTGGCGAGCTGCGACTGGGTGTCGTCGAGCTTGTCCGGGCGGACCTTGAGGTAGGCCATCACCTCGGGGGCGAAGTCCATGGCGATCGCATGCGCCAGAAAGGCGTCGATGACGGTCTGGACGTTGAAATGGAACATGCGATCGGCCAGGGCCGTGCCCATGTCGTGACAGACCGCACCGTGGAAGCTGGCGTTGCCCGCGGCCACCACCTGCCAGCCGTCCGGCAGGCGATAGTGACCGACCCGACGGTCGAGGATCAACGAGTAGGCCGAGATCTGCAGTCGCTGATCCGCGGCCGTGAGCTCGTCGAGAAAGAGGATGCCGTCCGGCTGGTCGGGCGAGGGCAGGAACTCGGGCGGGAACCAGACCGTTTTGGCCAGGGTGTCGTCGGCATAGATGGCGCCGCGGATATCGACCGGCTCGATCGTGGTCAGTCGCAGATCCACCAAGGGGACCCCGAAGTGGTCGGCCACCTGTCGCACGATCGAGGACTTTCCCACGCCGCGCGTGCCCCAGAGCATGGAAGCGCGTCGACGCAGGATCGGATCGGAATACTGCTCGACCAGCGCGGCCTTGGCCGCGGCGATCGAGACGGGGGGGATGTTCATCGGGTTGCCGAGCATCTTGACTGCTGATCTCCCAAGGTTTAACCGCGACCCGGTGCAACATGCACATTGATTAAGGTGGCTCGGCTTGTCGTGATCTCAATGCGCGTCAAAGCGGACGCGGTTCAAGTGAACTCTTCTGGTCCGAGAAGCCGGTAGTGTGTTGGGCACGCTGCGCTTTGCCCAACCTACGGGTCCAATCATTGTCGTTGTCGTTGTCGTTGTCGTTGTCGTTGTCGTTGTGGTTGTGGTTGTCGTTGTCGTTGTCGATTACGATTGCGACAACGACAACGAAAACCGTGGCAAAGGATTTCTCTCGTCGAGTTGTTTTACTTGTTTTTTAGCCGTTCCTAAGTCGGTTGCAGTCTTGGACGATGCCCAATCCAATCGCGTCTCGATTTCGGCGCAGGGCACTGTCATGCTTCCTGCGTCGAGGTCTTCGGCATCTCGCTGGTCGGACTCGACGGCGCTTCTCGCCAAGCGGACGTGTTCAAGGGTTTCGGGAAGGGCGGGATCTCGATGCGCGGCATCTCCTTCATCGTGAAGAAGAGCACCATGAGCAGGGGTGGGGAGTGAAAGATCAGCATTCGAATCAGCGATTCCTCGGAGAGCTCCAGGAACTGGATCGCGGGTGCGCCGAAGATCAGACCCAGACCGATCAGCAGCGGGAGTGCGCGCCGAAAGGCGACATGCCAACGTGCCGCGACCAGCCGCTCATGGTAGTGCGCTGGCGACTCGCGGAGCGTTTCGGCCAGATGCTCGACCGTCCGGGCTAGCTTGACCTCGGCGTCGCGGCTACGGTCGGGCTCCTTCCCACGTAACCGCAGGGTGCTCTTCCAACAGGTCTTGACACGATTCAGACGGCGCCAATCCCATCCGATCACCGCCAGCATGTCCTCCGGCAACGCGATGGTATCGCCGTCCTCGGCGTGTAGCTCCAGCTCGGCCGGCATTCCGCGGCCGGTTTGTGCCTTCATCGTCAGGGTCAGACCCTCGACCTGGGCCGCGCCGCGCGTCAAGAGCAGGCGCGTCGGGGTGGTGGCGTCGACGGCACCTCCCGTGGTGGATTCCAAACGGTAGCTTCGGGCGATCCTGTATCTGCTTTTCTCGCGAAAATGACGGCGTGGATCGATGGACTCGATGCGATCGAGAAGGTCGCCGGGGTCCGGGCCTTCGACCACCAGATCCGCCTCCAAGTCGTCGGGATGGCACAGTGTACGCGTGAGCCGAAATTTGTCCGGTTTGGGGTTCTCGAGCAGCAGGATCTCCCGCACGCCTTTCAGCTCGACCTTGTCCTCGCCGTGATCGAACGACTTGAACAGAAGTCGTCGCTCGATACGGTCGCTCGCGGCGAGGTCGACATGCCGTCCGCGCCGCGTGAAGGGCTCCACCAGGGTGAAGATCTCGTGGTGAGTGAGTGGATGCGAGCTCATGGCAACCCTCGCCGGCAGCGGATGGGGCGAGAGGACGTTGCGGTTTCCAGTCGCCGCCTCTCCGAGCGCTTACTGTAACCCCCGTGTTTCAGTCCACAACATCATCAAATATCGGGTTATTGATCCCGGCTGGGCGTTGTCTGCGGCATGAGCAATGGCCTCTGTCGTGATCGAGGGGCAGAGGCCAAAGGATTTCGTGAGACTCAATCGTTACGAGGCGCGCTCGAACGGATGCCCATGAGCACGACGGCGTCCATCCCGAACTCGACATCGTTGTCGACCTCGGAATAAGCGATCCTAAAATACCCATCCTCGCCCCAGTCCGGACCCCAACTGTTCTTCACGATGAAGTATTCCTCGGCATCGTTCCATCCGACGATCAGAACGCCATGCCCGCCGGCGAGCTCTCCGCTGACATGCGTGTAGATACCGCCTTGGTAAAACCGGAAGTCATCGAAGACATTGAACCCGACCGCGACCGGTGCCTCGAAGACAGCCTGCTTCAGATCTGCGAGTGTGCGTGGAACGCCGGCCCACAGGTTCAAGACATCGCGCTGAGCGATCCAGGTACGACAGGGCGGCGGACGCAGACGATCGTCCGCGCGATAGGCGAGACAGTCTTCCGAGACGGTGCCGATGCGTTCCAGAAACGCGGCGGCGGTCGATAGATTTCCACCGTCGCAGCCTTGATCTCGATACGAATAGGAGACAAGGAACTGCTCGGATTCATCCCAAGGATCGAAACCGTCGATGATTGCGGCCGACTCGAAGGCGGCGACGGTCGCGAATGCCCAGCAGCTCCCGCATTGACCTTGATCGCGAACGGGAGTCACCGCGTCATGGTCGCGCCAGTCGAAGGACGCGGGGAGTGTCGCCCCGTCGGCGACGAAGAGCCACTCGGCGGGTTCGGGTGTCTCGTCCAACCTTAAACCCAAACGGAGTCTCATCTGCTCAGGTGTGTGGCGTGACAATGCCGTCTCGCCCGCCGTCCAGGCCGCGCCACGATCGGCAATGGCTTGTTCGACATTCACGAGGTCGATGGCCAGGGCGGAAGGCTGCATGCCTCCGAGCAGACTGCCGAGGACGAGCATGTTCGCGAGATTCTTCATGCGAGACTCCTAAACCGCGCCCGGCGCGGTATACGATGTTTTTGGATGGGAGCGGCTCCGGCAAACGTGACGACCGCTGGAGTCGGCGCGGTTGAATGGGTACTGTTCCGTCTCGCGGTCCCGGATTCGATCGGGGATTTGGTTGCCGGCGAGTCCCAGTCCAAGCACAGCTTAGTCAGTGCGCCTGGGTCGCGCGACGTCGAGGTGACGATCTGTGACGGACTCGTCAGAACTGACAACCGGCATTGCGGCAACGTTGCCGAAGTGCGACTTGGATAACCGAAGCCATGGAGCCTCCCATGCTTGAGATTCGCCCGATCCCTGCCTTCGAGGACAATTACATCTGGCTGTTGACCGAGGCGCCGGGAACGGCAGTGGTCGTGGATCCGGGTGATGCCGATCCGGTCCTGGATCGTCTCCGCGCGGAGAATCGCCGCCTTACCGCGGTCTTGATCACCCATCATCACGGCGATCACATCGGCGGATTGAGCGAGCTGCGCTCGGTCTTTCCCGATGCGCGCATCTATGGCCCCGTCGACGGGAGGATTCGCGACCTGACCGATCCGTTGGGCGGGGGGGCGGTCGTGCGCCCGCAGGGCCTGAGCGTCGATTTTCGGATCATGGAGGTGCCGGGTCACACCTCCACACACATCGCCTACTTGGGAGCCGGCAGCCTGTTCTGCGGCGATACACTGTTCGCCGGCGGTTGCGGACGCGTCTTCGACGGCACCTTCGAGCAGCTCTCGGATTCCTTGGACCGGATCGCCGCGCTGCCGCCCGAGACCCTCGTGTACTGCGCACACGAGTACACCCTCGCGAATCTCGGTTTTGCCGACTGGGTCGAGCCCGGCAACGCCGCGTTGAGCGCTCGGATGGCGTTCGAGCGGAACCGCAGGGATGCGGATCTGCCGACGGTCCCGTCGCCGCTCAAGCTCGAGCTTGCCACCAACCCCTTTCTGCGCACCCGTGTGCCGGGGGTCGTAGAAGCCGCCGAGCATGCCGCGGGACGCCCGCTCGGTTCCGCTCGCGAGGTCTTCAAGGCGCTGCGTCAATGGAAAGACGAGGCGTACGACTGAACCGCGTCCAGAGTGAGATGTAGAGCTCGCAGTGAGCTCAATGGCGAGGGCTCCCCCGGAACCTTTGGAAGGGACGCGGTTTAGAATTTCTATTTCTGACCATCCTGAACCGTGTCAGCTCCGGCACGCGTATTTTCATCCGTCGCCGATCCAATCCAATGACGACGCATGCCGCTCCAGACGCGGTTTAGGTTTGACCGGAATCGCATCGGCTGTTAGAACCCGCGCGGTCACCCTAAACCCCAGGACGTGAATCCATGTTGTCACCGGCCTCTCGCGTTGCCCCGCTCTTGTCGGCCGTGCTCGCCTGCGCAAGCGGTGCCGTCATGGTGCTGGGGTTCGCCCCTTTCGGTTGGTATCCGTTCGTTTTGATCGGCCTCTTGGGGTTCTTGGCCGCACTGAACGGCGCATCGCCTCGGATCGGTTTTCTCAGGGGTTGGCTCTTCGGCGTCGGTCTGATGGGCTTCGGGGTTTTCTGGATCCGGATCAGCCTGAACGAGTTCGGCAACATGGATGCCTGGGTCGCGCATCTAATGACCGGGGTCTTCGTGTCGACAATGGCGCTCTTTTACGGATTCTTGGGTTGGTTGGTTCGGCGTCTGGATCGGGGGCCGGCCTGGCGGGTCCCGCTCTTGCTGTTCCCCGGTCTCTATCTCCTGGTCGAGTGGCTGCGCGGCTGGTTGTTCACCGGCTTTCCCTGGCTGAGCTTGGGCTATACCCAGATCGACGGACCGCTCGGCGGTTTTGCCCCGATCCTCGGCGTCTACGGCGTCGGTCTGCTGATCCTGCTGTCGGCGGGTTTGCTTTGGGGGCTCCTGCGCTGGTCCGGGCGCTGGTCCGGCAGGGGTCGCATCGTGGCTGCCGCGGCGCTGGTCTTGATCTGGGGCGGTGGGATGCTGCTGAAGCAGGTGTCCTGGACCGCGCCGTCCGGCCCGAGCTTTCGGGCCGTAGTGGTGCAGGCGAGCATCCCGCAGGCGATGAAGTGGGATCCCGATCAGCTCGTCTCGACCATGGAGATCTACTGGGATCTGACCGAGCGCAATCTGGGTGCGGATCTGGTGGTCTGGCCCGAGACGGCGATCCCGGATTTTCTACATCATGTGCGCGATGTCCTGATCGAGCCGATGGCCGCTCGCGCGCGGGATGAAGGGACCGAGATCGTCCTCGGCATCCCGGTCTTGGAGACGGACACCGGGCGCCACTTCAATGCCTTGCTGAGTCTCGGTAGCCGGGAGGATCTTTACGCCAAGCGCCATCTGGTGCCCTTCGGCGAATTCATGCCTTTCAAGGCATGGCTCGGACCGTTGGTTGATCTCTTCGAGGTCCCCATGTCCGACTTCAGTCGCGGCAGCGCCGAGCGTCCCTTGCTTGCGGTCGGCGATCGCCTGGCGGGTGTCTCCATCTGTTACGAAGACGCCTTCCCGGCGGAGGTTTCGCAGGCCTTGCCCGAGGCCGAGTTCCTGATCAACGTCAGCAACGATGCCTGGTTCGGCGATTCGCTGGCCCCGCATCAGCATCTCGAGATGGCGCGGATGCGGGCGCTCGAGAACGGGCGCTACCTTCTGCGTGCCACCAACACCGGGATCTCGGCGATCATCGATCAGCGCGGACGGGTCCTCGGGACGGTGCCCTCCTTCGAGCGCGGGGACTTCGCTACACAGGTGCGACCCTTTGCCGGCGCGACGCCCTATGTGCGGTTCGGCAATGCTCCGGCGATTGGACTCGCGGCGGGAATGGTGCTGCTCGGTGCGGGTTTTGGACGCCGTGTGTCCTCGCGCTCGATCGACAGGTGATCGCGATGAAGATTGCCGCAGCAGCGACTCGGGCGGTTATGATTGAGTCAGGTTTCGCCGAAGGATGTGACCGTGCAGGCCCTGATATTATTTTTCGTTGAGCTGTGTGCGTTGCGCAGAACCCCGCAGGATCTTCCGGCCTCGGAGATCCTGCTCGCTGTCGTGGCGCTTGCGAGCCTCGTCGTCGGGGTGATGATCGGCCTCGTCGCCGGTTTGTCGATCGGCGCGAGCCTTGCGCAGACCCTGTTCGAGCTCGCGATGACGCTCGGGGCACTCTTTGTCGCCTTGCGCCTCATGCGTCTGGATGCGCGCTTCTTTCAGTCTGCGACGGCTCTTTTGGGCAGCGGGGTCGTGATCGGTGCGATCGCGCTGATTCCGCTCAGCTTCAATCCCACCGACTCACAAGAGACCGATCTGGCCGCTCTCGGCGCGCTCCTGCTTCTGGTGGTCTTCGTATGGAGCGTGGTGGTGTCCGGCCACATCCTGCGTCACACCTTTCAGATCACGCTCGGTCAGGGCGCGGCGATCGCCGTGGCCTTCAAGGTCGGCGTGGTCCTGTTGATGGGCATCGCCGTCGGGGGCGCCTGAGGTAAGGTGTCAGAAATCAATCGAGCACCGAACCTGATCGTTGTCGTTGTCGTAATCGATAACGACAACGACAACGAATAAAGTTGGTAAAGGTATTCGCTCGTCGCGTTGTGTTGATTGTTTTTGAACGGTTCCGAGGAGCTCGAACACCCATGCATCTGCATATCCTGGGCATCTGCGGCACCTTCATGGGCGGTATCGCACTGCTGGCGCGGTCGCTCGGTCACCGGGTCACCGGCTCGGACGCCAATGTCTACCCTCCGATGAGCACCCAGCTCGAGGCGGCCGGCATCGGGCTGATGGAGGGCTATGATCCGAGCCACCTCGAGCCTGCGCCCGATGTGGTGGTGGTCGGCAATGCCATGAAACGTGGCATTCCGGCCGTCGAGGCCATGCTGGATCGCGGCCTGCGCTATTGCTCGGGTCCGGAATGGCTGCGCGAGAATCTGTTGTCGGATCGCTGGGTGCTGGCCGTGGCCGGCACGCACGGCAAGACCACGACCGCGAGCATGCTCGCCTGGGTCCTGGAGGGCGCCGGTCTCGCGCCGGGCTTCCTGATCGGCGGGGTGCCGCTGGATTTCGGGCTGTCCGCGCGTCTCGGCGCTACACCCTTTTTCGTGGTCGAGGCGGACGAGTACGACACCGCCTTCTTCGATAAGCGCTCCAAGTTCGTCCACTATCGTCCCAGCACCCTGATCCTCAATAATCTGGAGTTCGACCACGCCGACATCTTCGAGGATCTTGGCCAGATCCAGCGCCAGTTCCATCATCTGGTGCGCACCGTCCCGGGTCGCGGTCTGATCGTCCATCCGGGTGCCGAACCGGCGATCGATCAGGTTATGGCGATGGGCTGCTGGACCCCGACCGAGTCCTTCGGCGAGGCGGGGCGATGGACCGCTCGGCTGCTCTCCCCGGACGGCTCGCGCTTCCACGTGATGCTCGACGGTCAGGCGATGGGCGAGGTCGACTGGGGTCAGACGGGTCTGCACAACGTGCACAACGCGCTCGCCGTCTTGGCCGCGGCCCGACACGCGGGTGTCCCGGTTGGTGCCGGGATCACCGCCCTGGGTCGGTTCAAGGGGGTGAAGCGTCGCATGGAGCTGCGCGGCGAGGTCGCGGGCGTGCGTGTCTTCGACGACTTCGCCCATCACCCGACGGCGATCGAGACGACGCTGCAGGGATTGCGCCGTCGTGTCGGCGAGCAGCGCATCCTCGCCGTGCTTGAGCCGCGCTCCAATACCATGCGTCTAGGTGTGCACAATCGCGAGCTGGCCGCATCGCTCGATGCGGCGGATCGGATCTTCGTTTTCGCTCCTGCGGATCTGGGGTGGGATGCCGCGGCCGTCTTCGCGGGGCTTGCCGAGCGTGCGGCGGTGCATGCGGATCTCGACGTCCTCGCCGCTGCGGTGGTGGCCGAGTGTCGTGAGGGCGATCAGGTGTTGGTCATGAGCAACGGTGGCTTCGGCGGGATCCACCAGAAGCTCCTGGACGGACTGGCGCAGGCGCGCTAGGGACGAGGGGACGCGCATGTCCGAGCCGCTTCAAGACTGGCACAAGACGATCACGGTCGCCTTGACCGGGGCCTCCGGATCCCAATACGGGCTGCGGCTGGTCGAGTGCCTGCTCGCCGCCGGGATGCGGGTTTATCTGCTGATCTCCCAGGCCGGCCAGGTCGTGCTGAAGATGGAGGCCGATCTCGAGGTGCCGGCCCGGCCCGCCGAGGCGGAGGCCTTCTTCCTGGATTACTTCAAGGCACAACCGGGACAGCTGCGTGTCTTCGGTCGCCAGCAGTGGACCGCTCCGGTCGCGAGCGGCTCCAATCCACCCGACGCCATGGTCATCTGCCCCTGCACCACGGGAACGCTCGCGAGCATCGCCGCCGGTGTCTCGACCTCGCTCATCGATCGTGCGGCGGATGTGACGATGAAGGAGTCACGCAAGCTGATCCTGGTGATCCGCGAGACACCCTTTACCGCCATTCATCTCGAAAACATGTTGCGTCTTGCGCGCGCCGGCGCGGTCATTATGCCGGCCAATCCGGGGTTTTACTTCAAGCCCACGCGCGTCGAGCAGATCGTCGATTTCATGGTGGCCAGGATCCTGGACCATCTTGGCGTGCCGCATCGGCTGATGGCCCGTTGGGGTGAGTAGCGCCGCGAAGGCGGTATGAGCGTGCCGAGCATCGGGCCGGGCGTTATGGCTCGGTCAGTCGGTCGTTTCGGGATAGAAGTCTTCGAGCCGTGTCCGGGCTCCTTAAACCGCGCCGACTCCAACGGTCGTCAAGTCTGCCAGGGCCGATCCCATCCAAAAACATCGCATGGCGCGCTGGGCGCGGTTTAGATCCTCAGGAGCAACCGGGCCGGATCCTCCAGGGTCTCCTTGATGCTGACCAGGAACTGCACCGCCTCGCGTCCGTCGATGATCCGGTGGTCGTAGGTCAGGGCCAGATACATCATGGGTGCGATCTTGATCTCGCCGTTCTCGACGATCGGGCGCTCCTGGATCTTGTGCATCCCCAGGATGGCGCTCTGCGGCGGGTTGAGGATGGGCGTAGAGAGCAGCGAGCCGAAGACCCCGCCGTTGGTGATCGAGAAGGTACCGCCCGTGAGCTCCTCGTAGCTGAGGCTTCCGTTCTGCGCCTTTTCTCCGAAGGCGACGATGCCCTGCTCCACATCGGCCATGCCGAGCTGATCGCAGTTGCGCAGGATGGGGACGACCAGACCGCGCGGGGAGCTGACCGCGATGCCGATGTCGTAATAACCGTGATAGATGATGTCGTCGCCGTCGACCGAGGCGTTGATCACCGGGAAGCGTTGCAGTGCCTCCACCGCAGCCTTCACGAAGAAGGACATGAAGCCGAGCCGCACCCCGTGGGTCTTCTCGAACTGGTCTTTGTAACGGCTGCGCAGCGCGAGAACGGCCTTGAGATCGACCTCGTTGAAGGTGGTCAACATGGCCGCGTTCTGCTGGGCCTGGACCAGACGCTCGGCGACGCGGGCACGCAGGCGGGTCATGGGCACCCGCTGCTCGGGGCGGCCGGCCTCGCCAGTGAGGCTCGGGCTTGGCGCGGGCGCCGCGGGGGTCAGCTCGGGGTCCTTGGCCGGCGCGGCCTGCTCGCGTTCGTCCAGATAGGCGATGACGTCGGCCTTGTGGATGCGCCCGTCGCGGCCCGTGCCGGGGATCGCGTGGGGGTCGAGATTCAACTCTTTGACCAAACGCCGTGCGGCGGGTGCGACCTGAGGCTCGGCGCCGGCAGGTGCGCTCTTCGCCGCCGGGCTCGGCGACGCGGCCTTGGCTGGAGCGGCCTTGGCAGGCGGCGGAGATGCCGTGCGCGCCGGCGGCGTCGCCCCGGCGTCGCTCGCTTCGATCAACGCCAGCACGGCATCGGACTGAACCAGATCGCCCTCGTTGGCCATGATCTCGCGGAGGATGCCGTCGATCGGCGAAGGGACCTCGAGCACGACCTTGTCGGTTTCCAGATCGACCAGGTTCTCCTCGCGCTTGACCGGATCGCCCGGGCGTTTGTGCCAGGTTGCGACCGTGGCGTCGGCAACCGACTCGGGGAGGGCGGGGACGCGGACTTCGCTGCTCATTGTGGCGGGATCCTTTTATTCATGCTGGGGTTGAAATGCCCGGTCAGGGCCTCGTCGATCAACCGCTCCTGCTGCTCGACATGGGCGGCGCGGTGGCCGACGGCCGGTGCCGCGGAGGATGGACGGCCGACATAATAGGGCCGCTTTCCGTCCTGCATCAGGTTGTGGAAGCGATGTTTGATCTGGTCCCAAGCGCCTTGGTTCTGCGGCTCTTCCTGGCACCAGATGATCTCTTCGGTGGTGTCGTAGGCCTCGAGCGCGCGGTCGAAGTGCTCCTTGGGGAAGGGATAAAGCTGCTCGATGCGGATGATGGCGACATTCGTCAAGCCGCGCGCACGCCGCGCTTCGAGCAAATCGAAATAGACCTTACCGCAGCAGAAGACCACGCGCTCGGTCTGCGCGGGGTCGATCGGGTCGGTCTCCGGGATGACCGTCTGGAAATGACCGCTGGTCAGCTCATCGAGCGCGGAGACCGCGAGACGATGGCGCAGCAGGCTCTTTGGGGTCATGACGATGAGCGGTTTGCGGTAGTCGCGGACGATCTGGCGGCGCAGCAGGTGATACATCTGGCCCGGCGTGGTCGGCACGCAAACTTGGATGTTGTGCTCGGCGCAGAGCTGCAGAAAGCGCTCCAGACGGGCGGAGGAGTGCTCGGCGCCCTGGCCCTCGAGTCCGTGCGGGAGCAGCATCACGAGCCCGCAGCACAGACCCCACTTGGTTCCGGCGGAGGTGATGAACTGATCGATCACCACCTGGGCGCCGTTGGCGAAGTCCCCGAACTGGGCTTCCCAGAGCGTCAGCGCGTTCGGCTCCGCGGTCGCGAAACCGTATTCGTAGGCCAGCACCGCCTCCTCGGACAGGAGCGAGTCGATCGCGATGAAGGCGCCCTGATGCTCGCCGATGTGCTGCAACGGGGTGTAGGCGTTGCCGGTCACTTGGTCGTGGATCTTGGCATGACGATGGAAAAAGGTCCCGCGACCGGCATCCTGTCCGGACAGGCGCACCGGGGTACCCGCGTCGAGGAGGGTGGCGTAGGCGAGATTCTCCGCGAAGCCCCAGTTCAGGAGCTGATCGCCCTGGGCCATCTTGCGCCGCTCTTCCCACAGCTTCTCGACCCGTGGGTGAAGCTCGAAGCCCTCGGGGACCCGCAGCATGGAATCGCTGAGCTCGCGGAGCTTCTCGACCGGGACGCCCGTGTCGATGCTTTGATTCCAGTCCGTGTTGCGGCAGAAGCCCCAATCGACGCGGTAGGCGTGATCCAGCCCGCACAGGACCGGACGCGCGACCACGACGCCTTGCTCGATGGAGTCGCGATAATCCGCAACCATGGCATCGGCCTCCTCCTTGGCGACGAGGCCGTCGGCGAGGAGGCGATCGGCATAGACGGCCCGCGGGGTCGGATGGCGGCGGATCTTCTTGTACATCATCGGCTGGGTCACCGCTGGCTCGTCGGCCTCGTTGTGGCCGAGACGCCGGTAACAGACCAAGTCGATGATGACGTCTTTGTGGAACTGGTTGCGGAAGTCCAGCGCCATCCGTGTGACGAAGATGACCGACTCCGGATCGTCACCGTTCACATGAAAGACCGGCGCCTGCACCATCTTGGCGACATCGGTGCAGTAGAGCGTGGAGCGGGTGTCGAGCGGGTTGCTGGTCGTAAAGCCGATCTGGTTGTTGATGACGATGTGGACGGTGCCGCCGGTGGCGTAGCTGCGGGTCTGGGAGAGCTGCAGCGTCTCCATGACCACGCCCTGGCCGGCAAAGGCCGCGTCGCCGTGGATGAGCACCGGCAGGACTTGATCGCCGCTGCGGTCGTGGCGCCTCCGCTGGCGTGCGCGCACCGAGCCCTCGATGACCGGGTTGATGATCTCGAGATGCGAGGGGTTGAATCCCAACACCAGATGGACGATCCCCGCGGGGGTATCGATGTCGGTCGCGAAGCCCATGTGATACTTCACGTCGCCGGCCATCTGGCGCCAGTCCATCTGGACCCGGCCCTCGAACTCGTCGAAGATGTCCTGAGGCGGCTTGCCGAAGATGTTGGTCAGCACGCTGAGGCGCCCGCGGTGGGCCATGCCGATGACCAGCTCCTTCTGGCCCTTGCGTCCGGCGCGCTGGATCAGCTCGTCCAGCAGCGGGATGAGGGCGTCGCTGCCTTCGAGCGAGAAACGCTTTTGACCGACATAGCGTTGGTGGAGATATTTCTCGAAGCCCTCGGCGGCGGTCAGCAGGGTCAAGAGCCAACGCCGATCGGCGGTGTCGAGCTCGGGTGTCGCGCGATACCCCTCGAGCCGCTTCTGAATCCAGCGTTTTTCCTGGGTATCGGTGATATGCATGTACTCCGAGCCGACCCGGCCGCAGTAGATCTGCTCGACCATCGCGATGATGTCGCGCAGTGGCATGCGATCCGGCGCGTAGAGCGAGCCTGTATGGAAGACCTGGTCCATGTCGTCCGGCTCCAGGTTGTGGAAGGCCGGATCCAGGTCCGCGATCTTCGGCGTGTCGCGCAGCTTGATCGGGTCGAGGTTGGCGACCTGATGGCCGCGGTAGCGGTAGCCGTTGATCAGGGAGAGCACCGCGGCCTGTTTTTCCGCGGCGGCGGGCTCGAGCCGCTCGGTGGAGCGTGTGCGTGCACGGGTACGGCTCTCTTGAGCGAGCCGCAGAAAGTTCTCGCGTACCGGCCCGTGCGCGACCTCGTTGGCCGCCTCCTTGTGCATGACATGGAAGCGCTCTCGCCAAGCTAAATCGACGCTCTCCGGGTCCTTTAAATAACGTTCATAGAGGTCTTCAATAAAGGCTGCATTGCCGCCGTAAAGGGCACCGGAACTGCGAAACAGCTCGAGGATTGCGCTCATGCTCGGTGTTGTTTCTCTAGGTTGATTTTATATATGGATAACCGATGTTTATAACACAAGTCTCGAAGCGCTTGGCAAGCCGGTTCAGGCCGACCGACGTCGCGCGACAAGGACCGGGCGAGCATCATCGCCGATCTTGCGGTGTGTCGTCGCCCGAGTCGTGACCGACGGAGCCGGCGCTCACATGGAACCGCAATACTCCGCGGCGGACCTCACCGATCGCAAGCGTCGTCGCATCCGCTTGGCGCGGCTCGAGGCCGATATCGCCTACTTTCAGGCGCGCCTGGAGATGATCGGCGAGCCGACGAGCGCGAATCAACTGACCCAGCGCAAGGCGTTCGAGCTCTTACTCAAGACCGTCTCGACCAAGGTCGCAAAGGTCCAGCGAGAACAACCGGGTTGAGCCGCGACCGACCGAATCCGAATGTAAGGGTCCGATGATCTTTATTCGATCGGAAACGCGTCTTGCCCTGTCATGGTTCGATGTGATGCCAATCCAGCATCATCACAGCGCATCGCAGGGCGAACCTGCCCGAGGGGTTTCAATTCATGTGTATCTTCGTCATTCTGAGGCGTCCGGGTCATCCCTGGCCGGTCTTGATCGCGGCCAATCGCGACGAGATGCGCACGCGACCGAGCCGCCCGCCGGGCCGACATTGGCCGGACCGCTTGGAGGTGCGCGCCGGGCTCGACCTGGAGTCCGGCGGGAGCTGGCTCGGAGTTAACGATCATGGCCTCGTCGCCGCGGTCATGAACCATCGGGGGACGCTCGGACCACTGCCCGGCAAGCGCAGTCGAGGCGAGCTGGTCTTGGAGGCACTCGACCATGCCGAAGCCTCCCAGGCCGCCGGGGCGCTGGCGGATCTCGATCCGGCGGCCTATCGGCCCTTCAATCTGGTGCTGGCCGATCCGCGCTCGGCCTATTGGCTGCGTCACGGAGGCGACGGCGAGATCCGCGTCTACCCGATCGCCGCCGGTCTACACATGTTGAGTGCAGGCGAGCTCGACGATCTCGCCGACCCGCGCATCGCCGAGCATTTTCCGAAGTTCCTCGCGGCGCAAACCCCGGATCCCGATGCCGACGAGTGGACAGCCTGGCGGGACCTTCTGGCATCCGATCAGGGCCGCCCGGATGCGGGATCCAACGTCGCCATGACGTTCGAGCGGCCCGACGGGTTCGGCACGCGATCCTCGGCGCTGATCGCCATCCCCCTCTATCCCGGCTACAGTAGCGGGCCGATCTGGCTGCATGCGGAAGGGAGGCCGGATGAAACCCCGTTCCTCCGCGTCCCCAGCTAAACCGCGTCCTTAGTGGGGCGAAATCCTTCAGTTGGTGGCGGCGGACGGCAGACCCATCATGATCTGTCTGGGACGCGGTTTAGGATATTAAAAACAATTTTTTGAACTGCGTCCGCTCCGTCGTTCGTGGGTGCCTGCAGCCTTGAAAAAGGGTTTGAGCAGCCTTGTCGCTGCGAGACGCAGTTTAGCCGGTTCGAATCCCCGCGTCGGCTGTGACACAATCTCACCCTTTAGCCGCCTTCGTGGTCCAGTGGTCTCGTCCGCGCGGGCGTGATCGTACGTCCCTGTTTCCGACCCAGTCTCCGATCGAGACCCCCCTTTAGGATCTGCCATGTCGAACATCATCCGCATCGCCACCCGTAAATCGCCCTTGGCCATGTGGCAGGCCGAGCATGTCTCCGCGCTGCTGACCGAGCTCCATCCGGGGCTCGAGATCGCGATCGTCGGGATGACCACCAAGGGCGACAAGATCCTCGATGCGCCGCTGGCGAAGGTCGGCGGAAAGGGTCTCTTCGTGAAGGAGCTCGAGCAGGGGATGTTGGAGGGCGTGGCCGATATCGCCGTGCATTCGATGAAGGATGTCCCGGTGGACTTTCCCGAGGGCCTTCATCTGTCAGTGATCATGGATCGCGAGGACCCGCGCGATGCCTTCGTGTCGAACCGCTATGATGATCTCGACGGCCTGCCGCAGGGTGCCTGTGTCGGTACCTCGAGCCTGCGTCGCCAGTGTCAGCTCGCCGACCGGCGCCCGGACCTGCGCATCGAGCCCTTGCGCGGCAACGTCAACACGCGTCTCGCCAAGCTCGATGCCGGCGAATACGACGCCATCATCCTGGCCGCCGCGGGACTCATGCGCCTTGGCTTCGAGACGCGCATCCGCGGCCGAATCTCGCCCGAGGACAGTCTGCCGGCGATCGGGCAGGGCGCCATCGGGATCGAGTGTCGCAGCGCGGACCCGCGCATCAATGATCTGATCGAGCCCCTGCATCACCGTGATACTGCGGATCGGGTGCTCGCCGAGCGGGCGATGAACGCGCGTCTGCACGGCGGCTGTCAGGTCCCGATCGCCGGACACGCCCTGATCGAGGGCGACCGACTCGTCCTCAAGGGATTGGTCGGGACGCCGGACGGATCCCGGATCCTGCGCGCCGAATCCGAAGGCCCGCGCGAGGACTGGGAGGCCATCGGAACGCGGGTTGCCGACGAACTGCTCGCGCAGGGCGCCGACGAAATCCTGAGTGCTCTGCAGGAGCTGTGATGCCCGCGCCCTGTGATCTCGGCGGGCGCGGCGTCTTGGTGACCCGGCCCGCGGCCCAAGCGGATGGCCTCTGCCGTTTGATCGAGGCGGCCAATGGTCGCGCGGTCCGCGTGCCCAGTATCGAAATCGCGCCGGCCGCCGATCCGCGCGAGGCATCGGCGCTGCTGGCGCAGTCCTGGGACATGCTCTATTTTGTGAGCCCGAACGCGGTCGAGCAGGCGCTCGCCTTGGCGCCGGACGGTTCGTGGCCGAGGGTCGTGAAGGTCGCTGCCGTCGGGCGAGCGACCGCACAGGCATTGACCGACGCCGGGCGCACGCCGGAGCTGGTCCCGGATCAGCGCTTCGACAGCGAGACCCTGCTCGCGATGCCCGAGCTGGCCGACATGCGCGGCCGTCGGGTCCTGATCGTCCGCGGCGAAGGCGGGCGTACCCTGTTCGCCGATACCTTGCGCGCGCGCGGGGCCGAGGTGCGCTTTGCCGAGGTCTACCGTCGCGTGCGTCCGGCGTTCGATCCGGCACCGCTTATGTCGCGCTGGACCGACAGGGTGGCGATGGTCACCGTGACCAGCGACGAGATCATGCTGAACCTGATGGAGATGCTCGGCCCCGAGGGCCGTGCTCCCTTGCTCGCCACACCCTTGGTGGTCGTGGCGGAACGCACTGCGGAGAAGGCCCGTGGGCTGGGCTTTGCCCAGGTCGAGGTGGCCGAGCGCGCCGAGGATGCGGCGATCGTCCGGGCCTTGTGTGCGCTGGACCCGGCATCAGCACCAATCGGTTTCTGAAATCTCTCACGGAGAGACTGAGCGCAGGGAGAAAGCAAGAACTTGCCTGCGTGCGCTCCGTGTCTCCGTGAGATGCATCCCGAGTTGGGATGAGTGTGCCTGACGAATGAGGAAGCGCGGCCCCGGCAGGGTGCGGTACTCGACGGGCTTGCGCTTAGCATGAGGGTAGCGATAGCCTTGCGCGCGCAGCCACACCAGGTTCTCCTCGGTGGCGAGCTCCAGCTGCGCCATCGCCCACAGTCCAGAAATTCCAGGGACGGTGCGGCCTGGCAAGGCCGCCTGTTCTAGCGGGTGGAACTCCCGCCCGGGAACTTGAGAGGACCGTCATCTCCTTGTGGAGAGCACCGGTGAGGCACGCTGGTCAAGAGTCGGGCCAGGCGCGGTCAGGGTCATCGTCGCACCCGGGCAGCGAACCCGCGAGGGGACACAAACGCAAGCGAACGAGCACAAGGTATCGGGAAGCGAGCTTGAGGCGAAGCAACCCGAGATGGAGAAACGGTCGTCTTAGCTGTCATCACAGCCCAAGGTCCCCTCGAATTCCTCTCCCAAGACCTTGATCAAGACTTGCGAGCCGCGTGACTAATCGATGCGGAACAGCACATTGAGATCGGCCTTGAAGACCTGGGTCCAGAAGCGATCCCCGTTGTCCTTGTGGCCGGTCTCATCGACGTTCAGGCGTGCCTCCAGCGGGATGCGCTCGAGGAGCTCCTGGTAAGGTCGCCTTGCCGGCGCAGTGCGGGCAGGCCGCGGATGCGTGCTCATGGACGTCGCAGAGGGTCTCGGGCGGATACGGCGCGCGGGAGTGCTTGGGATGGCCGGGTTGTCCGCCGATGGCGTTGGCCTTGCCCGGTGTTTCGGGGGTCTGTTTGGCGCCTTTCTTGGGCTTGGTGATGTCGTCGGAAGACGGCCGTTTGCTAGAGTCGGAGGAGTCCTTCGAGCGTTGCGCGAGCTTGCGCTGCAGCGCCTCGATCTCTTGGCGAGCCGCCTGCACTTGCGCAGCGAGCGCGCACAGGCGCTCGACCACGGTCTGCTCGCCAGCGACGTCGATCGCCTGTGCCTGCTCAGGTGTCATCGCACAACCGGCGGCGGCCATCCGGGCTCAAGGGATAGAGGTAGATCGCCTTCGTCGGGACGCACAGGCGATGGCGGCGGTCATTACGGCTGCGCCCCGTGCTCTCACCGACAAACTGCCAGTTGGCGGCCCGATAACAGATACCGCGATACAGGCTGGTATCGACAAAGCTCTCCAGGCAGTGGAGGCTGTGAGCATACTTCGCCTGCCAATCGGCTTAGATGCGCCGGGCGATGCGTGACCGCGATAACCGGAGTGCCGAATCACCGCACGCTCAGTGCTCCCGTAGCCAGGCGTCCAAATCGGCGACCGAGCCAAAATCCAACAGCGCCTCGCCGAGCGTTCCGAGCTGTGTACTGTCGAGGGCATGGGTCCTGTCGAGGTGCGTCGGCGTCAGCGCACCGCAGCGCCGGGTGCGCTGGTTAAGAACCGGTTCGAGCCGGCCTTTTTCTCGACCTTCGCCGAAAACCTCTGGGTACAACCGGGTCTTCTTTACGTCGCTGATCGGTAAGTGCAGCAGGATGTGTGCAGTCTTGGCGCAAATTGCCGTTGGCCAGCAGGCGAACCTGTAGCCGTCGGTTGTTCCGACGGATAAAAAAACCCCGCCAGAGGCGGGGAACACGACAAGGAGTCAGAAAGCCTCCGAAGAGACTCGCGAGATTCGAGGCGTCCGCGGTCAAAAAGTTCGACAGAATCTGGTCGGAAATTCTGCGGGGATGGTGGTGATGGTTTGACGTGCGGCTCTGGGATGCCCATCGCGTTTGCGCTGCTCCATTGCCTTGCTTTTCAGCGCGCCGAACGCCATGATCCGCCTTGAGCGAAAGCATCGCCTTGTGTCCCCTCCGATTCGGAGTCATATCCGACACACGTCCTTCCGCACCGCTCGCCCCCACAGACCGACCCCGACCGAACGAGGCAACCTCAGTTGTCCGCTTGGCCAGGGTCTTCGGAGATTCGAAGAGTATGCTGATCAAAATCGGCGGGGATACCCTCGCCTTGGACGGAGATATCCGCCGTCATATCGAGACGGAAGTGGCCAAGCTCGCGGCACGCTTCCCCGGTGAAGAGCTCGAGGCACGGGCCACCATCCAAGAAGAATTCGACCCGCTCCACGGCCACCGCGTCCGCTGTGAGCTCTCTGCCAAGATCGCCCACGGGCGCCAGATCGTCGTCCGGGACGCCCGCAAGACGGCGAAGGAAGCCATCGACGAGGTCTTCGGACTCGCCCGCCGCAACCTGCGGCGGATTCGCCGTCAAGTGATTCTCCCCCGCACGCCTCCCCACGGCGCCTTGAGCACCGCAACACACGCCATCGGAGGTTGATTCCGGACAAGCGCGGCGATCGCCCACGCAAAAATAGAGATGGCAACACCCAGAAGCGGTTCGTTCGCCGACCCGCTTCGGACGTGATCAGTTTGTTCTTAAGGTGGCCAACCCGGCATCGACTCGAATCACTTGTCCTGTCGTCATCCGGGCGTCTTCCAGCAGCCACAGTGCCGCACCCGCGACATCTTCGGGCTCTCCGATCGTTCGCAAGGGATGCCGTTCGGCCGCCGCGGAGCGCTTTGACTCGTTTCCGAGCAGTCGCTCGGCGAGCGGTGTCGTCGTCAGGGTCGGCGCGACGGCGTTGACCCGGATCCGCGGGGCGAGCTCGGCAGCGAGCGAACGCGTCAGTCCTTCCACCGCGCCCTTGGCGCTCGCGATCGAGGCGTGAAACGGCAGCCCGGTGCCGACGGCGACTGTGCTGAACAGCACGATGCCGGCGGACTCTGCCGCCTTCAGCGCCTTCATTGCACCCTGTAGGGCCCGCACCGCACCGAGCAGATTGATCTCGAGATCTTCCATCCACTCCTTCTCGGCAAGCCGCTCAAAGGGGCGCAGCCGGATGGTGCCGGGACAATAGACGAGACCGTCGAGTGTCGTCGGCAACGCATCGGCGGGGAAGTCGTTCGTTCGGACGTCCCAGTGCAGACTGGTGACCGCCGGGAGATCCGGCGCCGCTTCCGGGTGACGCGAGAGTTGAATCACACGATGGCCGCGCTCGAGAAGCTTCCCGAGCAGCGCGGCGCCGATGCCGGACGTGCCGCCGACGATCAAGTAGGTTTTCGACATTTCGAGCCCTTATGAAACGGATTGCGATGTACCAGGCAGGTTCAGGCTGGGCGAAAGTTTTGCAAGACCTGGACAGCGTGCCTTGCGATCCTGGACAAGGTACGCACCTTCGGAAGGGACTCGTCGCGGTTCGGTTCGCCCCGATATTCTCGATCTAGGCCGGATGACGGCACGTCGTCCGCCACACCCCATCAACGCGAAAGGAGGCTCCTATGAAGATCGCCATCATCGGCGGTACCGGTTTTGTCGGCACCAACATCTCTCGGCACTTGATCGCCGCCGGTCATCGGCCCCGGCTTCTGGTCCGGTCGGGCAGCGAGCAGAAGGTTGCGCAGTCGGAGCATTGCGATATCGTCCCGGGCGACGTGGCCGATCCGGTCGCGCTCGATCGCTGCTTGGAGGGTTCGGATGCCGTGATCTATCTGATCGGCATCCTGCGCGAGTTTCCGAGCCAAGGCATTACCTTCGATGCGCTGCAGCGGGTCGGTGTCGAGGACACCATCGCGGCGGCGAAACGACAAGGCGTGGCTCGGTTCATTCTGATGAGCGCCAACGGGGTCCACGTCGCGGGCACACCGTATCAACGCAGCAAGGCGTTTGCCGAGGCGGCGCTCAAGGCATCCGGGCTGCGCTGGACCATCTTCCGCCCCTCGGTCATCTTCGGTGATCCGGACGGTCGGATGGAGTTTTGCTCCCAGCTCAAGAAGGACATCATCGACAGCCCGATGCCGGCGCCGCTGTTTTACAGTGGGCTGATCCCCAAGAATGCCGGTGGTTTCGAGCTGGCCCCGGTCCATATCGACGACGTCGCCGCGGCCTTCGTGCTGGCCGTGAACGAGTCGCGCACCGAGTCCCAGACCTACAGCTTGTGCGGACCCCAACGTTTGAGCTGGAAGGCGATCCTGGCCACCATCGCTGCGGCGTCCGGCAAGACGAAGTTGATGCTGCCGGCCCCGGCCATGGCGATCAAGGCGGCCGCGAGTCTGCTCGACCGCTATCCCTGGTTTCCCATCTCGCGCGATCAGATCAAGATGTTGATGGAGGGGAACGTCTGCTTCGAGAACGACAGCTTTGCGCGGCTCGGCCTGATCCCGACACCTTTCGGAGTGGATCAGCTGGGGTACTTGAATCGGTAGGTCGGCACGACGTACGCCCCCAAGTGAACCGTCGAGCGTTGTGCTTCCTATCGTCAGCACAACCTACGCGGTGTGCGCGATCAGAGCTTGTTGAGATAGGACACGCCGCCAAGCTGCGCCATCTGACGCTGGATCCAGGTGGCGCGGCGCTTGACGGTCGCGGAGGGTGTTTCGAGTCGATAGATGTTTGGATTCGGCAGCACGGCGGCGATCAGGGCGGCATCCGAGGTGCTCAGCGCCATCACCGGGCGGTCGAAATAGCGCCAGCTTGCGGCCCCGACGCCGAAGGTGTTCGGGCTGAGCTGGGCGATGTTGAGATAGACCTCGAGGATCCGCTCCTTGGGCCAAAGCGTCTCGATCAGGAGGGTGAACCAGACCTCCAGTCCCTTGCGAATCGGGTCCCGGCCGGACCAGAGGAAGAGGTTTTTCGCCGTCTGCTGGCTGATGGTGCTCGCCCCGCGTAGCCGCTCGCCGGCTCGATAGCGTGTCCACGCGCGTTCGATCTCGATGGTGTCGAAGCCGCGGTGGCCGGGGAAGCGCTGGTCCTCTGCGGCGATGACGGCGAGCTTCACGGCCCCCGGGATGGCGTCCCAGTTGACCCACTCGTGATAGATGTACGGCGGCTCGCCGGGCTCGAAATGGGCGGCGACCCAGCGTCGAATCATGAAGGCGGAGGTCGGTGGGTCGACCCAGCGCAGGATCAAGACCAGTAGGATCGACAGCGCCATCATTCCCGCCAGCACGAGCCCGATCCGGCGCAACAAGATTTTCCGAGAGCGTTGTTTTCGAGCGGCCATGATTGCGGGCGATACCAGCGAATGGGCGGACCGCTGTGGAGCGATCCGTGGAAGAGGGTTTTACCGCAGTATCCGGACCCGGATTCGGCGGGTCAAACCCGACCGATCAACGCTGAAGGATGGTCCGGAACGGTCATCCGGGCCAAAGATTTCCGGGCGCACCGCCCGGCGCCGCTTCGAGCATGTCGATCAGCGTTAGCCGATAGGAGTGATCCAGATGACAGAAACCATTTTTCAAACCGATTCCGTGCGGCAGTCCCGCACCATCGAGCGGCTGGTCGTCGGTCAAGCGACCACCGACGGCGCCGGTGTGAGCCTGATCCGGGTGCTGACCCAGCCGTTGCAGGAGCGGCTCGATCCCTTCCTGATGCTCGATGCCTTCGGCAGCGACGATCCGGACGACTATATCGCCGGCTTTCCGGATCACCCGCACCGCGGCTTCGAGACCGTGACCTATATGATCGCCGGTCGCATGCTGCATCGCGACAGTGCGGGGCACGAAGGTCTGATCGAGACCGGCGGCGTTCAGTGGATGACCGCGGGCAGCGGTCTGGTCCATTCCGAGATCCCGCAACAGGCCGAAGGGCGGATGGAAGGCTTCCAGCTTTGGCTCAACCTGCCGGCGCGCGAGAAGATGATTCCGCCCTGGTATCGTAATTTCACCGCGAACGAGCTGCCGCGCTTCAAAACCGAGGCGGGCGTGGCGGTGACGGTGATCGCCGGGCTGACCCACGGCGCGATCGGCGCGGTGACGCGCGAGACGACGGCGCCGCTGTTTCTGGATCTGCATCTGCCGGCGGGTACGCGATTCGAGCAAGTGCTTCCGATCGAGCAGAATGCCTTCATCTATGTGTATCGCGGAGCGGTTGGAATCGCCGGGCAGTCGGTTCCGTCGCAGCGCATGGCGATCCTCGCCAACGATGCGGACGCCGACGGTGTGTGCCTGGAGACAGCGGCTGAGACATCGGGCGGCGCGAGGGTCCTTTTGGTTGCGGGAAACCCTCTGCGCGAGCCGATCGTGCAACAGGGCCCTTTCGTCATGAACACGATGCAAGAGATTCAACAAGCGGTGCGTGACTATAGTGCCGGGCGTCTGGCCTGAGCGACGAGCACGCCTCACAACGGAGCCTACGCATGCAGAACTTTGTCTTCCACAATCCCACCCGAATCCTCTTCGGTGAAGGTCAAATCGCGGCGATCGGCCCGGAGATCCCGAGCGGCGCCCGCGTGCTGATCACCTACGGCGGGGGCAGCGTCGTGAAGACGGGCACCTTGGCCGAGGTCAAGGCGGCACTGGGCGCAACGGACTATTTGGAATTCGGCGGCATCGAGCCGAACCCGACCTACGAGACCCTGATGCAGGCGGTCGAGCTCGCCCGCCGCGAGAAGATCGACTTTCTGCTCGCCGTCGGCGGCGGTTCGGTGATCGACGGGACCAAGTTCATCGCCGCGGCCATCCCTTTTGAGGGCGAGCCTTGGGATATCCTCGCCAAGCAGGCGCCGATCAACTCCGCGATTCCCTTCGGCAGCGTGCTGACACTGCCGGCGACCGGCTCGGAGATGAACGCCGGCTCGGTCGTTACGCGGCGCGCCACGCACGACAAGCTCGCCTTTATCCATCCGCTGGTCTTCCCGCGTTTCTCGGTGCTGGACCCGACCAAGACCTATACGCTCCCGCCGCGGCAGGTCGCCAACGGCGTGGTCGATGCCTTCGTGCACGTCGCCGAGCAGTATCTGACCTATCCGGCCGATGCCAAGGTTCAGGACCGCTTCGCCGAAGGGCTGCTGCTGACCCTGATCGAGGAAGGTCCCAAAGCACTATCCGAGCCCGAGAACTACGCGGTGCGCGCCAACCTCATGTGGACCGCGACCCTGGCGCTGAACGGACTCATCGGTGCCGGCGTGCCGCAGGATTGGGCAACCCACATGGTCGGCCACGAGATCACCGCGCTGCACGGGCTGGATCATGCCCAGACCCTGGCCGTCGTCCTGCCGGCGATGTTGCAGGTCAGACGGTTCGACAAGCGCGGGAAGCTCTTGCAATACGCCGAACGGGTCTGGGGTCTGCGTGACGGCGACGAGGACGCGCGCATCGATGCGGCCATCGAGCGCACCCGCGACTTCTTCGAGTCGCTCCAGGTCCCGACACGCCTTTCGGGCTACGGGATCGGCGCCGATGCGATCGCGCCGCTGGTCGATCAGCTCGAGCGTCACGGCATGACCTCGCTCGGCGAGCGGCAGGATGTCGATCTCGCACGCTCGCGACAGGTGCTGGAGCTGGCGCTCTAACCCCGACTCCGCGGGAGCGTCGACTTGCAGTCGACCTCTTCCGCTATTCTTCGGGACCAGCAGGTTGCCGTCTAGACCTCCTCCCCCTAACCCCCTCCCGCGAGGGGGGAGACGCCAATATACGATCTGGGGCAGGGCGCGGGCTACTACATCAACGCCGCGCGTGAGCCCTGGGCCGCGCATTATCGGATGTTCGACTACGTGAATCTGGAGCTGCCGGCCTTGGTGGAACGCGCGCTGCCGCTCATCCCCGAGGCCCTGTCGCAAGCCTGCAAAGAACGCGGCATCCCGCTGATCCTGCGGCTGCAGCCCGACTACGACCACAGCTATCACCTCATCGCCGCCTTTATCGGGGAGCATCTGGCCTACCACGCACGCGCCTTGACGTCCCGCAGCTGAGCTCGCGCGTACGCCCGATCGGCCCGTGTCATAGCCCGCCGACGCGCACGTAGATCAGACACCCCGCATCCGAAAAGGGGGTGTGCTGGCTCATGTGCGGACTGCGGATCCAGGTCCCTTCAGGATAGCGGCCATGCTCGTCGGCGAATTCGCCGTCCAGCACCAGAATCTCCTCGCCCTGCGGGTGGGTATGCTCCGGGAAGGCCCCGCCCGGTGCATAGCGCACCAGGCTGGTCACGGGCCCGGACTCGCCACCCTGTCGATACAGCGGCTTGCGCCACACGGTGCCGCTCGGGCTGGGCTCCCAGGTCATGGACGTCGTCTCAACCACTACGCGCTGCGTCTCGTCGGCATTGACGTCGGTCAATGCCGGGGATGATGGGGGTGGCATATCTAGGGTGTGCATGGGGGTGTTCATCAGAAGATCACCTGTCGGTCGGAGCGCATCGACGCCGTTGACACTGAGTTGGCGGCGGTCGATGCCCTCGTCAACGGACCCGCCGGTCCGAGCCCGGATGAGCTTTCGGTCCGCGGAGCTCTGCCTCCCGAAGACGGCGCGCACGCGTGCCTTGGATTGATGCCGCGCGACCCGATGTTCCACGCCAATCCCAAGCGAGCAGTTCAAAAAGGAGCCTGTCACCATGTCCATTCTTCGATCCGTCCGCCACCACACCATTGTCGTCCTTGCCGCGCTCTCCCTGTTGGGCTGCGTGGCGCAAGCCGACTCGACCCTGTCTGCCACCGAAGCGCTGGAGAAGGCCCGCGCCGGGGAGATTACCTTCATCGATATCCGAACCCCTGCCGAATGGCGACAGACCGGCGTTGCGACCGGCGCGCTCACGATCGACATGACCGCGCCGACCTTCGTGCAAGACGTCCTGAAGGCCGTCGAGGGTGATCTAAATGCCCCCATCGTGCTGATTTGCCGAACCGGAAATCGGACCGGTTACACCCGAGGCGCACTCGAAAAGCTGGGGTTCAAAAACGTCTCGCATGTGCCGGAAGGCATGGCGGGTAGTCGAGCCGGTCCCGGCTGGGTGCGCCAAGGGCTACCGGTGGAAAGCTGCAAGACGTGCTGAAGACGGGGACCGGCTAATCACCTCTAGGCGTTCGCCCGATCTTCACGCTTGCCGATCGCCTCCCGCGCGATCGGTGAAGACTCCGTGCTTGGTGCCGCCATAATTGGTGCCCAACACGCGCATGCCGCCGACCAGCGCCGTCATCTCATGTGCCGTCAGCCCCATGAGCTGCGTGCGGTCGAGCATCAACTCCTCGGCACTGACGACATAGTCCTTCTTGAGCCAGTTGCGATAGCCGTCATGGACGGGCTCCAGCACGTCGAACGACTCGGCGTCCGTCATCTCATCGGTGGCATCGCCGCGACCCGGGGTAAAGGGAATGCCGATGTTGAAACCGGCTGCCTTGGCCGCCTGCTCGATACCGATATTGCCGGCAAGGACGACGACATCGGCCATGCTGGCGCCGGTCTCGGCCGCGATGGGCTCGAGCACGCCAAGCACTTTGGCCAGACGCCCTGGCTCGTTGCCCTCCCAGTCCTTCTGCGGGGCCAAACGAATGCGCGCGCCATTGGCGCCGCCGCGCTTATCCGAGCCGCGGAAGGTGCGGGCGCTGTCCCATGCCGTGGCAACCATGTTGCCGACGCTCAGAGCGCTGGACGCGATCTTGGTCTTCACCGCGTCGACGTCGTAATCGGTCCGACCTGCGGGAACCGGATCCTGCCAGATCAGGTCCTCCTGCGGAACATCGGGGCCGATGTAGCGCGTCTTCGGTCCCAGATTGCGATGCGTCAGCTTGAACCAGGCATGCGCAAAGGCATCCGACAAGGCGTCGGGGTCCTTGTGAAACCGCTCGGAGATCTCCCGATATGCCGGGTCCATCTTCATGGCCATGTCGGCATCGGTCATGATCGGGTTGGAGCGGATCGAGGGATCCTCGACATCGACGGGTTTGTCTTCTTCCTTGCTCGTGGCTTGAGTGTCTGACGTCGGTCGATCTTGGGCGTTCGTCGAGTGCCGATCGTGAATACGGACGGCCAACGGATATGGCTAATCGTTTCGTTTGGCTAGGTTCGAAAGATCGTTATGGCCGATTAACTTTTATTTTACGATCGGAATGGCTAGGGATTTCATTCCTCGGGGAGCGTGTCGGATCGGGCCTGACCCCGGCGCGTCTTGATCTCGCCGCCTCCTGCGTGCAGCTGGCAGGCAACCGATCTTCCCGAGCGGGCAATCCAGATGGAGACCGCCGACCAGAACCCGGCGGTCTTTCAGACGGGAGCAAAGCACTCCTGGTGCGCCGTCGTCTCGGCCTGTTGCCGCATCGAGAATTGCGCTCAATCCCGTGTCAAGGTCGGAAACGTCAGGCGGACCTCGGTACCCGTTGCGTGATCCGAGGCGATGCGCATCTCCCCGCCGTGCTGCTCGACCAGACGCCGCACGATGGCGAGGCCCAGTCCGGTCCCGTTGGCCTTGGTACTGAAGAAAGGCTCGGTCAGACGCGCGAGCAAATGCGCCGGGATCGGCTCGCCGCCATTGTGCACGCGCATCAGGATGCGCTGCTCCGACACCTGCTCCTCGATGCGCCAGGTGACCGGCGTGCCCTCGGGCGCGGCCTGACAAGCGTTGTCGGTCAGGTTGACGAAGATCTGTCGCAGGCGATCGTGGTCGGCGAGGATGTGCGCCGTTGTCGGTATCGACGCGATGCGGATCGGGTGTTGCCGATCGCCGTCCGCATAGCCCGCGACGAAGTCGGCGAGTGTCGAGACGACATCGATCGCGTGCAGGTTCAGGCTCAGAGGTTTGGCATAGAGGAGCATCTCTTCGAGCAGACGCCGCATCCGCTCGGCCTCGCCCGAGCCCAGGGCGATGCGCCGCTGCGCGCGCTCCTCCAGCGCGAGTCCGGCGAGCGACTCCAGCGCCATGGACACCGTCGTGAGCGGGGTGCGCAGCTCGTGGGCGATGCCCGAGGCGAACTCCCCGATGGCGGCCAGGCGGCCTTGCTCGGCGAAGCGGGCGGTGCGCCCGAACGCTTGCGTCAGGAGCTGTGCGATGTTGGCCAAGAGACGCCGTCGGGCGGCATCGAAGCCTTCGGGGCGACGGGTCGCGAAGACCACCACCGCCGGGACGGGCGTTTGCGTCTGCACGGTCAGGGGCAGGAAGATCGCGTCGCGCATGCCGACGGCGACTAGGTGAGCGAGAAACTCGTACGCCGGATTCTGGCGCACCTGGGTAGCCGCATCGGCGACATGGATCGGCGCGGCGTCGGCCAGCGCGGACTCGAGCAGTGTGCCCTGCAACCGGTAAAGCCGCCGATCGCTCGGCTGGGGGCTGCCGTCCAGCCAACCGGTCTCGACATGCGCGTTGGCGCGCGCAGCGTCGATGAAGACCACGCCGATCCAGTCGAATCCGAGTAGATCCCGAAACTCGCTGCTCAAGAACCCCACCAGCTCGTCGAGATCGCTGCCTTGCTGTAGCCGGCGAATGAGCTGATGCAGCAGATCGAGTCGGACCGACAGGCGATTGAAGCTGCCGGTCAGCTCCCGGATCTCGGTGCTGCCCTCCACCGGGAGGCGATGCCCGAAATCGCCGTCGGCGACGCGATGGAAGCCGCTGATGGTGCGCCGCAGCGGCGCAAGCACCCGATAGCGCAGCATCAGCAATAAGCCGGCCACGATCAGCACCACGACGATGGCCACGCCGAGCGCGCCTTGGACCACCTTCCGATACTCGCTTGCGGTCCAGTCGCGCAGGGCCCGGGTCAGCGTCGCGGTGGCGTCGCCGAGGACGGCATGCTCGGCGATGACGTGCTCGGCCGCCCATTCCAGACGCGGCTCCTCGGTGTCCTCGCCGATCGCCTCGAAGAGCGCGCCACGCCAGCCCTCCCAGGCCTGCTCCAGGTCCCGGATGGCGAGTGTCACTCCGCTGCCCAGGCGCGGCATCATCCAGGGCAACGGGGTCGGCACCTCGTAGCTGAAGTCGCCCTTCATAAAGGCATCGACGACCTGATCGAAGGTCGCGACGTGGGTGGTCAGATCACGATAGTAGAGTCGGACATCGCGGTAGTAGGTGGGATAGTCGCGCGGGGCGTTCTGCTTGTAGTTCATCCCCTGGGCGTGGATTTGCTCGGCGGTCAGCTCGAGCCGTCCGGCGATCTCGACCAGGGCGTCGTAGGCCAATTGGCGTTGAAAGGCGCCGACGGCATAGAGACCCGCACCGGCAAAGAGCAGGACCAGACCGAGGAAGCCGGCGGTGAGCTGAAAGCCGAGGCTGGAGAAGCGCTCTGCGAGAGTCATGTCGAGGATGGCCGTTGAACATTAAACCGCGCCAGGGGCGGCACGCGATGTTTTTGGATGGGATCGGTCCCGGCAGACTTGACGACCGCTGGAGTCGGCGCGGTTTAAGACGCGAAGGATGCGACAGCTGCGAAGGAATGGACAGATGCGCGATCGCCAGCCACTCGCCATCGCACAGGTGCTGGCGCGTCGCTCAGAGGCTTGTCCCGAGCAAGACCCCCCGGGTGCGCAGATCCTCCATCAATCCGGCTCCGAAGGCGATGACCTGATCCGGATTCGGATGGCCGAGCTCCGCTGCGATCCGGAGGAGCACCTCGCGCCCGGTCTGCGGGGTCTCCGCTTCCAGCAAGATCAACAGTCGCTGCGTCACGGCGTTGATCTCGAGAAAGGCGATGTCGTCGTCCGGCGTACGATAGACCACCAGATGGGTCAGCTCGCCCGGCGGTGCATCCGGTTGGCAGTCCGGCCCGATGCGATGGACCGGGAAGCGATAGCTGAGATTCCAGGCCAGCGGCGAGACCACCGGGCGACCGTCGATCAGGTCGCCGGTCGGATCAATGCTGGTGCGGTCCGGCTCGGCGTCGTTGATCTGCAGCGCCAGCTCGACCCATTCGTAGTGTGCCAGCTCCAGGAGGAAGGGCGGATCACGAGGATCGCCCGTGCGAGCCGTCTGCAGGAAGTCGAGAAACTCCTGTCCCAGCTCCAGGAAGAGCGGCGTTTTGGCGCGATGACGGACAAAGAAGTCCCGGATCAGGCCGTTCCAGTGCGCGTCGGGCAGAATCCGGTGAATCACCGGGAAATTGCCCGCGAGCAAGGCCGAGACGTTGTTGAACACCAGCTCACGATAGATCGCCATCCGGCGATCCTCGACATCCTCCGGGCCGGGGACCTGCGTCGGATCGCGCAGATGCGCGGCGAACGCGCGCTGGCGTTGGATGAAATCCGGTTGGTTGGGATCGGATTGCTCACGCATGGGCCGGGCTCCGCACCGATCGCGCCGCATGGGCCTGTTGGACCTGTTTGATCCGATCGACCTCCCGAACCAGCTCATCCAGCGGCGGGATATTGAAGTCACGCTCCAAGAGCGTGGGGAAGACCCCGAAGCGCGCGTAGGCCAGACCCAGCAGCTCCCACACCGGGTCGATGACGTCCGCGCCGTGGGTGTCGACCCGCAGATCCTCGGCCTCAACATAATGCCCGGCGATGTGGCCGTAGCGGATGCGCTCCCCCGGCAGGGCGGCCAGGAAGGCGCGCGGGTCATAGCCGTGGTTGATGGCGTTGACATGGATGTTGTTCACGTCGAGCAGCAGGTCGCAGTCGGCCTCGGCCAGCACGGCGTTGATGAAGTCGATCTCGGACATCGCCTGTCCCGGCGCGCCGTAGTAGGAGACGTTCTCCAGGGCGATGCGCCGCTCCAGGATCTCCTGCACCTGACGAACGCGCCCGGCGACATGCCGCACGGCCTCCTCGGTGAAGGGGATGGGCAGGAGGTCGTAAAGATGGCCGTCGTCGGAGCAGTAGCTCAAGTGCTCCGTATAGGCGCGGATCCCGTGCTCGTCCAGGAACGCCTTGATCTGCCGCACGAAGTGCGGGTCGAGCGGGGTCGGCGCGCCGATCGAGAGCGAAAGCCCGTGACAGACGAAGGGATGACGCTCGGTCAGTGCGCGCAGGCGACGCGCGTTCACGCCGCCCATGCCGATCCAGTTCTCGGGGGCGATCTCGTAGAAATCGACCGCCTGCGGAGGGCGCTCCGCCAAGGCGCCCAGAAAGGAGCGCCGCAGACCGAGACCGGCGCCATGAACGGGGTAGGGTTCTGGAGTCATGCCGTCAAGAAGCTCCGGTTTGAATCGTCATACGGATGAAGACCGCGCGATCGCAGGCGTTCTTTCAGCCGGCTGTCCGAGGTCGTTGCGACAGAGGAGGGCGTGTTCGGGTGCCGGCGCGACCACCGCTGCCCGCGATTGCCCGCGTCGGGATCTACTTGACGGCCGCCGCGGCGATCTCGGCCAGCACCTTGTCGATGTTTCCCAAGACCGCCGCGCACTCGCCGAGGCCGTGCCTGGTATCGAGCCAGGCGGGCGCGTTGTACGCCACCTGCGTCACACCGTCGGTCCCTTCCCAGATCAGCAGCTTCAGCGGCAGATCGATCGCAACGGTTGCGTTGCAGTGCATGAGTCGCGTGCCTGCCGTCGGGTTGCCGAAGATCAGCAGCTCGGTCGGCGGCAGTTCCAGACCCGCCTTGGTGGCCCCGGCCGCATGGTCGATGCGGGCGAAGACACCGAGACCGCGCTCGGCGATGGCCGCTGCGGCACGATCCGTCGTCTCGGCGACCCCGTGCGGGCTGGTTGTCGCCACCAGTCCATTGCTCGGTCCATCGCCGGCGAGTGTCCAAGAAGCCGTTGCGATCAACATCAATGCGAGGCTGAAGAGTCCGCGTATCTGCATGGTGAGTGCTCCGATGAAGGCGGCTGTATCGCCGGATCCCGAGTGTGCCTGATTTCGGCTACGACGTCCGCTGCCGCTCGGCAGGCGGTTCCCAAGAGGCCCAACGAGAATCGTATCGATACCGGCTTGATCAAGACCGCATCGACGGCCGGCGGGAGAAGGCATCGGCAACGCTCATACCCGTTCCCCCAGGCACGCGCGCAGCTTCTGCCGCGCCCGAAACAGGCGCGTTCCCACGCCGGCCGAGGTCAGGCCGAGTCGATCCGCGATCTCCTGCTGCGACAAGCCGTGAAGCACCTGCAGGACGAGCGGCTCGCGATACTCGACGGGGAGCTCGCGGATGGCGCGACGCAGGACGAAGGCCTCGGTGGAGGTGTCGTAGGTCACCTGGCTGTCGGGGAGCTCCTCGGTCGGGATGTCCGAGACCTGTCCTTGGACGCGCTGGAAGCGGCGGGCGTTTTCGCGCCGCACGATCGTGAAGAGCCAGCCCTTCACGGCGTCGCGGTCCTGCAGCTTGTCCAGCGAGCGCCAAGCCCGCAGCAGCGTGTCCTGAACCAAGTCCTCGGCGGTATGGAGGTTGCCCGAGAGTCTATAGGCATAGCGGTGCAGATCGCGGCCGTAGGCTTGTACCAGTTCTGCGAAGCCGGGCGTCTCGGGTGTGGTCGCAAGGGGTGTGGTGTCGGCGAGGGCGGTGTTCATGGCGATGTCCCGGCGATGAGGTGGAGTCGCCGAAACACTGCCATTTCTCGTGCCAGTCTCTATCACCCTGAAAAATAGAGCTTTATTCGGATTCGTCCGGACTCGATTGAACGAAGCGTTGTAACGAGTCGTGACGACGCCCGTACCCGCCGCGCTTCCCGTCACGATTCGTCGCATCTGCCCGACGCACGGCCCCCGCAGATGCGCTCCTCCCGCCGAGGCGCGAAAGAGACCGACCCGGAGTCGGGTCATACCCCCCGAGTACCTTCGAAAAGCCCCGGCAACCCTGCGAGGTAAACCCCTCATGCTGTCTGTTCACGCGAAACCGCTGCGAATTCCGCTCGCACTCCTGCTGATCGCAGCAACCGGAGCGGTTATGGCCGCCAACGCCTTCGATCTGCGCGGCAGTCCGATCTCGGCCGAGGAGATCCACGCCGGCGGGCCGCCGCGCGACGGTATTCCGGCCCTGACGGATCCCGGATTCATCCCCGCCGCGCAGGCCGATTTCCCGGCACCCGACGACCGGATCCTCGGCCTGAATCTGGGCGCCGAGGCGCGCGCCTACCCGATCGCCATCCTCAACTGGCACGAGATTGTCATTGCGGCACGCCGACGTTGAATCTGTGCCGCGGCTTGCCCGACACCCCGACCCACCGCAATACGATGAGGAACGACCCATGATCAGGCTCGCCCGCCGATTCCAAGGCTTGCTCGACACCACCCGTGCACTGGATTTCCTGGCCCCGCTGGCCCTGCGACTCTACTTGGCCCCCGTCGTCTGGATGGCCGGGACCAAGAAGTTCGCCGACTTCGAGAGCACCGTGCAATGGTTCGGCAACCCCGACTGGGGTCTGGGTCTGCCGTTCCCGGCGCTCCTGGCCTTCCTCGCCGCCGGCACCGAGGTCCTGGGTGCAATCCTGCTGGTCGTCGGTCTGGGCGTGCGTTGGATCTCGCTCCCGCTGATGGTCACCATGGTCGTCGCCGCCGTGACCGTGCATTGGCAGAACGGCTGGCTCGCCATCGCCGAGGGGACCGGGTCACTCTTTGCGAGCGACCGCACGATCGGCGCCATCGAGCGGCTCGACCGTGCCAAGGACATTCTGCGCGAGCACGGCAATTACAGCTGGCTCACCGAGAACGGCAGCCTGGTCATCCTGAACAACGGTATCGAGTTCGCAACGACCTACTTCATCATGCTGCTCGCGCTCTTCTTCATCGGCGCCGGGCGCTATCTGAGTGTCGACTTCTGGTTGGCCCGCCGCTTCGCCGCGGCAGCGCCCGCGTGGTCCGTCGGGGCACGCTTCGGGGGCAGACGGGCGGCCGCCACACCGCGTCTGTCGTAAGGCGATTTCTGCAAACGTCCATACCCGTAGGTTGTGCTGACGATAGGAAGCACAACTTGCGCCTACGGTTGGTTGTGCCTCGCACGGCTCGGCACAACCTACGCCCTTGGCATGAAGGTTTCCGGAATTCTAAGTACCCGGTCTCGACGGGGATCGTCATCGCCGCCGGCATGCCGTCGGCGATGACCCCGATGGGCTCTCAGGCCGCGTCGACCGGCAATCCGGCCCGTCGCCACTCGGGCAGACCGTCATGCAGTCGCCTCGCCTGAAACCCCGCTTCGCGCAGGCGCGCCACGGCTTCGAAAAAGGGGACGCACCAGGGACCCCGGCAGTAGGCGACCACCACGCGATCTTTGGGCAGCTCGCCGAGCCGGCTCTCCAACTGTTCAAGCGGGACGTTCAGTGCACCCACCAGATGCCCTTGGGCATACTCCTGCGGCGGGTGGACGTCGATCTCCGGCACCAGCCCGTCACGGGCGCGCGCCAGAACGAAGTCGGCCTCGAACGTTCGTGTGTCTGTCGGGTTGTCGTGGAGCCTTGCGAGGAGGTAGAAACCGATCGCCCGCGACGTGCGGGCTTGCGGAACGGGCTGGACCAACGAGCTCAGCTGCTTGCGATTGGAGATCGACCGCCCGCGCCTGCTGGAGACCCGGCACCGGCGCGAGGACGGCAGCGTTTTTCCGAGCAAGGTCAGCGTGTGTGCCTACGGCAGCCGCGAACAGCCCAGATACAGGGCGCTGCTGCGCGATGTCAGCCGGCGCAAGGAAGCCGATGCGGCGATCGAGCGGCTTGCCGTGATGGGTGAGCTCGTCGCGATGATCATCCATCAGCTCCGCAATCCGTTGGCGACCATCAACCTGTGTTTGGGTCGCTGCAGGCGATGCCGTTGGTATGTCCGACGCATCGCCCAAGCCCATCATTGGCGATTCTCACTCAGTTGGACGTCCGACGAGGGGACCGTGGCTCGCCTGACGCTTTAGCGGCAGCGGGAAAAAGAAAGTCGAAACTTCAACCCGTCCGAAGGCGGACTGCTTCAGCGGGCAGGCAGCGACACCTGCAGGACCAGGGTCTCCGGGGCCAGACAGATGGCGTCGCTGCACGCCTGCAGACGTAGCTCCAAGGGCAGCCATGCGCTTGGAGCCTCGCTGGGATCGGCCCGCTGTCGTGGGTTCTCCTCGAGCGTTGCCTCGATCCGGACCCGGTCCTGATAGACCGCCAGCGGCTCGCGCTGGAAGCCGAGTCGGAGGATCTCCGGGGTCGGGTAGTTGGGCGTCGCCATCCGCCAGTCCGCACGGTCACCGCGCATGCGCAGGGTTGTCCCAATGAGCGCGTTCTGCAGCGGTCGGTGGGCATTGACGTGCCAGCCCGGTCGCAGGGTCAGATCAACGACCAGGTTCGCGCTGTCGTTCTCGCCCAAGCTCTTTCGGTCGCTGATGTGTGCCTCGGCGCGCACGGCGCCCCGCGCCGCGTATTGCAGGGGGCCGGTGTCGCCGTCTCGCAGCAGGTTCAGTGCCGCCAGCAGCGACGGGAAGGCGCTCGGGTTCTGCGCGATCCGGCCCGATGTGCTCGCCAACAGTTCTGTCGCGTGCCGCTCGTAAGCGAGCTCATCTGTGCGACGGGACAGCTCCGCCAGCAGCTGCAGGGCCGCCGAGGTGGCGGACGGCATGACCCCGTCGGTGACGTCTTTGGGCCGCGCCATCAGCGGCGTCTCCTCGGTGGCTTCGCCCATGAACAGGCCGCCTTCGCTGCGATCGGCAAAGCGCTCCCACAGCGCATCGGCCATCTCGCGGGCCCGCGTCAACCAGCGCTGCTCGCCGGTGGCGTCATAGAGCGCGATCATGGCCTGTCCGAGAAAGGCGTAATCCTCCAGAAGCCCCGGCTGTGTGGCGCGTCCGTCGAGATAGACGCGGTTGATCCGACCCGGCGCCGGACGCAGCTCGCCCCAGAGCAGCTCCGCCGCGCGTTCGGCAGCGCTCAGATACCGCGGCTCACCCAAGGCATCGGCGGCCTCGGCGAGTGCGGCGATCATCATGCCGTTCCAAGCGGTGAGGATCTTCTCGTCGCGATGCGGGTGCGGGCGCCCTTCGCGGTGCCGATAGAGGCGCTGATTGATGGCGTCCAGGCGCCACCACAGCGCTGCCGGGGTCAAGCCGCGGGCGGCGGCAAACGACTCCGGCGCGATCCGTAGATGCAGGATGTTCCGCCCCTCGAAGTTGCCGGATTCGGTCACCCCGTAGAGGGCGATGGCGAGCTCGGCGTCCTCGGCCGACAGCACGGACCTCAGCTCGTCCGGTGTCCAGAGAAAGAACAACCCTTCTTCGCCCTCGCTCTCGGCATCGGTGGCGGAGTAGAAGCCGCCCGCCGGGGAGGTCAGATCGCGCAGCACGAAGTCGAGCGTGCGCCGGGCCACGCGTGCCAGCTCCGGGTCGCCGGTCAGCCGCCACCCGGCCAGATACAGGCGCGCAAGCTGCGCCTGGTCGTAAAGCATCTTCTCGAAATGGGGCACCAGCCAGTCGTTGTCGATCGCGTAGCGATGGAAGCCGCCGCCGACCTGATCCTGAATGCCGCCGCGTGCCATGCTCTTCAGCGTGAAGACGGCCGCCGTCAGCGCGGCCTGATCGTTCCGGCGCAGCGCCTGATCGAGCAACAGTGCGAGCCGCGGCTGCTGCGGGAACTTGGGGGCGTCACCAAATCCGCCCTGCAGATCGTCATGCTGCTCGAGTAGCCCCGCGATGGCCTGATCGACGATCCGGTCTCCGAGCTCGGCAGCTTGTGCCTCGGCGGCGAGCGCCTCGGCGACGGCACGGGCGATCTCGGCAGCCCGGGCGCGCATCTGTTCCGGTCGCTCTTGCCACTGGGCATTGATGCCTTGCAGAAGTGCGCTGAAATCGTCGGGCGGGAAGTAGGTCCCGGCGACGATGGTCTCGCCCTGCGGTGTGAGGAAGCTCGACATGGGCCAGCCGCCCGTGCCGGTGAGCAGTTGCACGGCGGTCATGTACACCTGGTCGATGTCGGGGCGCACTTCCCGATCGACCTTGATCGCCACGAAATGGGTGTTGAGCAGCTCCGCGATGGCGCTGTCCTCGAAGCTCTCGCGCGCCATCACATGGCACCAGTGGCAGGTCGAGTAACCGATGGACAGGAATACCGGCTTGTTCTCGCGGCGGGCGCGCTCGAACGCCTCCGGCCCCCAGGCAGACCAGTCCACCGGATTGTGGGCGTGCTGGATGAGGTAGGGCGAATCTTCCAGGATCAGGCGGTTGGTGTAGCGAGGTCGGCCATCGGGGAGCAGGTGTTCGGTGTGCGGGCGGTAGTCCGGTCCCTTGGCCGCGAGTGCCGCCGCTAGCCGGCGTTGAAGCTCGGGCGGGTAGGTTGCCGAGACGTCCGCTGCCGCCTGCGCGTCGTCGCGGTCCTCGGCACCGACGCTGCCGACCTGCGCGATGGTCAGACACAGTAGAAGGCAAAGACCGACACGTCGGCGGTTCATGCTACCTCGACAGCTCCACCTTATCGTAGACCTCGGCCAGCGACAGCTCGGCCTCGACGATGCGCAGCGGGATGGATTCGGACGGCTCCTGGTAGCTGCTCAGACTCCAGGTTCCGTCGGGCTGGCGGAGAAACAGCTCGGCCTGCATCCGATACTGCGACAGCAGCAGGTAGGCCTGCAGGCATTGGAGGCTTCGATAATGTCGGAACTTGTCGCCGCGGTCGTAGGCCTCGGTGGAGTCCGACAGGACCTCGACGATCAGGATCGGATTGGTGACGACGTCGCGCCGGCCGTCGTGGAAGTGGCGCTCGCCGCAGATCACCATCACGTCGGGGTAGGTGCCCACGTCGTCGGCGGCGATATGGACCTTCATGTCGCTCGGGTAGACGCGGCAGGGTCGATCCTTGAGCTGGTTGCGCAGCTCGGCGCCGACATTGAGCACGATCAGGTTGTGCTCCTCGGTGCCGCCGGCCATCGCAAAGACCTCGCCGGCAAGGTATTCGCTGCGTTGGTCGGTCGCGGTCCGCTCGATGGCGAGCCAGTCGTCGAACGAAAGATGCGGTTGAGGTGCGGCGGACATCATGGCCTCCGGTGGGTCGTTGCGGGGGATGGTGCTGGCCCGATTATAGGCCCGGCAGCGCGCGTTTTGATGCGTGCCACGGACTCGGACGGCTTCCAATGGGTTGAGGTTAAAACCGGGATCGAAGCAGTGGCTGTCGCTATCAGAGTATCCAGCTTAGCACTCGGTGGTTCAGATGATTCAACGGTCCAGACCTGCCGCTCTGCAGAGCGGTGAGAGTTCGTGCTCTCTCGGACGCCTGGCGACCGACGCCGAATCTGACGCATCGGGCCTTCCTATCTCCACAAGACCCGGCACGCCGGCGATCTCTTGCACGCCGGTGCATGCGACCGTACCCTGACCTTAACCCTGAAAACGGCAGTCGACCGCGATGCCCCGACAACTGCTCATCATCGAAGACGATCCGGCCTTGGGGCAGATGCTGGCGATGCACTTCGAGGATGTCGGCTTCGCGGTCGAGGTCGCCCAGACCTGTCGCTCGGGGCTGGCGCGCGTGCAGGCGGCGCCTGTCGATCTGGTGCTGTTGGACCAACAGCTCCCGGACGGGCAGGGGAGCGACCTGATCGCGTCGCTGCTGAAGGCGAACCCGGATCTGCCCGTGATCATGATGACCGGTCAGCACGACCTGGAGCTGGCGATCGAGGCGATCCAGCGCGGTGCCGCCGATTTCGTACACAAACCGATCAAGCTCGCCGAGCTGCAGCAGACGCTCGAGCGCCTGTTGCGTCAACGCAAGGCCGCCAAGCAGGCGCCGGCACGCTTGGAGGCCGGGCCGGGTGTGGCGCGCGACCTGATTGGGCGCAGCGACGCCATGCTGGCGGTAAGCAAGACCATTGCGCTGAGTGCCCGCAGCTCTGCCACCGTGCTCATCACGGGCGAGTCCGGCACCGGCAAGGAGGTGGTGGCACGTCTGGTCCATCAGCACAGCGGTCGGACCGGCCCGTTCGTGGCCGTCAACTGTGCGGCGATCGTCGAGACCCTGCTCGAGAGCGAGCTGTTCGGGCACGAGAAGGGATCCTTCACCGGTGCACAGTCACGCAAGCTCGGTAAGTTCGAGCAGGCGAGCGCGGGGACCCTGTTTCTGGACGAGATCGGCGAGCTCGCCCCGACCCTGCAGGCCAAGCTGCTGCGCGCCTTGCAGGAGCGTGTCTTCCAACGCGTCGGCGGCACCGAGACGATCGCGACCGACGCCCGCGTGGTCGCCGCGACCAACCGGGATCTCATGGCCGAGGCCGCGGCCGGGCGCTTTCGCGAAGACCTGGCCTATCGGCTCAAGGTCATTCAAATTCAGATGCCGCCGCTGCGCGAGCGACGCGACGACATCCCGCTCCTGGTCGAAGGTCTGATTGCGCGCATCGCCGAGCGTCTGGGCCAAGCGCGACCGCGCATCGCCGAGGCGGCCTTGGCGCAACTGTGCCGCCACGACTGGCCCGGCAACGTGCGGGAGCTCGAAAACCGCTTGACGCAAGCAATGGTGCAGGCGCGCACGGGTCTGATCACGGCCGATCTGCTCGAGCTCGACGCCGAGACCGAGCCCACGGCGGCACCGGGTCCGGCCGCGGGCGGTGTGCCGGGCAAACCGACCGAGAACCAGGTGCTGAGAACACTCGACGCGGTCGAGGCCGAGCACGTTCAGCGGGTGTTGGACCATACCGGAGGACATAAGGGCAAGACCTGCGAGATCCTCGGTATCTCGCGACCGGCGCTCGATCGCAAGATCGAAAAGTATGCGCTGCGAATGCCCTAATGGAGCAGTGCAGAGATTCCGAGACCGTCCGAGATCGTTGTCGTTGTCGTTGTCGTTGTCGTTGTCGTTGTCGTCGCATCGATGGTCGATTACGACAACGACAACGAACGGTCTCGATACATCTGCCGTGCTGCACTAGCCGAGCCGAGCGCGGCGTTCCGGTCTCGGGAAATCCGGACTGGTTTTTGTGATGGCCAGGGCGGGTCGCCTACGAGCCGTCTCGGAGTTGTGAACCCCTGCTCGGCCATCACCGCTAAAGACCCGGGAGAAAGCTCGGTTCTTTCAGGCGGCTCGCAACGATTTTGGTTCTCGAAGGGTGGGGTCTGGGCCGACCTGAATTTACGGACTTTTTACGGGAGCCGATGCCGAGGACATGGAGAATGTCCACCGATCACCCCTCGGCTCGGATGTCCCATCGAATGCAGGCCGCGCTGGTCGCTCGAACGCTCGGAATCTTTCTCGTTCTCTTCAGTGCGGCTTTGTTGCCGCCGCTGGCAGTTGCGCTTCTCTACGGTGACGGCGAGGCGGTTCACTTCGCGCTGTCCTTGCTGGTGAGCCTCGCTGTCGGCCTGCTGCTCTGGCTGCCGACCCTCAGGTATCGGCAAGCGATGCGCAACCACGACGGGTTTGTCATCGTGGCCATGCTCTGGGTTGCGATGAGCCTGCTCGGCAGTCTGCCCCTGATGATTGGATTGGGCTTGGATCCGGCCGATGCGGTCTTCGAGTCGGTCTCCGCCTTCACCACCACCGGGGCGACCGTCATCGTCGGGCTCGACGATGTCCCGCCGTCGATTCTGTTTTTCCGCCAGGAGATGCAGTGGCTCGGCGGGATCGGCTTCGTGGTCTCGGCGATCGCGCTTCTGCCGATCCTCGGCGTGGGCGGGATGCAGCTCATGAGGGCCGAGACACCGGGCCCGATGAAAGACGACAAGCTCACGCCGCGGATCGCGCATACCGCGCGAGCCCTCTGGATCCTCTATCTGTCGATCACGAGCGTCTGTGCGCTGCTCTACTGGATTGCCGGGATGACCCCCTTCGATGCGATCGCCCACAGCCTGACCACCGTTTCGACCGGAGGCTTCTCGACGCACGATGCAAGCCTGGCCTATTTCGACAGCGTTTATATCGAGGGCATCGCAACCGTCTTCATGCTGATCGGCGGGATCAGCTTCAGTGTCCATTATCTGGTTTGGCAGCGGATCTCGCTCCGGCCCTATTGGGACAGCCCGGAGGTCAGGGCTTTTCTCGGTGTCGTCCTCTGGGTCGTGCTGATCGCGACCCTGGTGCTCTACCTGGAAGGGGCGAAAGCGTCGCCCGGCGAGGCCCTGCGCTACTCGGCGTTCACCGTCGCCTCGGTCATCACCAGCACCGGTTACGGCATCGACGACTTCTCGGTGTGGCCCACGCTGCTGCCGATGCTCCTCATCTTCATCAGCTTTGTCGGCGGCTGTGCCGGCTCGACCGCCGGCGGCATGAAGGTCATCCGCTTCGTGGTCCTCGGCAAACAGGTCGGGATCGAGCTGCGCCGCCTGGTCCATCCCTCGCACGTCCAGCCGCTCCTGGTCGGACGACAGGTCATCAAAGACCGGACATTGGAGGCGGTCTGGGCCTTCTTCGGGCTCTATGTCGGGACCTTCGTCGTGCTCATGATGGCGCTGATGACCTTGGGCATGGACGCGATCACGGCGTTCGGCTCGGTGGCGACCTGCATGAACAACCTGGGCCCGGGGCTCGGGGAGACGGCGAGCAACTTCGCCGCCGTCTCCGACGCGGAAAAATGGATCTGCGCCCTGGCGATGCTGCTCGGGCGGCTGGAGATCTTCACCTTGTTGGTGTTGTTTACGCCGGGGTTTTGGCGGGATTGATCTCACCGCTCACCGATAAACCGATACCCCACGCCCGGCTCGGTCTCCAGATAGCCGGGCTCGCTCGGGTCGTCGTCCAGCTTCTGCCGCAGCTTGCCGATCACGATGCGCAGATAGTGGGTGTCTTCGACATGGGTTGGCCCCCAGATCTCGCGCAGTAACTGGGATTGGGTAACGACCCGGCCGGAATGGGCGACCAGGGCCTGCAGGACGGCGTATTCCTTGCGCGAGAGGTGGATGGGCGCACCGTCGAGCGTGACCAAGCGCAGACCGAGATCGATCCGCAGGTGGCCGTCGTCGAAGAGTCCGCCGGGTTTGGCCGCGTCGCCAACGATCCGCAGTAAATTGCGCACCCGGGCAAGCAGCTCCTGTACCCCGAAGGGCTTGGTGACATAGTCGTTGGCGCCGCCGTCGAGGGCCAGAACCTTCTCGGTCTCCGAGTCACGCACCGAAAGGACGAGGACCGGGACCGACGACCAGGCACGGATCTCGGCGAGCACCGTCTTGCCGTCCGCATCCGGGAGTCCGAGGTCGAGGATGACCAGATCCGGGGTCTGGGTCGCGGCGAACGCTAGACCCGCCTCCGCGTTATCGGCCTCAATGACCTGATAGCCCTGGCTCTTGAGACTAATCCGCAGGAACCGTCGGATCTGCTCCTCGTCATCGATCACCAGGATACGGGCGGTGGTCACGGGTCGTTTCTCATCGAGCTTGGGACCAATCGGCTTTTTAGGATCTCTCACGGAGACACGGAGACACGGAGACACGAAGGAGAGATCTCTTTTTCTCCGTGTCTCCGTGTCTCCGTGAGAGTCGACTAGACTCATTCACCGCCCGTCTCCCCGTCGGGGTCTGCACCCTCGCCAGTGGCGTTGGGGGGCATCTCGATGATCGGCAGTGCGATGGCGATGGTCGCCCCGCGACCGCCGGGGCCTTCGAGCGCCTCGATCCGTCCGCCGTGCGCACCGATCATCCCGCTGCAGATCGCAAGGCCCAAGCCGCTGCCCTGCTTGCTGCGATCGCCCTTGCTCCCGGTGAAGAACATGTCGAACACCCGTTTGCGGTCCGCTTCGGGGATCCCCGGCCCCTGGTCGGAGATGGTCAGGCGCAGACTCTCGCCGGCCCGCGTCGCCGTCAAGCGGATCTCGCCGCCCGCGGGGGAGAAGCGCGCGGCATTCTCGATCACGTTGACCAGCGCCTGCTCGACGAGCGCGGGGTGCACATAGAGCAGCGGCAGGTCCGGGGCGATGGCACGGGTCACGCGCAGCCCCTGGAGCGGCTCGCGCAGACGTCGCAGCGCCGCGTTGATTAGGTCGTCGATGCCGATCCAATCCCGCTCGATCCGCAGGGTGCCGTGGCCGAGCCGGGTCATGTCGAGCAAATTCTGGATGTAGCGATTCAGTCGTTCGCCCTCGCTCAGGACGGCATCGAGCAGCTCGGCGCGATCCTCCGGCGAGATCGTGCCGTCGAGTGCGCGCAGGCTGCTGGCCGCGCCTATCATGGATGCGAGCGGCGTGCGCAGGTCGTGCGACACGGACGACAGGAGCGCCGAGCGCAGCCGCTCGGTCTCCTCTGCCACCTTGGCCTGCTCCAGACGATCGGCCAGCCGGGTCCGGGCCATGGCGAGCGTGGCCTGGCTGACCAGCACATCGAGCGCGGCCAACTGGGCGGACGAGACCGGCGGCGTGCCGGCGAAGTCGAGCCCGATGACACCGAACGCCTCCGTCTCGATGGCCAGCGGGAGAAACCGCCAGGTCAGGCCCGACAGGGTCTCGGTCTGAGCGCCGCTGGGTTGACGATGGTCGTAGGTCCACTGAGCAGCGGTCCGCGCCTTCTCGTCCAAGGCTGCGGCTGCATCGGGATGCGAGTCCGATCCGATCGCCTCCCGCAAGGCACCCGAGTCATCCGCGGGGGCAAACAGGACGGTGCGCACGCGCAGGGATTCGGCCAGCGACCGCACCGTCTCGCGGCGGACGCTCGGCAGATCGGCGGCGGCCGTCAGGCGCCGCCCGAGATCCAATAGCGTCTGGGTCTGGGCATTGGTCGCGCGCAGGGCCAGCATCTGCCGACGCAGGCGACTCGCCAACTGACCTCCCGCCAACCCCATGAGCAGGAAGAAGACGATCGTCAGCAGCTCGTCCGTGCGGTGCATCAAAAAGGTGTAGCGCGGCTCGGTGAAGAGAAAGTTGTAGAGCGCCGCACTGACGAGTGCCGTGAGCAGGGCCGGTCCGAGCGTGGAGCGCACCGCGACCCAGAGTACCCCCGCGAGGAAGATGAGCGAGAGGTTCGCCAAGGGCAGGAGCGGCTCGAGAAGTGCGGCGATCGCGACCGATGCGGCAATCACGCCTGCGGCCACGAGGTAATCGCCCGCCTCGCTCAGCCGGCGCCGCCCCGGATCGCGTCGCCGCGCACGGGCGACGGAGGAGGGCACGAAGGTGATCTCGAACTCGCCCCCCTCGCGCAGCAGTCGCTGACTCAGGGTCCGGCCCAGCATTCCCGCCAGTGGCCGGCTCCGACTGCGGCCCATCACCAGGGTCGTGACGTTGCGGGCGCGCGCATAGCTTAGAATCTCCTCGACCGGATCCTGTCCGCGCAGCGTCACCACCTCCGCGCCAAGACGCTCGGCGAGATGGAAGACCCGCTCCACCCGCGCGCGTCGCTCCGGGTCGCTGTCCCTCGCCTCGACATAGACCACACTCCAGGGTGCACGCCGACGCTCGGCGAGGCGCCGCCCCAGGCGCACGACCTCCTCGTTGTTGCCCACGCCGTCGATCGCGACCAGGATCCGGGTGCGCACCGGCCAGGGGCCCTCGACACCGCGTCGCCGCATCGCCGCGCGGACATCCAGGTCGATGCGCTCGGCCACCGTCTGAAGCGCGAGCTCGCGCAGCGCGGCCAGGTTCGAGGGGCTGAAGAAACCATCCAAGGCGGCGCGCGCCTGCTCGGGCACGTAGACCTTACCCTGCTTGAGGCGGTCGATCAGCTCGCTCGGGGTCAGATCCACCAGCACTAGATCGCGCGCCGTGGCGAGCAGGGCGTCGGGGACGGTCTCGCGCATGCGCACGCCGGTGATGCGCGCGACGGCGTCGTTGAGGCTTTCCAGATGCTGGATATTCACCGCGGTCCAGACATCGATCCCGCGTCCGAGCAGCTCCTCGATGTCCTGGTAGCGACGCGGGTGGCGGGTACCGGGGATGTTACGGTGCGCGAGCTCGTCGACCAGCACGACCGCGGGCGCGCGTTGCAGGATCGCATCCAGGTCCAGCTCCTCGAAGAGCCGGCCGCGATAGGGGATGCGTTGCCGCGGGATCAGCTCCAATCCCTCGGCAAGGGCCTCGGTCTCGGCGCGCCCGTGGCTTTCGATCAGTCCGATCACCAGGTCGACACCCTCGCTCCGGGCCTCTTGGGCGGCCTGCAACATCTTGAATGTCTTGCCCACGCCTGGGGAGGCACCCAGGAAGATCTTCAGTCCGCCGCGGCCCTCCTGCGCGACCTCCGAGAGCAGGGCATCGGGATCCGGACGATGCGGGTCCGACTCCGTCACGGCCCCTCTCTAGGCCAGAGCGCGTCGAGTGCGAGGTTCAATCGCAGCACATTGACCCGAGGCTGTCCCAGCACGCCGAGGACCGGCGGCACCACCTGCGCCGTCACCAGCTCCGCGACCCGTGCCTGCGGCAGACCGCGCACCTCGGCGACACGGGCCACCTGCATCCGGGCCGCCTCCGGGCTGATGTGCGGGTCGATGCCCGAGCCCGAGGCGGCGATCAGGTCCACCGGGATCCTCGCCGGATCGACAGCGTACTCGGCGGCGAGGGCGTGGGCGGTCGTCTCGGCGCGTGCCCGAAGCTGCGGGTTGCCGGGGGACAGATTGGAGCCGGACACCCGGAAGGGGTCATACCCAGCCGCCGAGGGTCGACCCCGAAAATAACCCGGATCGACGAAGGCCTGGCCCACCAGCGCGGAGCCGACGAGCGCGCCCTCGCGCTCGATCAGGCTCCCGGTCGCCTGGTGCGGAAAGAGCGCGGCCGCGGACCAAACGCCAATTAGGGGGTAGAGTCCGCCGCACAGGAGGATCAAGACCAGGGCGGCGCGCATGGAGTTCAGCCACCCCGTTCCGGGGAAGTCGGCGGGCGGTGTATGTCGGTGCGCTTGGCGTTTCGCTGTCATCGTAGGCTCCTAAACCGCGTCCAGAGCGAGATGCTCACTTTCGAGTGAGATCGGCATTTAGTGCATCCACAACCTTGTAGCGTGGAAGCGGCTTAAAATAACTTATTTTTTAATATCTTAAACCGCGCCTGCTCCAGCGGTCGTCAAGTCTGCCTGGGCCGATCCCATCCAACAACATCGCATACCGCTCCGGGCGCGGTTTAAATCAACAGACTCAGTCCGAGGTCGATCCCCTTGATGGCGACGAAGGGCAGCAGCAGCCCCCCCAGGCCATAGATCGCCAGATTGCGGCCCAGCAGGGCATCCGCGCTCGCCGGGCGGATGTGCACCCCGCGCAATGCAAAGGGGATCAGCAAGGGGATCACCAGGGCATTGAAGATAACCGCGGCCAGGACGGCGCTCGCCGGGCTATGCAGCTGCATCAGGTCGAGCGCCGCCATCGCCGGCACCCCGGCGACGAAGACCGCGGGCAGGATCGCGAAATACTTGGCCACATCGTTGGCCAGCGAAAAGGTGGTCAAGGCCCCGCGCGTGACCAGGAGTTGCTTGCCGATCTCCACCACCTCGAGCAGCTTCGTCGGATCCGAATCCAGGTCGACCATGTTGCCGGCCTCCTTGGCCGCCTGGGTACCCGAATTCATGGCGAGGCCCAGATCGGCCTGGGCCAGGGCGGGCGCGTCGTTGGTGCCGTCGCCCATCATGGCGACCAAGCGCCCCTCGGCTTGCTCGCGGCGGATGAGCTCCAGCTTCTGCTCCGGTGTCGCCTCGGCGACATAGTCGTCGAGTCCGGCCTCCGCGGTGATGGCCGCCGCGGTCAGCGCATTGTCGCCCGTGATCAGGACGGTGCGCACGCCGAAGGCACGCAGACGCGCGAAACGCTCTTTGATCCCCGGCTTGATGATGTCGGCAAGCGGGACGACGCCGAGCACCCGTCCCCGATCCGCTGCCGAATGGTCCGCGGGCAGCAGCTCGGCCACCACCAGCGGTGTCGCCCCGCCGCGCGCGACCTCCTCGACGACTCGGGTCGTCTCCGCCGGATAGATGCCGCCGTTCTCGGTCACGAAGCGCCGGATCGCATCCGGCGCGCCCTTGCGGATGCGTCCGCCGTCGGGCCGGTCGATCCCGGAGAGCCGGGTGCGCGCCGAGAAGGGCACGAAGCGGTCATCGACCCCGGCCGCCGCGCTCGCCCCACGCTGCCGGGCGAGGGCGACGATGGATTTGCCCTCCGGGGTCGGGTCGGCGAGCGAGGCGAGCAGCGCAGCATCGCGCAGCCGTGTCTCGATCGCTTCCCCGACGGGGCGGAAATCCGTGGCGTGACGGTCGCCGTAGGTCACGGTCCCGGTCTTATCGAGCAGCAGGGTGTCGATGTTGCCCGCGACCTCCACCGCCTTGCCCGATTTGGCGACCAGATTGGCCCGCATCGCCCGGTCCATTCCGGCGATGCCGATCGCCGGCAGCAGCCCGCCGATCGTGGTCGGGATGAGGCAGACCAACAGGGCCACCAGGACGGTCGGCGACACCTCCGTGCCGACGAATCGGGCTAAGGGCAGCAGGGTGGCGACCACGATCAGGAAGACCAGGGTCATGGCCGTCAGCAACACGGTCAGCGCGATCTCGTTCGGCGTCTTCTGCCGCTTCGCCCCCTCGACCAAGGCGATCATGCGATCGAGCAGGGTCTGCCCGAAGACGGCCGTGACCTCGATCAGGATGGCATCCGAGATGACCTTGGTCCCGGCGGTCACACCGCTGTTGTCGGTCCCGGCCTCGCGCAGCACGGGCGCGGACTCGCCGGTGACGGCCGACTCGTTGATGCTCGCCGCGCCTTCGACGATCTCGCCGTCTGCCGGGATCAGCTCCCCGGCGCGCACCCGGATCCGATCGCCGATGCGCAGATCCCGAGCGGGGACCTGTTCCTCGCGCTCGCCCGCGAGTCGGTTGGCGAACAGGTTATCTCGGGTGGAGCGCAGGCTGTCGGCTTGGGCGCGACCACGTGCCTCGGCCAGCGCCTCGGCGGCGTTGGCGAAGAGCAGGGTGAAGAGGAGTGTGGCGGCGATCGCCAGATCGAAGCCGAAGGGACGACCATCCAGCATCGCCTCGCCGGTCAGCCAGATGGTCACCAGGGTGCCGACCCCGACGACCAGCATGACCGGGTTGCGCGCCAGGGAGCGCGGATCCAGACGTCGGACGGCCTGACCGGCGAGCCGGAGGAGACCTCCGCCGGCCAGGGGATCGAACCGGGCGGGCCGCTTGTGCGATCCGTGCGGGACAGCGCCCAGGGTGGACTCCTGCTTTGGCGACAGGCTGCTCATGGCAAGGGCGTCCACTGCTCGGCCAAGGGACCGAGGGCGAGTGCCGGAAAGAAGCTCAAGAGTGCGAACATCAGGATCACCCCCAAGGTGAGGACCGCAAAGGTGGGTGTGGCCACGTTCAGACTGCCCGAGGTAGGCGGCGCGACCCGTTTGCCGGCCATGCCGGCGGCAATCGCGAGCGGCGCCAGGATCGGAATAAATCGGCCGAGGATCAGGGCAAGCGCGCAGCTCAGGTTCCACCAGGGCGTGTCGTCGCCCAAGCCTTCGAAGCCCGATCCGTTGTTCGCATACGCCGAGGTGTATTCATAGATGACCTGGCTCAAGCCGTGGAAGCCGGGATTGGAGGTCTGCGCCAGGCCGGGGACCGTGACCGCCGCTGCGGCCAGGGACAGGATCAAGAGGGGCTGCAACACGAGCGCGATCGAGATCAGCTTGATCTCCTTCGCCTCGATGGGTCGGCCGAGGAATTCGGGCGATCGCCCCACCATCAAGCTCCCGAGAAAGGCGGCGAGCAGAAGAAACAGCAGATAGTTGATCAGACCGACCCCGACGCCGCCGAAGGTGGCATTGATGAGCATGCCCATCAGGGTGGCGAGGCCGCCCGATGGATTGAAGGAATCATGCATGCCGTTGACCGAGCCGTTGGAGGTCTGGGTGGTGAAGCTGCCCCAGAGCGCCGTGGCGGTGGCGCCGAAGCGGACTTCTTTGCCTTCGAGGTTCGGCCCGTCCGCAGCGATGCCGGCGAAGGCCGCATTGGGCTGGTTCTCCGACCAGATCGCCAGGCCGGACAAAGACGCCGACAGCACCAGCATGACCGCGAGGATCGACAGGGTCAGACGTCGCTGTCCGGTCAGATACGCTGCCATAACCAGCAAGGAGACCGGAATGAGCAGGATCGCGACCGTCTCGACGAGATTGGACACGGGTGTCGGGTTCTCCAGCGGCACCGCGCTGTTTGCGCCGTACCAGCCGCCGCCGTTGGTCCCGAGCTGCTTGATCGCGACCATCGGCGCAACCGGGCCGACCGGGATGCGCTGCTCGGCGAGCGCGGCGCTCTCGTCCAAGGGCTTGACCACCCGAGCCCCCTCGAAGCTGCTCGGGACACCCTGCCAGGCAAGTAGCAACGCCGTCAGGAAGGCCAGCGGCAGGAGCAGACGCACGATGGTGCGCACCAGATCGACGTGGAAGTGCCCGACCGCGACCTCGCCCGATGCCGTTTTCACCTGCGCACCCTCCGGTCCGAGCAGGGTGCGCAGGGTGGCGACCAATGCGGCGATCCCCGCCGCCGGCGTGATCACCTGCATGGCGACGACGGCGAAGAGCTGCGCGAAATAGGACAGCTGCGCCTGACCCGCGTAATGCTGCTGGTTGGTGTTGGTAATGAAGGCGGCCGTGGTGTGCAGCGCCAGGTCCCAGTCCATGCCGGGGATCCCGTCCGGGTTGAGCGGCAGCCAGCCTTGCAGCATCAGGATCGCAAATGCGATCAGGGCGATGACCAGATGCAGCTCGAGCAGCGCCTTGCCGTAGGCGACCCAGCCCGTCCGGGCGGCAGGATCAATCCCCATGGCGCGGTAGAGGATGCGCTCCAAGGGGCCGAACACCCGATCCAGCGGGGTGGGCGTGGAGGCATGGACCAATGCGAGGTAGCGCCCCAGCGGCCAAGCCAGCAGCAAGACGACGGCGTAAATCAAGAACACCTCGTTCATAGCCGGTCCACCCAGTCGATGAAGAGGAAGCAGAGCCCGAAGAGGCTCAGAAGGATAAAGACGCCGAGGATCGCCATGATCATCACCGCCGGCTAAAACCGCTCGGGATGGATCAGTGCAAACAGCAGATAGCCCGCGAGGGCGACAACGATGAGGAGGAGGGCGGTATCCATCGAAGGCGGGTCTCGTTCGAAGGTTCGTGGATACGCATTCTAGGGAGGCCGGGCGTCAAGGCACTATGTGACCCGGCGGGCGTCGGCGTAAAGTCTTCGTAAATCCTTCGACGACGGGCCGTCGCAGTCGGCGGTATGCCCCGAGTGTCAGGTTGATCCTCGCATCCAGTCGTGAAAGCGTCCCAGCCAAGTCAGTGCGATTTGCGGCGCATGTGCGCGTTTCCAGTTCCCGGCGGCATACTTGGCCGCCTCGCTCCAGGTCGGGTAGGGATGGATGGTGCCGAGGATGCGTTCGAGTCCGAGACCATGCTTCATGGCCAGGGTGAACTCGGCGAGCAGCTCGCCGGCGTGCTCGCCGACGATACAGGCACCGAGAATGCGGTCCTTGCCGGGCACGGTCAGCACCTTCACGAAACCCTGGGCGGCGCTCTCGGTGATGGCGCGGTCGAGGTCGTCGAGTCCGTAGCGGGTGACCTCGTAGGGGATGCCTCGGGCTTGGGCCTGGCGTTCGGTCAAGCCGACCTGTGCGACCTCCGGGTCGGTGAAGGTGACGCGCGGGATCACGCGATCATTCACTTTGAAGCGCTTGATGCCGCCGAACAAGCCGTTGACGGCTGCGTACCAGGCTTGATGAGCGGCGACATGGGTGAACTGATGAGGGCCGACCACATCGCCGCAGGCGAGAATGTTGGGATAGCGGGTCTGCAGAGAGGCGTTGGTCTCGATGGTGCCGGCCGGGGTGAGCGGGATGCCCAGCGCCTCCAGTCCGAAGCCGGTGGCCCGCGCGCGTCGCCCGATCGCGCAGAGCAGGAGATCGAAGGGGAGCGCTTCCTCCGCGCCGCCGGAGCGCTGATCCGGATGCGCGCCCACCGGATGCACGCCCGGCCCGGAGGTGACCACCAGGCGCTGCTCCCCGTCCACCACCTCGCAGCGCAGGGTCCGGGTGTGGTTCAGCAGGCGCACCCCGTCCTCGCGCAAGGCCGCCTCGATCAGCGCGATGGTGTCCTCGTCCTCTTTGGGCAGGCGTATCGATCTCCACGCTCCAGGGCGAGACGAGCCGTGCCCGACCCCGGATCACCTCGACGCCCAGCGCGGTATAGCGCTCCACCGAGTCGTGGGGCTCCACCTCGGCGATGACCCGATGCACGCGCCCCATGATTCGCGCGAAGTCGACCTCGGCGCTCGCCCCGACGACGCCGAGGCGCTCGGCTCGGCGGACCCGGCGGAGAAAGCGCGCACTGCGGATCAGCGCCTTGGAGGGGACGCAGCCGGTGTTGAGACAATCCCCGCCCATCCGATCGCCTTCGATCAGCGTGACCTTCGCCTTCACCGCCGCGGCGATGTAGGCACTCACCAGACCGCCCGAGCCGGCGCCGATCACCACCAGGTTACGATCGAAGCGACGGGGTCTCGGCCATCCGGCATAAACCCGTCGCGCCTTGATCCGTTCGACCACCCATTTGGCCAGCAGCGGAAAGACGCCGAGCAGCGCAAAGGAGCCGAGCAGGGCGGGGGAGAGGATCCCCGACAGGCTGTCGAGCCGTGCCAGTTGGGTGCCGGCGTTCACGTAGACCAGGGTTCCGGCGAGCATGCCGACCTGACTCACCCAGTAGAAGGTCAGGGGCTTGATCGGGGTCAACCCCATCAGCAGGTTGATCACGAAGAAGGGGAAAATGGGCACCAGCCGCAGGGTGAAGAGGTAGAAGGCGCCGTCTTTCTCGATGCCCGTATTGAGCGTGGCCAGACGCGCGCTGAAGCGTCGCTGCACCGCATCGCGCAGCAGGAAGCGCGAGACCAGAAAGGCCAGGGTCGCGCCGATGCTGGAGGCAAAGGAGACGATCAGGGTGCCCATACCCAACCCGAAGAGGGCGCCGGCGGCGAGCGTCATGATGGCGGCCCCCGGCAGCGACAAGGCGGTCACCGCGACATAGCCGGTGAAGAAGGCGCCGATCACCAGTGCGGGACGCGCCGCGTACCAGGCATCAAAGCCCGCCTGGCCGGCCTTCAGGGCGTCGAGGGTCAGATGGCGGTCCAGGCCCAAGGCGAAAAAGGCCGCGGCCGCAGCCAGGATGACCAGCAACAGGGCGAGCTTCTTCATGGTTTTCCTCTCGGGTAGCGATTCTGATGGGTCGTGGCGGGAACGGGTGCCGGATCCGGCTTCGATCATTCCGTCTCTTCCCGAGAGAGCCCCCGATGGCGGTTTCTTTCATCACCATCATCACGCGCGTGCTCGGATCAGGAAACCGCCCGATCGCGACCGAGTCACCATCCCGAGTCCGATGCCACGATTCGACGTCACGAAACGTTGAAAGGCCATCATGCTTCGTTTAATCGGATCGGGTGTGAGAGCGGCAGCTCCGGGACCTTTTAAGATCATTAGATACTGTTTTAAAAGGGAAAAGTTCGGGTTCTAGAAGGCTGGCACGGCGACTGCTGTATCACCGTCAAGCAACGACGATAGGTCGCTGCAAGCACGATGATCCGAACCCATCCAATCAGGAGCACGACCATGTCCATCACCAAATCCGCACTCGCACTCGCCGTGACGCTGTTCGCCGCCAACATCGCCGCCGATACCGTCTACCAGGGTTTCGCCGACGGCAATCCGGATCTCTTCGTATACTCCCGCGAATCGGTCCCGGCGGTCGGGATCCAACCCGGCGTCGGCGACAGCTTCGATCTGTATCATGGGCTTGCCGACGGCAATTCGGAGCTCTTCAGTCCGGTGCAGGACGACAAGAACCACGGCCCACGTCCCGATATCTACGGGAACTTCGGACCCACCGGGGATTTGAGCTACTAAATCGCGTCCAGGGTGAAATGCGTCGTTTTCCTTGTGTATCGGGCTCAAGGATTATTCCGACCTTTGCGGAGGCGCGGTTTAGAATTTGATATGTTTCAATATCTTAAACCGCGCTGACTTAAACGGTCGTTAAGTCTTCCGGGGCCGATCCCATCCGAAAACATCGCATACCGCATCGGGCGCGGTTTAATGTCGAACCCGCTCGACACCGCTCCGGCGGTGCCGGGCCTCTCCCGGCTCGGAACCGCGTCGACGACACGAGGGCGCATGCGCATGAGTGAATCGAGATTCACATCGATCGATCGCCGACGCTTTCTCGCCGCCGTGCTGGCGGGCTCTTCCGGGTTGAGCTGGTCCGCCTCGCCACGATCCGGCGCAGCGCCTCGTGCGGACCCGCCTGCCTCTGCCTCTGCAACCGCCCTCTTGCCCGGTACGGATGCGCACGTGCGCGCCATCCGCGATGCCCTGACGCCGCAGATCATCCAGGCGCAGGCCCGTTTCAAGATCCCGGCGCTCAGTCTGGCGCTGGTCAACACCGATCGGGTCCTCTGGGCCGAAGGCTACGGTCAGGCCGATGTCGAAGCCGGAATCGCCGCCACCGCCGCGACCCGCTACCGCGCCGGCTCGCTGGCCAAGCCCCTCACCGCCATTGCCGTCATGCAGCTGGTCGAGTCCGGAAGGATCGATCTGGATCAGCCCCTGTCGGCCTACCTTGAGGGATTTTCCGTACGCACGCGCACCGAGAGCCCGAACGCGCCCGTGCGCGTGCGAAGTCTGCTCTGCCACCACAGCGGTCTGCCGACCGACCTGACCAAGGGGATGTGGACGGACGAGCCCTTTACGCGCGTCGTCGAGTCACTGCGCGAGGAGTACGCCGCCTTTCCGCCCGAGCTGGTCTTCTCCTATTCCAACCTCGGCTACAGTCTTCTGGGCCATCTCGTCGAAACGGTTTCGGGTCAGCCCTTCGAGCGCTATATGGACGCCCATGTGTTCGGCCCGCTGCGCATGACCGACACCCGCTTCCTCGCGCGGGCCTCGCCCGCGAGCGCCCGCGGCTACCGCGAGGGCGCGCCGATCGGGCTCTTGCCGGTGCGCGATCTGCCGGCCCACGGCATCGAGACCTCCGCTGCCGACCTGAGTCGTCTGATGTGTGCGCTGCTCGGCGGCGGAGCGCTCGAGGGTCACCAGATCCTCGCCCCGAGCACGGTGGAGGCGATGTCCGAGGTCCAGAACCCGGACAACCTCCTGGACATGGAGATCTTCAACGGCTTGGGCTGGTTTCTCGAGCAGGACACGATCCCGAGTTGCGGGCGCGTGCTCCGCCACGGCGCCACCACGCCCGGATTCGCGGGCGAGTGCATCCTCTTGCCCGAGGAGGGTTTGGGCATCGCGGTGTTGGCCAATGCGGAGGGTGCGCGCAGCGTCATCAAACGACTGGCCGAGGAGACCCTGAGCCGCGTGTTGAGCGCCGCGCCTCAGCCGGTCTCCGCGCAGCTGTTCCTGGCGCCGGCCGAGCGCTCGCCCGGGCCGGCGCCCGTCATGGCACTCGAAGGCGACTATGCCACCGATCTGGGGCTGATCGCCTTTCGACCCGAGCAAGCCACCCTCTGCGCCTGCCTCTCGGGCGATACCTTTGGACTCGTGCCGCTGCCCGAGGGCTGGTTCGGGATCGCGCCGGACAGTGTCGAGACCTTGCCTCCCGCCTTTCGCCCGCTCGCCGACATGCAGTTTCAGAGCCAGCAGCGTGACGGGCGCGAAGTGGTGATCGCGCGACGCGGCGATCGCGAGATGCTGCTCGGGGAGAAGGCGCCTGCACCCGAGACGAGCCCGTCCTGGGGTGCGCGTGTCGGCACCTACGCGATCTTCAACGCCGATCCCGGTTTTCCCATCGTCGATGTCGAGCTCAAGCTGCGCGAAGGTCATCTGTGTTTCAGCTACCGCATGCCGTACCTCACCGCCGCGGCGATTCAGGTGCCGCTGCGGGCGGTCTCCGAGGACGAGGCGATCATCCTCGGACTTGGACGGACCCGCGGCGAGACCCTGCGGATGATTCGCGACGACGACGGCGAGGAACGGCTGCGCTTCTCTGGGCTGATCGGACGCAGAACAAAGCCGGTCCCGGGCACAGGCGAGGATGCATGAGTCGGGAGAAGATCACGAGGTTTTCCGGGGAGCTTCGAGCCCCATGGTTTCCGAGCCTGCCTGCAGTGTCTCGATACGCTCCGCTCGCTGCCTGTTCCGACGGGCTCCCGAGCTAGTCGGCCAGCTTCATCGACACCCCGCGGTTGAGGATGAACTCCGCCCCGCGTCCGGCATCGACCTCGATCACCGGCAGCAGCTGCTCGGCCATGTCGAGATAGTAATTGGCCAGCCGATCCATTGCGCCGCCGACGCCTTGTGCCGAGGCGGCACTCAGGGCTTGGGGCGTGAGCATGGACTGGAACTGCAGGTCCGTGCCGTTGCCGGTGTTGACCGGGATCGTCGGCATGCGGTTGAAGATCTGCGAGAAGGATTGCAGGAAGCCCGCCTGCAGCGCCTTGGCGAGCAGGACGCCTTGTTTGGAGACCACCCGCCCGCGTACCCCGACCTTGCCGTCCTCGCCCACCGCGTAGCCGTCGATGGGGATCTCGGTCACTCCGCCGTCGTTGCGGATGCAGCTGAAGGTCTCCCCGCGCAGATAGGCCCGCTCGGAGGCCAGATCGCCGAAGCCGCCGACCAGCAGGAAGCACTCGCGCAGATCCGCGCGGACCCGGTTGGGCAGGATCGCCTGGTGTTTGACCCGGATCAGGGCCGGCACGGGATCTTTGCGGGCGTTCTGTCCGGTCGGCATGTCGATGCCGTTGAGCAGCACCCCCTTGAGGATGGCGCCGGCGGGGATATAGACAGATCCGGGCTCGGCCGCTCCGGGGGCTGTTGCGGCGGGCGGCGCCGTCGACGCCGGCGCGGCGACCGTGCGGATCTGCAAGGTGCGCCCCGGCGATTGTGCGGGGACGGCGGAGGAGGGTGCCGCTCCCGGCGCGGCCGGCGGTGTCGTCGGCGGTCCGAACAGCGCCTCCATCGGCGCCGGTCGGTGTGGCTCCGCGGCGGTGCCGGCCGGCGATGCCGACGCCGCATCGCCGAGCAGCTCCGGTTGCGGCAGTCCCGGCGGGTGTGCCCCTTGCCGCGCCTGCGCGGCGAGGGCCTCCCGGAGCTGATCGATCTCTCCGCGCAGCGCCTCGAGCTCGAGCGCGTTGCCGAGATCCTGCTCGCGCTGCGCCGGCCCGATCGCGGGCGTGTTCGGTGCGGCGGTGGCGCCGCGCTCGAGGTTGCGTTGCACCTCGCTCATGCGCTTTTCCATGCGCTCCAGGCGATTGACCAGGGCCTCGATCCCGAGTTGACGCGGATCCGCATCCGTGAGGATGTTGCGCACCAGGGTATCGCGCGGCGAGGGCGACTGCAGGCCCGGGGTCTGTGCCGGGGCGAACAGAAAGCTCCCCGCCGTCAGGACCGAAACCACGAATACGCCGCCGCCGAGCGCGGCGACCCGCTTGGCGTTCGGCGAGAGGCTCTCCCAGTGTCGATGCATCATCGTGGCTGTCCGCTCGTGCGATGCGGAGGCGCGTCGCGGGCGAGGAGGAGAAAGACCTCGGTCTCCTCGCCGGGATTGATGACCCTGCGCGGCCAGGCGGCCATCGCGGCGACGGTGGCGGTCGCGGCATCCGGGCGGCAGGTGTCGTGCTCGAGCGTGATCGAATGCGCGGCGGTGTTGGCGACCCTGGCCTTGAGCAGGTCGGATGCCGGACCCTCGGCGCGCTCGCCGCTGCGCACCTTCAGCCCCTCGGCGCAACGCAGCTTTGCTCCGCTCGATCCCTTCGCGATCCGAAAACCTTCGGGCATACGACCTTGCGCCAGCGCGCGCAACTGCTCGACCAGGTCCGAGACGTACGCCGGTCCGTTGCCGTCGCCGTCGCGGTCCGAGGCGTTGGCCAACATCGGCATCGCGGCCACCGGCTCGACCGCGGCGGGCGTGGCGGTCGCGTTCCCGGCACGCTTGCTTCGATACCCCGGCACCGTGAGGCGGACCTCGCGCGGCGGGACATACCGCGGCGCCAAGGTCAGCGCCAGCGCGAGGGTGCTGCCTTGGCCGTCGCCGATGTACAGGGCCACCGGTTCTTCGGTGTCGGTGGCGACATAGACCACACTGCCGTCGACCTGGGTCGAGGCGTTGGAGACGGTATGCACGACCGGGTCGGCAAAGGGCGTGACGATGCGGTTGAGGTGTCCGATGGCGATCTCGATCAGCACCGTGGTGCCCGGCGTGACGGCGAGGTTGCGCGGATCCAGCTCCAGGGTCACCGGCAGGTTGCCGCCGGTGCGAGCCGGCGTGGCTCCGCCGCCCATGACGGTGCGGATCAGGCCCTCGGGCGACGCCTCGGAGCGCGACGGCTGCAGGACCGAGGAGAGGGCGCTCGGCGGGCACCCGGCGTCGAGCAGCGTGCAGGGGACCGGGGGAACCTCGAAGGCCGGTTCGGCCAGTGCGCTCGACGCGACCAGGACGGCGGCGAGGATGGGGATGCGTCGGGTGATCATGTGTTCGCGTCCTCGGGGTGGGCATCGCGCGCGCTGCGCGGATCGCCGCGATACACCTCCAGATGGGTGATCAGCGGGCGGTAGTTGCGGAACTCGACGCGCAGCTCGTAGGTGCGTCGGTTGAGCACGGGGGCGGCCGCCGGGCCTTCGGTCTTGTGCTGTCCGGTGACGAAGACGGTGCGGGTGGCGGTGTCGTAGGCGACCGTTTGCGGGGCGAAATGCATGGCGATGTTCTCGCGCTTGATCGCTTCGGTCTGATCGGCGATCGAGGCCATGACCTCGCGATGCAGCCCGCCGGCGAGCAGCGGGTCGAGGACGCGCACGAGCCCGTCGACCGTGGTCGGGCCGACATTGCCGAGCAGCTGGGCGACGTAGACACCCCAGGACTCCTCGACCTCCTGGCTCGCGTACTCGCGCGCGATCGTGACCTCGCCTTCCAACACCGGCGGAACCAGCACCACGGTGCGCTCGACCTGACCGACCAGTCCGACCAGGATCAGGTTGGAGGCGACAAGGACCAGCACCGTGATGCGCCAGACGCGGTTCTCGAGTGTCGTGCCGCGCCAGGTGGAGAGAAACTCGCCGAGGGTCATGGCACGTAATGCCGCGCGAAGGGATTGGGCGTGGAGCGTGCCCCGAGCGGCATAAGGCCGAACCAGTAGATCAGATGCAGCGCGTAGCCGTCGGCTTGGCGATCGCGAAACCGCCGGTAACCGTGCGAGAGCAGGGCGCCGAGCAGCGGGGCGATGGTGAGCTGTCCGGCGAGGATGCCGGCGACGAGCGCCAGCACCAGCGGCATCAGATCGTCCATACGCCACAAGAGCAGCGTGGGCGGTTCGTCGATGTGGTGGGGAAAGTCGAGGGTCTCCATCGGGGGCCTGTGGCGCGGTTTTGACGTGAGCGCATGGTGCGTCACGCCTTTCCGGCCCGCGACGGCGAAAACTCGCTCCAAACGCCCGCTTTGCCGCAGGTGGAACGGCCTCGCCTTGAAGGCGGGATCACGCGGTTCAGAGCTGCTTCTGCGTATGGGTCACCACAAACGCCACGCACAGCGCCGAGACGACGCCGAGCACCGGAATCGCAAGAACCGGCATCGCGATCGGCGCGAACAGCAGCAGACCGACGATCAGCCAGAGTGCGAGCAGGATCCGCAGCGCGGTGTGATGCGCCAGCGGGCTGGCGTAGACGAACCCGTATTGCCGGATGCGACGGCGCAGCCAGCCGTCGCCGATCGCCGCCGCCAGCACGATCGCCATGAAGGGCCACCACGCCAGCAGCAGCGCGATCCGGCGCAGGGCCTGCGCGAACGCGCCCCAAATCACGTCCAGGCGTCCGCGCAACCAGGCCCAGGCAGGACTCGCGCCGATCGGCTCCAGGCCGTAGCCGGACTCCACGCCCGGTCCGGTCGCGACCAGGCGATAGGTCCAGGGCGCGATGCCGGTCTCCACGAAGAGCGTGTCGTACCACCGCGTGCCGCGCGCCACAATCGCCTGCGCCGCGTCGGCCCCGAGGGTCTCCACGAGCACGCGCCGTTCGGTCTGCTCGACGCCGTGCGCCCAATCGCTCGGGATGAAGGAGGCGAAGAGGATCAGTTCGAGCAGGAAGAGCAGCAGGGTGGAGGCAGCCGCCCACAGCCACACGCCGCGACCTTCTTTGGTGCTCGCGCTATCCCACACGGGACAGATGTCTCGGGGGCAGGCGCCGGGCCAGCACCCGGCGTTGCGGCTCGGTCAGCGCCCGCGCCACGCAATACTGGTGTCGGCGTGCCAGCGCCAGGGTGATGCCGTCGACGAAGGCCGCAAAGCGCGCAAGATCGTCCTCGCCGTCGCTGCGGGCGCGACGGTAGGCGGCGATACCCGCGCGCACCAGCGCCAGCGCGGGTTCGGCAGGGTCGTCCCCGGACGGCGGGCAGGCGAGCAGTGCGACCCGTGCCAGCAGTCCGACGGCATCCGGCCACTCCAGCTCCAGGGTGCGAAGCGTCCGGGCGTCGGCCCGCGACAGGGCTGACAGCGCAAGCCGACCGGTCGGATCGAGACGGTGCGGCATCCGTGTCGTCACCGCTCCGCCGGGGGCGGCAGGGGCTCGCCCAGAATCGGCAGGCGGCCTTTGGAGACGCGCCCGCCTGGCCAGCGGGCCAGATACTCGAAGTTGGGCAGCTCCCCGAGCAGCGCCGCCGGGAACAAGGGCGCTTCGGCCTCGTCGAGGCGCTCCCCGGCATTGCCGGTGTAGAGCAACGGTTGGTCGCTCGCGGTCGTGGAGCCCTGGCTCTTCACCACCGTGCACAGCCGCACCGCCGGGAGACTCTCGGCGATGTACTCCTGGGTCTTCGCATCGATCACGCGCATCGCGATCAGTCCGTTGAGGTTGCCCAGTACCTGGCGCGCCTTCTCCTCGCTGCCCATGCGCGCGGCGAAGTCCGCGAAGGTCTGGGTCGCGATGGTCAGGCGCAGACCCGCCCCGCGCCCTTTGTTGAGCAGCTGGATCAACGGATCGGAGACCGTCTCGGCGGCCTCGTCGATGAAGATGTCGGTCGGGCGCGGGTGCGCCTCGTGGTTGTAGATGGAGCCCGCCACGGCCGCCAGATCGGCGGTCAGCATCGAGCCGATCGCACTGCCCACGATGGGGTCGGAGAGACTGTCGAGACCCACGTAGAGGACCTCGCGCCGGGCGATGATCTCCCCGATCGAGGCCGCTCGCCGCGGATCGTTCGGGTCCGTCTCGTCGGGCGAGAGCAGACCCTCCAGGTGTCCGGAGGTCAGCATCACGATCACCGGCATGAGGCTCGCGACCATCTTGCCGAAATGCACGGCCTCGTGCTCGAGCAGGCCCCCGAGTCCGTCGATCACGGTCGAGGGATGCTCGCCGCGCACGCGCTCGCGGTAGAAGGCGAGCAGACCCCGCGCGCGCCGATTGGTATCGCGGGCCTTGTTGAGGTAGGGGCCGGCATGCTCCTGCCAGTGCGGCAGATGGGTGTCGAAGTAGCGCTGCAGAACACGTTCGACCAGGGCGTCCGCACCGCCTTCCAGATAGCGGCGCAGCGTCACCAGGGTCGGGCGCTCCTCCACGGCCAGCAGCCCGTGCACGGCATGGCTGAGCGCCATCTGCCCGAACGCCTTGAAGGGATCGTTGCCGGTCTCCGAGGGAATCAGTGCGGCGACCCGGCTGGCCAGCTCGGTGGCGCGCTGGAAGTTGCGCAACGGATCGAGCCGCACCGATTCCGCGGGAAAGGCCGGATGAAAGGAGACGAAGCGCTCCGGCGTTCTGGCCAGCATACAGGCACGCTCGGCGGCGGCGCGCAGCCCCCGGTCGCCCTTGGGGTCGAGGATCACGACCGCATCCCCGCGCAGCACCGCCTGGGTGACCAGGAGATCGAACAAACGCGTCTTGCCGCACCCGGTGGTCCCGACGATCAGCAGATGGCCTTCGGTGTGGGCGAGCGGGACGGTGATCTCCGCATCGGCACCGCCGAGCCCGTGGATCCAGGTCGCGCCCAGACGGGCGGGATCGCGCGGGGCGAACCGTTCGGGTCCGAGCCGGATCAGATCGAGCGCCTCCTGGGCATGTCGGGCCTCCCAATCGAACCCGCGGCCCATCCACAACAATCCCGGCCAGGAGGGTACGCGCGCGGCGAACTCCTGCGGGTCGATGAATTGTTGCGGGCGCCCCCGCAGCCAATCGCGCCGGTTGATGCCGCGCACCGTGCCGGGCAGCCAGGTCAGCGCCATCACGAGACTGCCGACCGCGAGCCACCGGAACGAGGCCGCGTTTAGATCCCACAGCTCCGCGGTGGCCCAGGACACGGCCGCGATGCCGGTCCACAGCAGCAGCGCCGGCAGCTCGAAGAGCGGGCGCCAGGGATTGGCATAGGTGCTCACGGACGCCCCGCGAGAATGATCCCGCGCGTGTCGGGGATGAAGTCCGGCTGATGCTTGAGGCGCCGCAGCAGCTTCGAGGGCGGGATGCGGTGCTCGGCGGCCAGGGCCGCAAGGGTGGCGTGGTCGATCAGCAGACCGTTCGGGAGCGCCGTCGTCGGCACCCGCCCGGCGCGGCACTGTGCCGCCAAGTCCTCGGCGAAGGCGCGGGAGGCGCTTTTGCGCGGGGGCGGTTTGGGCGGGTCGGTTGTAAGGGCGGTCGCGCCGGATGGTGCCTCGGGGGTGTCGGTGGCGTCTCCTTGGCGGCAGGGTTTGCCGGGGGCTTCGGACTCGACTGGACCGTCCGCGACAGTCTCGACTCCGAGGCCATCCGTCGCAACGCGGTCGCCCGAAGCCTCAACCAGCCGATCGAGAAGCGCCGTCACCGCGGCACTGGCCTCGACCGTAAGCATTGCCTTCATCCGCCCGTCAATCTCGCGCACTCGCAGCAAGGGGCGGCGCGGATCGATCGCGAGCAGACCGCCCTCCCACAAGGCGTGCAGGACCTCGGCGGGTTCCATCCCGATGCCGGGCACCGCGAGTGCCGTCAACCCCTCGGGGTAGGGGATCAGCAGATGGCGGTCCCGTCGGACGAGGATCTCGGCGGGGCGTTCGCCGTCCGCGATGGACCGGAGCAGCGTGATCAATGCGAGGCCGCCGTTGCCGCGGCCGGCGAGCCAGCTGAGGGCCGAGGAGGCGGGGTCGTCCGGCGTCCTCGGCTGCGGTCGAGCCTCGACCGCAGCATTTGGTACGGGCTCGGAATCGGCGCACGATCGGGGCGATGACGCCGTCGCCGCCACAGCAGCGTCCGGACCGGCCATCTGCTCCGCCTCGGTGATCGAGTCGAACGGCGCGGCCAGAGCCCCGTCGGTGCCGGGATCTGCGAGGGCATCGACGGCGCCCATGATGCGCTCGGCTGGGTCCGCATCCCGGACCGGCGCGGAGGTCGCACCGTCCTGCCAGCGCGCCACCGGCGCCGGCGGATGCCCGGCGAAGACCAACTCGGGCGAGGCGAGCAGCAGCATCGTCAGCTGCACCGGCTTGCCGTCCCTCACGAGCGGCGCCGGGGCGATGCGGCGGTAGAAGCGATCGCGCTCCTCCTCTCGATAGGTGGTCACATGACCGCGCTCGACCAGGATGTCGGCGATGGTCTCGGGGGCCTTGGGAATGCCGGGGATCTTGTCCCGCGCCAGCAGGACCGCGATGTCTTCGCCGCCTTGCGGCCAGACCACATGGAGCCCGTCGGCGAGCATCCACAGCCGTGCGCCGGGGGTGTTGACGGTCCAGGTGCCGTCGCGCACCAGACGGCGCATGGCGTCGATCAGGTAGCGGTCCACCGGCACGCCGAGCGCGAAGGCGTCGGGATCGATGCGGTTCTCGCGCAGATCGCGCGCCACGCTCGCCCGGTCGGCATTGCCGACCACCGTGCCGAGGACCGAGGAGGCTTCCTGTCCGCCCACAACCGCGATCAGGTTGGCGAGGATCGCCGGATCCCGGCTCAGCCAGGTCTTGATCTCGGGGGTGAGGATGGCGTGCACCACCAAGGTGCCCATCTGCAGATGGGCATTGTGGCGGCGCGTCTCGCGCCAGCGCAGGTAGTAGCGCTGCAGGGCGTGCCGGCGGGCCCAGTCGAGCAGCGGCTCTTCATGCGGGCACCAGGTCAGGGTGCCGTCGCGATCCGATACCGTGAGGTCGGCGACCGGCTTGCCGATATCGTGCAGCAGCCCGGCCAGACCGCTCGCGACCCGCCAGCGCGGCTCCAGGTGATAACGATCCTTGGGCTCGCGATCCAGCGCGAAGACGTGGCGCATCGACGCCTGCGCGGCGAGGAATCCCACTTCCAGGGAATGGCGCAGCAACGCGCCCGAGCCGCGGTGATGATGGGCCTCGGAGGCGGGCAGCAGATGCACGAAGGCGGCGAGGCGGCGCACGACCGGCAGGACCAGCTCGCGGTAATCCGTGTCGGTCATGCCCACCCCGTCCTGCAGACGCCGGATCAATTCGGTTTGCTTGGCGAGCAGCGCGTCCACGTCGGACGCCGGCAGGCCCTTGATGAAGGGCGGATAGCGCAGCAGGTCCTCGTCCGGATCGGGGGCCGATTCGATGATCACATCGGCACTCGGTAGGAGCGTCGGCCGGGCATGTTCGGGGCCCGATGCGGCCGGCTTGGAGCGGCGAAACAGATCGAAGAGTGTCATCCGGGCATCCTGCACCGCGCGGGATGCGCCCGGCCATGGCGATAACCGCGCGTCCGGGTCTGCTTTGCGGCGGATCGGGCGTCAGCGCTCGGCCTCATCGTCCAGACCCAGCTCGCGGCACCGTTTGGCGGCGGCCCGAAAGCGGGTGCGCACCTCGGCGAGCTGACGCGCGGCGGCGCGGATGGCGCCGAATCCCTGCTCGGCCTCCTCCACGAGCGGGCGTTGCCAGTCCCGAGCGATGCCGCGAAAGGCGCTCTTCGGGTAGCGATCCCCGTCGCCCTTGCGGATGTAGTCCGACAGATAGACGACGCCCGCGGCGGTGTGCACATGGCGGTAGGTGACCCACTCGATCGAGAAGGCGCCGGGGGTGGCCCGATTCGCCCGCTGCGGGCGCACCCGCACGCCGATGCGACCCCGGGCACTGCGCGGCAGCCCCCGACCGGCCTCCGCCAGGCGTTGCTCGAAGGCGTTGCATCCTTGCTCGGCGCGCTCCTGCAGGGCAGCCAGGTTGCGCGCGATCCAGGCGTCGAGCGCCTCCGCGATATCGCTCGGTGCGGAGTCCTCCTCGGCGGCGTCGTCCTCCTCCGCGTCCCTGCCCGCAACGCCGAGCGGGCCTGCCCGGAAGGCTGCCTCGAGCGTGTGGGCAGGCGGCACGCCGTCCGGGCGTTCGCACCCTCTTATCTTTGGTGAAACAGCGCCCGCTGTTCTCCCTTGCCGCGGGAGGCTTCCGGTCAGGGCAGGCAGTTCCGTCGCCCCTCGGTCGGTCGGCGCGTCGCACTCTCCTCGTGCAGAGTGGAACCCTTGATTTAGGTCTTCCATAGTGCCGTTCGGTCGTCGTGCCATGGGTTGATCCCTGATCGTTCGGGACGGGCGTTCGTATTCGCTCATCCATCGGGTGGGTGTCGCCGGAGGGCGCAAAACGCCGCTCGGGGTTTCATTCGTGGATCCCTGTTCTCCACTGCAGGACCGCAAAAGCGGACGCCGCGTTCTCACCGATCGGCATTCCCGTTTCATATCCGGAACCTATCCGCTATGCGGGTCGCGTTTGTTTCGCTTTCCCGCGAACGGCGGCCGTTCTCCATTGCCGTCGGGCGCAGGGAGGTTAGCACGCGTCATGCGTCGGGCACCGCCCGGAAAGACACCGTTTTCGGTCATTTAATTGGCTGGCGTTGCACCGCCTCGACGCCAAGAATGCGGAGCGTTCGCTGTCGCCTTTTTGTGCGCCGATCGCGAATCTCTTGTGAACCTTGTCATTGGAATGCATCGGTTCGGCGACGACGTGAAGCGCGTTCGTGTACCGCCAGTGCATTCGGTGTGAACCAATTGGGCGGAGCCATGTACGTCGTCGGACTCGATATCGGCTATTCGAATGTGAAGATCGCCGCTGGGCCTCGCGGAGCGCTGCCGCGACTGATCCTGCGCCCGGCCGGAGCCGCTCCCCTGGAACGTCTCGGCGAGCGCATCGGCGCGGACTCGGAGGGCGGGAGCGCGACGGGCGAAGTTGCCGAGCGGCCGGTCCCGGTCGATCTGGACGGCGTGCCCTGGGCAGCGGCGATCGAGCCCGAGCGCTTCGAGGACTGGCAGCGCCCGCTGCACGAGGACTATCCGGCGACCCCGAGCTACCACGCGCTGGCCCTGGCCGCGCTGCAGCTGACGGGGCAGCGCGCCATCGACCTGGTCGTGACCGGATTGCCGGTCGCCCAAGCTGGCGACGTGCGCCGTCGGGAGCGGCTGAAGCGCCTCCTGACCGGGCGGCACGGCCTCGGCGAGGCGAGCCTTGAGGTCGGCGAGGTGCGGGTCGTTCCGCAGCCGATCGGCGCCTACCTCGATCTGGTCTATACCGCCACGGACGAGGAGATCCTCGAGCGCATCGAGACCGGCACCGTCATCGTGCTGGACGCCGGCTTCTATTCCTTCGATTGGGCGCTCGTCGTCAAAGGGGAGCTGCGCCGCAGCGCCAGCGGCACCAGCCTGGAGGCCATGTCGGTGCTGCTGGAGCGGGCCGCACAGGAGGCCGCGGCCGAGGCGGGCGGAAAACCCCAGCCGCTGGGGCTGGAGGCCGCGCTGAGGGCCGGACGATCGCACGTGCTGCAGGCCGGACATCGCCTGTCGGTGCCGAGCCTGATGGGGCGCGCGGCCGGTCCGGTCTGTGCGGTCGCGCTGGAGAGCCTGCGCCGATCCCTGCGCCGCGAGAGCGCGAGCGTGGATCTCGTGTTGATCGCCGGGGGCGGCGGCAGCCTCTATGTGCGTGCGGCGGCCGGGCTGTTTCCGGGCGCGACGGTCGTGGTGGCCGCGGATCCGATCGCTGCCAATGCGCGCGGGTTTCATCGTTATGCCGGCTGAGGCGCGTTCCGGCGATCCGTTGCGCGCCGTGGTCAACATCGGCCCGTCCCAGCCCGAGCTGCTGGAGGATCTCGTGCAGCTGCCCAAGCGCTCGCGGGCCGCCCGGCTGCGTCACCTCGCCGCCGTCGGGCTGTTGGCGATCAAGGGCGGAGCCGGCGTGCTCGCCAAGGTCGCACCGGCTCCGTCGACGCCTCCCGACGCGTCGGCGCAACGGCGCCGGGATCGGCTCGTCGGTCGGCTGGGGCGCGTCGATGATTAGACCTGTCTGGTTTGTCGGTGTGCTCTGCGCCGTGCTGGCCATGTCTGCGCCGGTCCATGCCGCGCCTGGAACAAACGACGGCGCACCCGCCGGCACACCCGCCGGCGCCGCCGAATCACCGTTGCCGCCGGTCTGGGCCGAGCCGGCATGGGCGCACGGCATCGAGCCACGTTTACTCTACGCCACCGCGCTCTCGGCCAGCGGGCGGATTGCGAACGGTCAGGCCTCGCCGTGGCCTTGGACGCTCGTCATCAACGGCCGTCGGTTCCACTACGCCACCCGCGAGGACGCGCAACGCGCCTTGGAGGCCACGTCGACGGACGAGGCGACAGACCTTGCCGTCGGGCTCCTGGCCGTGCCGGTGCGCAACCTGTGGTTCGGCGGCACGCCCGCCGAGCTGCTCGATCCGGAGCGCAATCTCGCGCGCGGGGCCGCACTGATCGCTGTCGGCCTGCGCGCCTATCCGAGCAACCCGGCCCGCGGGATCGGTCAGTATCGTGCCGCGTCGGACACCGCTGCCGAAACCCTCGGCGCGCGGATTCTCGCGCTCGCCGAGGCGCTGAGCGAGCCGGACGGCGGGCTTGCGCCGTCTCCTGAACAGCCTCCCGCGTCATTGCCCGCGTCTTCCGGCGCTCCGGCAGCCGGCCCGCGCATTCGCACCGTCGTTGCACACCGTCATGCCCGGTGCATCGCCCCGGACAAACAACCCGTGGCGGCCCTCGTGGAAGCCGCCGCGCGCCGCCACGGCGTGGATCCGGCGTTCGCGCTCGCTATCGCCCGGCGCGAAAGCGCGTTCCGCCAGACGGCGGTCTCCCCGAAGGGCGCGACCGGCGTGATGCAGCTGATGCCCGCGACCGCCGCCCGCTACGGCGCGAATCCGCGCGATCTGGAACAGAACATCGACGCCGGCGTGCGCTACCTGCGCGATCTGGCCGGGATGTTCGACGGCGATCCCGCGTTGGTCGCCGCCGGCTACAACGCGGGGGAGGGCGCCGTGATCAAGCACGGCTACCGCATCCCGCCCTATCGCGAGACCCGCACCTATGTCCCCCGCGTTCTCGAATCCCGATCGGAGTATCTGCAATGCCGACAGCCCTGATGCCGCACCCCGGAATCCCCGACCTGCAGGACACCGTGCGACGCTGCAATCGCCTCTATTGGATCGGCGCACGGGATGCCGCCCGGGTCTCGCCGCAGGTGGCCGCAACGCTGTTCGGCGTCACCCCGGAGCTGGCCGAGTGGCTCGGCGGCGCCACGCTCGAGGCGGTCCTCGATCTGGCCGAGGCACCCGTGGTGACCTTCCGCGCGAGCCTCGACGCACCGCTCGCCCGGGCGCAGGTGCCGCCGGCCCTGCGCAATCTGCATCTGGCGCTGCGTGCCGCCGGGGGTGCGGGTTGAGCGCCGATCCATTGAAGCCCGGCCCGATCGCCCTCGGGTACGTCCGTGCACACGTGTGGGATCCACACCTCGCCCGACACGACGCCGAGACGCTTGCACTCGCCTTGCTGCGGCACGGCGCACGGGTCGGGGTCGTGCATTGGGCCACGGGTCTGAAGAGCACGGTCCTTGCCGGCTGGTATCGACAGCTGCACGGGCAGGCGCCGCCGCGCGGTCCGCTGCCGGACAGTGCCGGGTCGATGATCCGCACCCGCACCGAGCACGCCGCGGCTTCGCTTTTCGGCGTGGTCTATGCCGAGCACCGTCGCGACGGCGCCCTCGGGCGCATGATCGACCCGCACGGGCTGGTGCGCGCCTACGAGCTTTATCTGGCGCTGATCGACGGCCCGCATGCGGGTGTGCTGGGCATCAACCAAGCCTGGATCGTCGCGCGGGATCTGCGCGCCGGGCTCGCCGCGATCGCCTGGTGTCCGTCCTGCGAGGCCCGTTACATCGCCATGCGCGACGCGATCCTGATCGGCTGTCCGCTGTGCGCCCTCTATGCGCGGGCCGGCGGACGCGCCTCTCCTCGGCGAGCAGGGCACCCCGATGCGACCTCGCGCTGACGCCCTCGCCGCGGGCCTCCTGGTCGCGCTGACGGCCGCGCCGACGCCGGCGGCTCCCGCGGGCGGCTTCTACGCGCGCGATGCCGAAGGCTGGTTCTGGTATCGGGAGCCGCCGGTCCCTGCGCCGATCACGGAGCAGCCTCCAAAGCCCATCGAGGAGACGCCGTCCGAACCCGTCGCGGCGTCACGGCCGGCGCCGGAACCGATCCGGGCGCCGGCGCCGCTGTCCGCCCAATGGTTCCGCGAGCACCTGGACACCTACCGCGACCGCGCCATCGACGATCCGTCCCCCGAGAACGTGGCGGTCTACCTGCACCTGCAGCGCATCGCGATGGACAAGTCCTCGCGGTTCGCCCGGGTGTCCGAGCGCGTGGTGCAGGGCGATCCCGTCCTCGACGAGATCACCCGCCGACCCACCGCCAACTTCGGGGCGAATCTGGCCGACAAACAGGCGAGCGCTGCCGGCGATGCGCTGCTCGAACGCCTCGCCGGGGAGACCGCGCTCTGGTTCTTCTTCCGCTCGGACTGTCCCTATTGCGATGCGCAGGCACCGCTCCTGGAGGCCCTCGCGCAGCGCTACGGCTTTACGGTGCTGGCGGTGTCGCTCGACGGGGCGGGCCTTGCGGACGGGACGTTTCCCGCCTTCCAGATCGACCGCGGTCAGGCCGAGGCGCTGGGCGTGATCTCCACCCCGGCGATGTTCCTCGCCCGCCCGGATCAGGGCGCGCTGGCGCCGATCGCCCAGGGACTGCTTTCGCTCGCCCAGCTGCGCGATCGCATCGTCCTCGCCGCCGTCCAGGCCGGTTGGGTCACCGAAGCCGAGGCGAGCCGCATCCGATCGGGTCCGGCCGATGCGCGCAGCACTGCCGCGACCCTCGCCGCACTCCCCGAGGACCCGACCGCCTTGCTCGAGGCACTGCGCGCCACCGTTCTTCCCGACACCCGATCCGATTCCAGTCAGGCCACCCGATGAAGATGCGATTCGCACCGACCCTTGTCCTGATCGCCGTGACGGCGACACCCGCCGTCGAGGCGGCCGGCATCGCCACCCAGTCGAGCGTCATGTTCGACAGCATGGTCAATCTCACCAACCCCTCCGCGCACATGGGGCAGCGCCGCGGCGCCTTCTCGGGCGGGTCGGTGGTGAACCGCAATCGCCTCATGAGCGAGTCGCTCTGGCATGTCGTGCCGCCGTCCTTCGAGGCCGGCTGCGGGGGCATCGACATGTTCGCCGGCTCCTTCAGCTTCATCTCCTCCGATCAGTTCCAACAACTGATGCGCTCGATTGCGGCGAACGCGACCGGCTACGCCTTCGAGGTCGCCCTGACCGCCATGTGCCCGACCTGTGTCGAGGTCATGGAGTCGCTGCAGCGCAAGCTCCAGGCGCTCAATCAGGGCTACGCCAACTCCTGCCAGCTCGCCAAGGGTCTGGTCAACGACGTGGCGAGCGCCTTCGACGTGCAGCACAAGGACAACACCTCGCTGGTGGCGATGGTGAAGGGCTTCGGCGACGTCTTCGAGACCCGCAGCCTGACCTCCGGGGAAAGCCCGGTGAACCAGGTCGCGAACAACCTGACCGAGGAGCAGCGCGCCGAGGCCGATCTGCAGGGCAATCTGGTCTGGCAGGCGCTCAAACGTCAAGGCGCGGCCGGCTGGTTCGTCGGCGGCGACGATGCCCTGCTCGAAGCCATCATGAGCGTGACCGGCTCGGTCATTCTCGGTCCGCCCGAGCCCGCGCCCGACGGGGCCGGGGACAACTTCCGGGTCACCCCGCTGCCGGGCAACCTCATGAGCGTGCGCGATCTGCTCTGGGGCAGCAGCGCGCACGAGGACACCGGGCCCGGTCAGAGCACCGTCAACCATGTCGTGCGGCGCTACAGCTGCAACGACACCGCGGTCAACGGCTGCATGGCGCCGAGCGTGATCGCCGATACCCAGACCGTGGGGTTGGTGCAGTACACCGATCATCTGCTGCTGGGCGATCCGAACGTCGCGGGCAGCGTCGGTCTGGTGCAGAAGTTTCGTCTGGGCGCGAGCGCACCGACCGCCCGCGAACAAGCCTTCATGGAGCTCGCCCCCAACGGCATCGGGGCACAGCTGCGCAACCTCGCCCGTCACGACGCGGGTCTGGCGCGGATCTTCGCCAAGCAGGCGGCCCCGGTGATCGCGCTGGAAATGGCCCAGCTGATCATGTCCGACCTGCTGCGTGCCGCGGAGAGCGCACTCGCGATGGGTGGAAGCGCCTACACCGCCAAGGTCGCCGAGCAGATCAAGGGCGCCCGCGAGCAGGTGTATCGCGAATACGCCGTCCTCGCCGAGCGCTACGGCAACGCCCAGACCCTGCTTGCCTACTACCAAGACTTGTCCGCCCAAGTGAAGGGCCGGGCCGAGTCCACCCCCGACCAACGCTGAGGCACGGCGGCTTCCATGTTCGAAATCTATTCCATCGGCGACGCCGCCTACCTCGCGGCGGTCCTCAATGCGGTGGCCATGCTCATGGGCACCGGCCACATGAGCCAGCTCGCCGGGGTCGGCTTCCTGATCGGCGTCATCCTGGTGACCTTTCAGGGCCTGGTGCAGGCGCGCGCACCTCAGTACCAGCAGATGCTGATCGCGCTGGTCATCTACCTGGGCATGTTCGGTCCGAGCGCACGGGTGAGCGTGGAGGACCTCTACTCCGGAGCCGTGCACCGGGTCGACAACGTCCCCTTGGGCGTGGCCGCCGTGGGCTCGGCGCTCTCGCAGGTGGGGTACGGCGTCACCCGGCTCTTCGAGCAGGCGTTCTCCACCCCGGCGATGACCGATTACGGGTTCGCCGCACCCCTGCAGATCCTGCAGAGCGTGCGTGCGGGCACCCTCTCGCGCGCGCGGCTCGGTGCGGCCAACAGCCCGACGCCGGGCGCCGACATCGAGCGTTCCTTCGTCAATTACATTGCCGAGTGCGTGCTCTACGAGGTCGACACCGGACAGCGCTCCCTGGACAGCGTGCTGCGCGATCCGAGCTGGACCGGCGCCCTGGCCGTGGCCAATCCGATGCCGACCACCGAGCTGTGGTTGGGCGGGGCCCCGACGGTGAAGGAATGCGACGATGCCTGGGCGGATCTGTCCGCCTACACCACCACCGAGTTCCTGCCGGCGTTGCGCGGCTCGCTGGCGGCGACCCTCGCCGTGCAGGCCGGGGAGGTGGACAACGCCGTGCAGACCGCTCTGGATGCCGTCGCCGGCGCCGGGGTGGATGCGCAGAACTACATGGTGATGTCGGTGGCGGCGAGCGTCCTGCCCAAGGGCGAGGCGCAGGTGTGGGAGGAGCTCGGGCGCTGGGAAACCGCCGCGACCATCACCCAGGCGGCCCAGCAGCGCAACACCCAATGGGCCGCCGAGGAGACCCTCTTCGCGCGTATCGTGCGCCCCATGATGACCTTCTTCGAGGCGTTCCTGTTCGCCGTCTCCCCGCTGATGGTCTTCGCCGTCGGGCTCGGCACCATCGGCATCCGGATGATCGGCAAGTACCTGCTGTTCGGCCTCTGGATCCAGCTCTGGCAGCCGATCCTCGCCGTGATCAACCTCTACATTATCCTGACGACCCAAGGCAAACTCGACGCCCTGCGCAATGCCGGGATGGGCAACCTGGAGCTGCCCTCGATCTTCGCGTTGTGGAAGCTCGACTTCATCCTCTCGGATTATCTCGGGGTCGGCGGGATGCTCGCGGCGAGCACGCCGGCGATCTCCTTGATGCTGATCTACGGCTCGGCGGTCACCGCGACCCATTTGGCCGGACGCCTGCAAGGCGGCGACCACATCAACGAGAAGATCGCGAGCCCCGATGCGGTGAACCCCGCGGCCGCCCTGTCGATGGGGTCGCTCAAGACCCATGCCCCGCTCACCGGTACGACGACGCCGAACGCCAATTCCGTGCTCTGGTCGGCGGATGTCGGCGGGAGCCTGCAAACCAGCCTGCGATCCAGCGCGCAGTCGGTGGCACAGGCGAGCACGCGGTTCTCCTCCTCGCTGGCCGGCACTGCGACTGCGTCGGCGTCGAGGTCCGGCGAGTCCTTTGCCTCACGGTCCATGAACTGGGACTACGGGGCGACAGGGAGTGCGACGGATCGCGCGATCATGAGCGAGGCGCGGGGGTTCACGGACAAGTATGAGAGCAGCGGCGTCAGCACGCAGCAGATGGCGGGGATCATTGCCGGAGCCGTCGCGGCGAAAGGCCGCACGGGTGCGGGCCAGGCTGCGCTGGCGGGCGATATCGGCACCCAACTGCGCAGCCAATACAATGTGTCCGAGCAGGTCGCCGACACCATGGCGACCGATATCGCGCGCCGTGTCTCGGGCGATTCCGGTTTCGAGGCGCGTCTTGCCGAATCAATCCGCGCCGACTCCCAATCCGGCAGCCGCAACGTCTTCGCGGAGCGGCTCTCCAGCGACGAAAGCGCGCGGTTGGAGAAGGACGCAGCCGATGTGGTCTCCTCCTCGCGTTCGCTGGAACGCGAGCAGTCCTTGGCGCGCCGCTACGGGGCCATGGGTACCTACGGCGCCGCCGAGATCGGCAATGCGATTTCCAACGATCCGGAGCTCATGGATCGGCTGCACCGGGAAATCGACCGGCGCAATCTGACCGGGGATCACCAGCAACTCTCGGGCTCATGGGCTTACGCCCGCAACCTGAACCGCGACGCGGCGAGCGCTGCGGCCGGTGTCGCGCTGTTGATCGGGCATGCGGACGGAACGACCTTGCGGCGATTCACCCCCGCGGAGGCGCAGAGCGCGAAGGAGGCCGGGTACGGCATTCTGGCGGACACCTTCGGAACACACGCGCCTTCGGTGAACCCGCACGGCAACGATGATCTGCGCGAGTCCGCTCCGCGCTTCGGCGCCGCTCGAGGCGCTGTGGAAAACGGCGATGTGCGGGATCCTCGCGAGAACGTCGCAGGCCTGCGTGGCGACATCGAGGCGCACGGGCGTTCGGTTGAAACCCGGTATCGGCCAAGTGCCGCCGACAACTTCCACGCCGCCAACCGCGAGTCGGCAGCAGAGGGCCTTGCCGCCAGACAGGATCAGGTGCGCGAGCAGGTGCGCGAGCGCATCGGGGCGGAGATCGACCGGCGTGCGATCTTGCCGCGCCCGGCAGCGCAGGCCGTCCACAACGAAGTCGGGGGCACGTTCGTGAAGCTTGCGGACTCGGGGGCTTTGGCCCGCGCAGGAGCAAGTGCTGCCATTGGGCAAACCGTCGCGGCCGCGAAGGCCTTCGGCTCCACCCTGGCGAGCGGAGGCGATGTCTCCGCGGCGGTCGCCGCCGGACGGGAGGCTGCAGGAGGCGAGGTCGGCTGGACGCAGGCACGGGGCGCCATGATCGACGCCCGTCTGCAGCAGGTTGCCGGCCACGGCCTGACGGATTCCCAGCAGACCCTGTTCCGGGAAGCCACGAATTCCGTGTTTGCCTTCGCGCCGAGCGACGCGCAACAGGCGGCCCGTCAAGCGGTCATCGACGAGGCGGGAGGCGGCGCGAGGGGTCAACATGTGGCCGACCTCGTCGAACGCTCGGCGGTGTCGCGCGACGACAGCGATCTGCGCTTGATCGGCACCTACAATACGCAAGGCATCGGCGCAAAAAAAAAGACTGATGGACCGAGCGGCGCTCCCCGGCCAAGCGGAACCCCGGTCACGGAACGCAGCGTGACACCGGGACCTCGCGGCGAGGTGCTGGATCTGCTGGCCCGACCCGAATCACGCGGCAACTACAACGCCTGGTTCGGCAAGGCCGACCAGAACGAGATCGACCTGACCCGGATGACGGTCTCCGAGGTACGGGCGCTCCAGAGTCGACTCTTGGAGAGCGGAAACGGAGGTTCGGCGATCGGTCGCTATCAGATCATTCCGGACACCTTCGACCGGTTGATCGATCGGATGGGGTTGACGGGCGAGGAGTTGTTCAGCCGTCAACTCCAGGATCGGATGGCATTGCGACTCGCAAACGATGCCGATATGAGCGGCTGGATGCGTGGTCGGATCACCGATCACGACTTCGCCCACAACTTGTCGCGCATCTGGGCCGGGCTACCCAAGGATGCGTCGAACGAGAGCTTCTATCAGAAAGACGGTGTCAACAAAGCCCGCATCGATTACGGTGTCGTGATCGCGATGCTCGGTGAGATTCGCGAGCGATCGGGGTCCTGAAGTGTCGTCTCGTCGAGGTTGAAGGGCCTCTTCACTTCGACCCCACGGCACTGTCCCGATGAAGTTTCAAGAGCGGATCGGAGGTTGGGGATGAACAGGATCAAGCGCGTAGTGCGTGCGTTGAAAACGGTGCGGTCGCGTGTCTGGTGGATCATCGGTGTGCCCTGCGGTTTCGTCGGCATGTTCCTGCTCGACAGGCACGTGGCCACCACGGCGTTGTTGTTCGGGATGGTGGCCCTCTGGTTGACCTTCCCGCGGGACGGGAGCGCACAGCAGGCCGATGCGCAGAGCGATGACTTCTGGATCAACCCATCGAACGGAATGCCGATGGACTCTCCGAGTGGCGTCGATGCAACCGGTTATTCCTACGGCGAGGACGCTTTTTCAGATCGAGTTTAGGGGTTCCGCGTCCCGCCCAGGGCACCCGCAAAGAAGCAGGTTCGCCCAAGCAACGGGAGCGGTGCTTCTTCCCCCCGGCCGGCGGATCCTATCAGTATGCAGGATGGCGACCCTCGCTGATCAGGGTGCCGAGAAACAGCTTCTGGGCCAAGACCTCGGCGCATGGGCTGACATGAAATCTGGCTGCTGGCGAAGGTGACATCTGTCCTGACTCAGGGAGACCTGCGGTTCCTGGAGTCAGCCGCAGGTGGTCATCAGTTGGCTTGCGACTCCTTTGCGATACGACTGTGCGGCACCGCCAGCCCGACTCTCCACGATAGGGCGCGATAGGACGCCCACCGAAGCGGTAGCGGGCATCGGAACCGAAAGAAAGCGCTGCGACGACTGAACCTGGAAGATCGTCAGCGTCGCCACAACTACTATATCTTGTGGTATGTGATCATATGTAGATACAACTACATCGCTCTGAGCGAAACTGGTTCTTGACTAAAGAACTTCCGGCCCTTAGACTTCCCCACAGTCGTGATCGAAACGGAGATACTCGCCACTCACTGAGCTACCCCGGTAGCTTGAGGAAGGGTCAACCTTTCCAACCTCTGGCCGGCAGTCCGGCGGGGCCTGGTCCCATGCCCCGCGGTGTCCGTCGCGTTTAGGCGCGGCGGCGAAGCCGCGCCTAAAGTGCAATTCGGGTAACAAACTGTCGTGCTCCGTCCTCTGTTGGGGCGACGGTCACAGCAATTGTGCTGTTGACTGCAACGGAGGAAATTTTCCTTATGGGTAACGAACACGACGAACGACAGGGGCGGCCTACTGCCGGTGAGCGCACGAGTTGGCTGCGCTGGCTCTGCAATCCGGTAACTCTTAGGCTTCTGATCAAGCTCGGCATGGTTCTTGTTTTTCTAATAAGAGCTGTCGTCGAGTTGCTGAAGCTTCTGAAATGTTAAGCCGCCAGCCCGAATATGTACCTTGCGTATGCCCTGCATCTTATCAATCCCAAAGTGAACTATGATTAACCGAGCCCTTCGAACCATGCGTCTTTTTCACGATATGACGCAAAAGGAACTCGCTGATCGACTAGACGTATCGAAATCGCATTTGTCGGAGATCGAGTCAGGCAAGAAGACGCCCACGCTTGCGCTGCTTAAACGCTATTCCGAGGCGTTCGATATACCAACTTCATCTATTATTTTTTTCTCGGAGAGTCTGGATGGCGAAGATCCGAGAGTTGACAAGGCAAGAGTGATGATTTCATCAAAGATCCTTGCGCTTCTGGAGTTTATCGCCGAGCGATCGGGACGAGCTCATGTCGAGGGCTAAGCCGGTCGTGTCTTATGCGCACACGCAGTCGCCCTTCTATCGCTTGGCATCGAAACGCCGGTTAGCAGAGCTGCTCGGGCTTGATGCTGCCGGCCTTCGGAGAATCGCAAAGTATTGTCAAGAATCTGGCTACAACGAATGGGATAACCAATCTGAGAGCGGTAAAACGAGACGTATAGAGTCACCGAAACCGGAGCTTTCCAGAGTTCAGAAGCGTGTCGCCACGCTGCTGTCCAGAATTACACCGCCAGATTTTCTCTACTGTCCGGTCAAAGGGAAATCGTACGTAAAGAACGCCCTAATCCACGAGACTGGGGCAGAGTTGATCTGCCTCGACGTGAAGTCCTACTTCGCATCAACGCCGTCGCGACGGGTGTTTTGGTTTTTCCAGCGCATCATGGAGTGTTCAAAGGACGTTGCCGGCATTCTCGCAGTGCTCTCGACCTATCAAGGGCACCTTCCGACCGGGAGCCCGACGAGCCCAATCCTCTCGTTCTATGCTCACTGTGACATGTGGGCAGCGATCGCAAGCCTTGCGCTGGAATACGAGTGTCGGCTGAGTGTGTACATGGACGACATCACGATTTCTGGTCCGCGTGTGCCGGAGCGGCTGGTATGGGAGGTCAAGCAAGCCGTCTTCAGGAACGGCCTCCTGTACCACAAGGCCAAGCGCTTCCAGCAGGGGCGGGCACGGGAAGTCACCGGTGTCATACTCGGCCCTGACGGACCGAAGCTGCCTCATCGGCACTACGAGAAGCTAGGTCGCCTCAGAGGCGAAATCGCGATTTGCACCTCTGCGCAGGAAAGGGAACTGCTTGAGCGGATGATCCAAGGGTACCAGGCACAGGCGAAGCAAGTGACAACTCGACCACCAAGAGCCGCTGCGTAGGCTAGGTCAACCCAAGGGCCATGATGGCCGCTTTGGTGGGGCTGTCATAGAACTGCCATTGGATCGCGGTCAAAATGGCGTCCGGCACGTCGGCGACATCGCGCTTGTTCTCGCTGGGGATCAGGATGCGTTTGGCGCCGGCTTCAACTGCGAGCTGCATGCGTTCGGGTAGGGATGAGGCTTTGAGGAGCATGCCCTGCACGCTCATCTCGCCGAGGATGACGGTTTGATCCTGCACGGGCCGGGCGAGGATTGAGGAGACGAGGGAGACGAAGAAGGCAACCGCGGTCTCGGAACCCTCCTTTGCCTGATTCAGGTTGATGGCCTGGATGCTGAAGTCGTAGCCCTTCAGGTCGTGGCTGATGCCAAGGTTGCCGAGGTTGGCTTTCAGGTAGGCGTCCGCAGTCTTGATAGCCTCCTTCATCTTTGCCGACAGGTTGCCGAGCGGGATGATGCGTCCGGAGCCTCGATTCATCTGGGATTGGATCAGGAACAGTGCCAGCCGATGATCAGCGGCGTCGGTGCCGATGGTGTAGACGCTGCCTGCGGGTAGACCACCCTCCGCGATCAGTGCGCCTCCACCGGACTCCGGTACCGGGACGAAGGTCTCCTGGCCGGTTTCGCGGTCGATATAAGAGAAGCTTGTGTCCCAGTACTCCAAGCCACCCATCTTCTTGAGCTGCTCTTTGACGCGTCGGCGCATTTCCATCGCGTAGGCGAGGTATTCCTCGGCCTCTTCCCGTGTGACCTCGCCGTCCGGGTGCAGCAGCTTGATCAGCCCCGAGACTGTCTTGCGCACGGCCTTCTGGTCGCGGCCGCCCAAGTGGCTGCCAAAGGCAAAGTCCCGATCGGCATAGTCCGCGAAGCTCTGTTTGCGCAGTTGCCGAAAGACCTCGGCCAGGTAGTCCGTCACCAGTCCAAAGTGGCTGGTATAGGCGTCGTCAGAGGTCTTTTGGAACTCCCATCCGGGGATGTAGGCATGAATGCGGTCGTAGAAGGCCGTATCCATCTCGTCGGGCATCGGGTAGAACAGGTTGGACGTACGAACGATGGTCTCGATGTCGCCGTCGATGTTGCCGACGAACACGATGGAGCCCTCGGCGTTGATCATATCGCGCCCGCGGCTGAAGGCGCCGTCCTCCATGTAGCCCTTCATGATGTTGAGGCCGCTCTTGTCGCTGAAGCGAATCCCGGCCGCCTCGTCGAATGCGACCACGTCCCACAGACACACCAAGCCGCGCTGGCCGGTGGACAAGTTCACGAACATCTGCGCCGTCGTGGTCTGGCCGCCGGAGACCAGGTGGCAGTAGGGGCTCATCTGTTGGTAGACGAAGCTCTTGCCCGTCCCGCGCGGACCCAGCTCGACGGAGTTGAAATTCTTCTCGACGAAGGGGATCAGCCGCAGCATGTAGTGCAGCTTGCGCCGCTGGGTGTAGTAGGGGTGATTCGGCTCATAACCCATGGAGCGCATGAGCAGGTCGAGCCACTGATCTCGCGTGAAGCGGCGCCGAGCCTCGATGAAGCTGTCGATGTTTCGATTGGAGAGCTGAATCGGCCGGATGGCATCGACGAAGAAGGGCCGGTTCTGGCCCTTGAAGATGAAGGCGTCGTCGTAGCGCAGCGTGACCTCGGCCCAGATACCGCCGAGCAGAAGCCGGTCGTGTGCGCGCACGTCGGCGTCGTCGACGTTCAGATAGTCCAGGTTTAGGCTGGACAGACGGCCCCAGTATTTGTCGTGGGTCTCCACCAGCTTGACGTCGAGCTTATCGATGACATCGTAGGTCGTCTGCTGCTTGATGGCGGACTTGACCGCCTCGCGCTCGTCCGGCTTCACGTATTTGCTGGACAGGGTCTCGCGGACGAACTCCAGGCCCTCGTTGATCGTCTCCTCGTCGGTGGACGCGCAGTACTTGCCAAGCAGGAACTCGATGACGAACGCCGGCACACCGAACGAGGAGCGCATCCGGCGCAACAGATCCTTGCGCACTACCAGCCCCGGAAAGGCCTCGGTGGCAAGGTGGTCAAGATCGTCGAGGGTGATTGGGCCATCGTTCATCTGGGTTCTCGTCACATGTCTCTGCCGACCGTCAGCTTGATGCCGCCAGGCGGAAACTGCTCGCCGGTATCGAGGTCGCGGATGTCCAGCTCCAGCAGCTCGCCCTTCGCGAAGCTCTGTGCCGAGTGGAAGAACAAGTTCACCGGCTGCTCAATCTGGGCGGCGTCGAGCTGGACCTGTTTTGGTGCCGGCGTCGCCAGCACGCTCGCGGCGCCGGATCGTCGCACGTCGAGCTCAAGGGTCCGACCCTTCGGCGTGAAGAGCGACATCTGCCCCGACTGCCCTCCCTTCTCCAAGGTCGGCCGCAGAATCACCTTGACCGCTGTGCGCATCAGCTCGTAGGTCGGCAGGACAACCTCGACACCGATCCGCTTCTCCTGCGGCGTCGCAGCTTTGGACCTCAGATGCGGAATCACCAGCTCCTGCAATGCCGCGCCGCCGTGCGAGAAAGACTTCTCCAGCTTGAAGAAGGACAATCCAGGCGGCACCGCGATGCGTACTTCGGCGTCCCAGCGGGTCGGGAAGCTGGTCAGCGGCAGGTCCGCATGGGCGGGGACCACTGCGTAGCGTTCCTTCAGTACGTGGCACCAGTCCTTGTCGCAGGGCACTTGCTCCGGCAAGCGGTTCTCGTCCAACAGCACGAAGCCATGGTCCGTGACCACGTGCACGTCCGGATAGCCAAAGCGGTGCAGCTGACGGACCAGGCGCGCGAGCCGCTGCACCTCCAGATGCAGGTGGCGGATGAGGGTGCTGCCCTGGCCGTGGCCGATGTCGTCGATCTCATCGTGGCCAAACACCACCAGCAGCTCGCCGAGGCCGTCCGCATCGGGTAGCGCTTCGACGTCGTCGATGTCACGGCAGTCGGCACCAAACGCCGAGAGCAAGGCCAAGCGCTTGGCGCGGGCAGAGCAATCCTGTCCGTCGACCAGTGGGCGCAGGGTGTTGCCGCTGGTGCTCAGCGACAGCGTTGCAGAACCCAGCGGCAGCAAGGCGGTCATGCCCATGGCCGTGACGGTCGGGAGCTCCGCGCGCATCGGCTCGATACACACCTCCAAGCCGGGTAGGGCATCCCCCAGCGCGAGCGCGCAGTCGTAGCGCAGTGCATCGACGATGATGACGGCCCGCCGACCCTTCGCGCCCCAAAGACCACTCGCCAGTTTCTCGCCGGCATCCGGCAGCCCATCGATCCCTGCGGTTGCCTGCTGTGCGAAGCGCTCGAAAAAGCATCCGTTCAGCGCGAGGGCGTAGTCCGCGTAATGGCGGTCAGCGATGGCGCTGATCATGGGCAGTCCAAGCTCATCAGCCTCGCGCCGCACGGCCATGTGTGCCTGTTCGATCCGGCCGGCGTTCGCAACATAGAGTTCCACCATGTCTCGGACGCCCGGGCCTTGGCCATGTTGGCGGACCTGCGCCTGCCCTGCTTTGCAGGCATCCAGCAGGTCCGCGAGTCGCAGCAATAGGCTCCAGGCGCCCACCGGCGAATCGCTGGCGCGGCTGAATTCCGCCTCGCGCTTGATCGCATTGCGGCGTTCTGTGAAGAAGGTTTCAGTGCTGGAGGCCTTCGCCGCAGCGGCTTCCAGTGCCTTCAGTGTTCGCTGCCAGCGCAACCGCACCAAGTGCGGAAAGGCAAAGGCCTGGCCATCGCGGTCCGCGGCCCAACTGGACAGGTCCAGGTCCCGCTCCACCGTCGCGACGATGCGGTCCCACGCCCCGCGGCCTTCGGCGTCCCGCAGCCAGCGTTGCAGCAGCGCAGTGTGGTGGTTGCGCAGGGTGGCGGGCGGCAGCCGATCCGCGAACGGAAAGTCCGCCGGCGAGCCGTAACCGAGAAAGGTCTCGGTGAGCGCCAGCGTGCCCACCAGGGCATCGATCCAGTCCCGTGCAGGCCATTGCTCCGGCCGGTCGCGGTCTGCGGCCCACTGGCCGGGCATACCGGCCTGGTCCGGGAAGCCGTAGCGCGCGCTCACCGCCTTCGCCAGCTCCGGCAGCAGGCCCTGGTCTTTGAGTTCGCGCCAGGCCAGCTCCGGTGCTGCGGCGATGTCGATCAGCCGTTGATCGAGATCGCCGAGCACCTGAGCCCGCGCCAGCTCCGGCGTCAGCGGCACTTGCCAATGCGCCGCGGAATGCTCGGCAAAGCGCGCCGCATACTTGGCCAGCAGAGAATCGAAGCCGCCCTCGTAGAGTTGGCGCTGGGCCTTCGGATCGCTCGGCAAGGGGACATCGGCCGCGCGCAGAAACCGAAACAGCGTCGGCCGCTTGCCTCCCAGGCGCCAGACCACACCGGCGTGCCGGTACTCGGTCAACAACTCCAGGTGGTGCTCGCCGCGCTCATCGGGGCCGTCCAGACGGTCCTCCGATAAGGGTAGGTAGAGCAGGAATCGGCACGCGCGACGCTCTGCCTCCGGCAGCCCGGACAAGGCATGGTGAATCTGGTGCTTGAGCCAGATCTGCCCCCGGAATTGCTCGGGGTCGTAGACCAGCAGACGAAAGGGTACCGGCACCTGGGCCTCCAGATGCCGCTGCAGGGCCGGCAGCAAGCGCAGGAAATCCCGCTCCGGGTCGAACCAGAGGCAGACCTGCGCCCGCTTCTCGTGCTGGAAGCGCTGGGCGATCTGGGTGGTCAGCGCTTCCAGGATCATGGCGCAGTTCCGGTGATCCTCTGCCACCAGTCGCGGACCGCGTGCAGTCCTCCCGCGGCTCTAACGGCATCCGCCCATTCGCTTACGCATTGCTCCTCGCTGTTGCCGGTCCGCACACGTGCGAAATGGCGGCAAAGCCACTTGCCGTTGATCTGGGCATGCCCATGCTCGATCGAGGTGTCGATCTCGCCTCGTACCGAGGCGACTGCGGCCTGGAACTCGGCGCTGACATCGCGGTTCGCGATGAGGTGCTTGTCTTGCGCCAATGCAGCTTCGACCGTTTCAATGGTTTCTAGTGGGCGCCCTTGCTCCGGGCTTCGGAATCGATGCAATCCAAGTGTTTCCAGGTCCCGTTGGATCGACCGATGGATGCGGTTCAATGCCGCGTAAGGCACATAGCCGGTCAGTACGTCCTGCCAGTTCGGCTGGCCTCCCCAGGTCGCGGGCCAGGCTGCCCGTGCCAGCAGATTCTCGATGCAATAGGTCGGCCAGGAGAATAAGGGTCCGGCAAACGGAGCCTGGAATTCCGCGTTCAGCGCTGACAGACCACGGCCATCGCCATCGATGATGCCGAAGATGCGGCCGGCTCCGGGGGCTTTGGCCAAGCCGTGCTCGCTTGCCACGCGCACCAGAGCCTTGATCTCCGCGCCGCCGCTCGCCTTGCCGCCCAATCCGACGACATAGATATCCTGGTGGATGTCGCTTCTCGGCCGCGCGACGCCAAGCGTCGCGAAAAAGACAGCGGGGTCGGATTTGCCCTCCAGATAGATCACGGTGGTGGCGCGCTGAAGATCGCTTTGAAGACGACCGAGACGCTCTCTGTCGTTCATCGCAGGCCCTCCCGGCCCAGCAAGACCCGCGTGCCCAAGTCGGCCATCTCGAACATCGAGTGGCTCTGGGTGGTGATGATGACCTGTCCGCCCAACTCCGCCTGCATATCGCAGACGATATCGAGCAGCTTGCCCTGCCAGGCATCGTGCAGGTGCAGCTCCAGTTCATCGATCAGGATCAATGAGCCGGGACGCCATAGACGCCGCAGCTCGGCCAGCAGCAACACTGCCTGCCGCTCCCCGCTGCTCAGGCGCTCCAGCCCGTGGGTGCCGCCGGAGGCGAGACGGACGACCAGGGCGCCTTCGGGCGTCCAGTCCAGTGATTTGGTCCCGCCCGTCAGCGCCGAGAAGGCGCGGGCAAATCGAGCGAAGTTGCTTGCCGCTTCCGGCTCACCTTGCTCCTTGGCGTTCAGGTCCGCCCAGCGCGCGGAGAAGAGCAATTCCATGGTCGAACCGCGCCAGGTCTTTGGACCGAGTCGTTGCCAGACCACGACGAAGCCGGCTTCATCTTCCAACTTGCCGGGCGCCTTGTACGCGACATCGGGCACTACGAGGTCTCGGTCTTCCGACGGCAGGAAGACCAGCCGCGGCCAACCGCTGTCCAGGAACGATTTCTTCTTGCCCAGGGTCTTGCGCAGATTCTCCACGTCTGGACCGAGCGTCCTGGCGATCGCGCGATCTCGCTCATCCATCAGCACATAGCCGAAGCAATTCTCGGCTGCATGGGCCTGCCAGAAGGCCTCGTTGCCGACGAGGAAGCGCAGGTTCAGCGCGCGTGCGGTGCCAGCGCCGAGTCGGAAGTCTATCCGACACTCGGCCGGCAGCATCTCAAGCGGCATGGCATCAAGCGTCACGGCGAGGATCTTTGCGGCACTGGCGATGGCGTTCAGCAACGTGGTCTTGCCGCTCCCATTGGCGCCGGCGACCATGCTGACGGGCGGAAAGCCGTTCATCCAACCGAGCCCATCCCGTGGCAGATCAAGCGCACGTAGGCCCCCAAGGTCGCGAATGTGCAGATGGGTGAGCGCGAACTGCGGTGATGCAGCCATGTCGTGAAGCCTTCGTAACCGTTTAGAGGACCGATTCCACCCGCAGCACGCCGGCGGTCTGGAGCGGGCGGATGTTCACGGCCACGCCGTCGTCCAGGTCCGGCTGCCAGCCGTCGGGAAGCTCGTCGTCGGACTTCCAGGGGGTGCGGATGCGGCAGTCGCCGGGGGCTGGCGGGCCGTTGATGCCCTCCTGCACCCAGCGCAGGCGCTCGTTGAGGGCCTCGGCCTCTTCGAGGTGCGCCTGCGACTCTTGGCGGTCCTCGATGCGACCGTCCTTATCCGCGAGGCCGGCCTCGCGGCGGAAAAGAGCGATGGCGTCGCGCAGATAGCTGCCGCGCAGCTTCGCGAGCCGGTTCTGATCGAAGCGATGATAGTGCACCAGTGCGCCGAAGGCGCAGTCGCCGCGGCCGGGGCGGCTCGCGATGTGCCAGAAGATCGGGCGCTTTTTGTACAGCGATACGTGGTAGTCGAAGTAGCAGTCCCGCAGCCATTCGTCGATGCCGTCGACGCTGCGGTAGCCCTTTACCTTGCGCCGCAGCTCGTTGCCGATGTCCACCTCCAGTTGGTAAGCGTCCTGGTCCGGGAACAGCGCTGCCAGCTCATCGCGCACCCGGTCCACCAGCGCTGTCTCGCCGCTGATGGCGATGAGCGGCACGATGCCGTCCGCGTCGGCTTCGACGACGCGCTTGACGGCATAGGAGAGCAGCCGCCAGACGTGCTCCATGCGCTTCTGATCCGAAGTCTTGCCTTCCATTTGTGGCCAGAGAATCTCGGGCGGGCGCTCGCTGAGGGTCTCTTCGATTATGGTGCGGGTTGAGTCCGGGATCGCATAAAGCCGGTAAACTCTCGTCTCCAATTGGGAATAAACGTTTTCAAGGTTGCGCTGCGCCTCGGTTTCTTGTGCTTTTAGGGCATCAAGGCTTCCTTGTAAGGACTTGTCTTTAAGCGGTTCACTTAGCCAAGGCGCGATGAAACGGGTAGATATCTCGTTTCCTCTATCCCATTGAAGTTTGAGTCCGAATATTGAGTCGGCAAATTCTGCGATGCAGGATCTTGTCGCGGCGGAGGCTTGTGGCATGGGCATCGATTTCATTATGCCAACCTCCCAGGAAAAGGAAGTCTTACATCGGAAAATATACTCAAAAAGCGTGGAGTTCGTGACGCCAAGTAGGTAGTTTTCGTTTGCCTGATCATGTACGAATAGAGCAGGTCCCTTGTCGGCGAATATCGAACCCGAAGGGAGCCTGCGCATATTCAATCCCTTAGCGGTGCGCCGCGGCCATGTCAAGCCTTGCTTGAAATACCAATCTTGGCTATAAATTCGCTTGGTTTCCGATCCTTCTTTTTCTTTTATTCGGCTTTTCAACTCCTGGCCATTGTTGGCCCATTTAATTATCAAGTAGTGGTCGAAGTAGAAGCGACTGAACTCTCCGCCTTTTGCGAAAGGAACCCACCTGCGTTCTTGGTTAGAACTTGGCGCAGGAATCTCCCAAAACATACGCAACCGGCGGCTGTCCTCTGATGTCGCAAGCCCTTGCTTCACCGTGCCTTCGGACGGATCAAGGGCCGGGTGTTCGCGAAATAGGTGGGCTACGAGGCCGATTCTGCGGAACGCTAAGGGGGCGCCCTCAATTTCTAAGAAATCACGTCTAGCCACATCAAATCGAGAAAAAGGCGAGTCGGTAAGAATACTTCGAACGAAAAACTCTTGTCGTTGATCCGATTGCGTGCGCTTTGCTCCACGATATCGCTCAAGATCGAAGAATACGGCGTTCTCGGCCTCTCTTACGACGTAGTAGGCCCGATCAGCTTGTTCTGCTGTGGTTTCAATTCCTTCGCGCGCCTGCGTTGCCTGAATGGTCGAAACCATCAGCTCTCGGCGCAAATCGGCGTCCGCGAGGATTGCCCGAACGTCAACCCGCTTACGCGCCACGGCTCGCCTCCCAACGCTCGTAAGCCGCGTCATGCCAGTCGGAGAGAAGCGCGGCCAGCGGGGCATAGTCCTTGTCAATGCGTCCCGCCTCGCAGGCAGCGAAGTAGGCCGCCTCGTCGTGCCGCCGGTCGTAGACGTCCAACGGCAGCATATCGTTCTGCATCAGGATCAGGTTTCCCAGGATGAAGGCGGTGCGCCCGTTGCCCTCGCGGAAGGGATGGATGGCCAGCAGCTCGTTCATGACCTCGCTGACGTAGGCGAAGACCTGGTCGTCGTCATCGGAGATCACCGGCGAGCGCCGCAGCACGTCTCGATCCAGCACATCGATGACGGACAGGATGCCGCCTGGCGGCAGCGGCCATTTGGTGGGGCCGTCGCCCTTGTGCAACGCGACCGTACGCCAGGTGCCGGCGAAGGGGTAGATGGCGCCCATCAGCTCCCGGTGGAGCTGTTGCAGCAGCGGAACCGTCAGGGGCACCGGCTCGGGGCGCTCCAGCAACGAGGCAACATATTCCATGGCGCGGGCAACACCCTCGTCCTCGCGCCGATCGATCTCCTCGCGATCCAAGCAACCGGCGTAGTTCAGCAGCAGGCCGTCGGCGGTGGTGATCCAATCCCAGTCTTGATTGTAGTTCTGCCAGGGGTTCGGTACGGTCCGCGGCGAGGTCGGCGCCATGCCGCTTTCCGCCAGGCTTTCCGCCTGCTCCTTGGGCAGCTTCCGCTTGGACTTGTCCACGATGTAAAAGTCACCGGGACGGGCCGCCTGATAGTAGTCGGCCGTTTGTCTTCCGCTGCCGGCGCGGAAGCGGAACCCGAAGTCCCGCTCTGCCCAACACCAGATGATCTGTGGTCTCGCTTGCGTCACTATTGGCTTCCCTTGATCACGATGGCCGCGGCCTCGACGGTGGCGTCGTCAAGGATGCCAAAACCGAGATCGAGCATGATCATCAGCGGATTGCGCTTGAGCAGGATCTCGGTGCGCAGCTTCTCGAAGGACTTGAGGTTGACGAAGGTCGCCGAGACCAGCGCGCCGATGTAGCCCTCGGGCTCCACGATGCGGGTGGCCCGGTCGATGAAGGCGGCGTAGATATCGTTCTTGGTCAGCGGATAAGCCGCCTCGACCAGCTTCTTGACCTTAGGCACGAAGGCGCCGTAGGGCGGGTTCATGACCACCACGTCGTAGGGACGGGAGAGGATCTGCAACAGGGCAAGGCCGCGTGCGGTGTCTTCGGCGAATAGGCGCTCGGCGGGATTTCCGGTATCGGCTCCGGCGGCGGATTCGATGGCCGCGAGCAACTCCTGCTGCAAGGCGTCGGCCTCGGCCTGCAGCAGCTTGCGTTGAAGCACGAGCTGTTTGGCGAGGTCGCGATCCATGCTGTCCATCATGCCCGCCTGGGCGAACAGCGGCAGCTCGTCGTCCGGGATGATCTTGCCCAGACCCTTAGCCTTGGCTTGGGCCTCGACCCAGTCGTCAAAGACGGCGGAGACGCCTTCGTGGACCTGAATCAGGCTGCCCATCTCGCCGACGTAGCGCAGGTTCTCCCAGAGCGCATGGAACAGCCGGTCCCGAAGCGCCGGTGAGCCGAGACGAGGTCCGAGGTTGTCGACGAGGGCGCCGAGCTGTTCCTCGCCCACATTGACGGCGCTGGCGACCACCAGATTGCTGCGGCGGATCTTCACGTCCGCGGGGGACAGCCCGAGCCCGAGTCCTGCCTCCTTGGCCGTCAGCATCAGGGACAGGGAGGCGATCTGGATGGCCCGCGGGTCGATGTCGATGCCGAACAGGTTGTGCTCCAGGATCGCTGCGGGGATCTCGGCTGGGTCACGCACACTCGGCTCGGCGGGCCAGCCATCCTCGCCGGCATGGTCGATCTCGTCCAGGTACATCTGCAGGAAGAGCCCGAAGGCGTACTGGCCGAAGTGCATGGTGCCGCAGGCGGGGTCCAGCAGCCGGATGTCACGGGCGCGCTTGTAGTGATGGACCTTGCCGTCCTCGCCGAGACGCTGATAGCGGATGCGCTCGCCGGTGCGGGGGACGAGATAATCGGCGACCGGGCGCGGGTCGGTCCGTTCGCCGGGGAGCGGCGGGGGTGCCGAAGCCTTCAGCTTTGATGCCGGATGCATCTGGAGCCACAGGCGGCCGAGGGTGTTGTCCACCAGCGCTTTGACCACCCAGAAGGGTGTGTAGAACTGATTGATCACCGACAGCTCGTAGGGGCTGCGCGGGGTGCCCTTGGTCTCGTCGCGGACCCGCTTCTTCTCGTCTCGGTTGAAGAACTGGTAGATCCAGCCGAGGAAGTCGGCGGCGCGGTAGGCCTCCGCGGGCAGGTCCTTGTTGATCATATCGATGAGCCGGACCAGGCAGCCGTGGGTTGGCCAGACGCAGGCATATTCATGGTCCGGGTCGAAGACTAGCCGGATCTCGGTATTCAGGTGCCGGTATGCGGCGGTGAGGCCATCGCGGAGCAACGCCTCTTCGGCATCGTCCTCGTACTTGTAGCGGCTGCCGCCTGCGGCGCGGAAGTCGCGCAGGAAGCGGGAGCGGGCTTGGCCCGGGACCGGGGTGATGACCTCGGTCTCCTCGGGCACCGCGCCTTCGGCGGCGGCGCTCGGAGGCGGCAGGTAGAGCAGCTGCCGTGCTTCCATGGCCTTGAGGCCCACCAGGCGGTTGAGGTGTGTATAGGTCAGCTCCCGCAGCACGTTGTCGTAGCCGCGTTTGGCGGTGCCTTCGGCCAGGCTGTCGCGGTGCAGCAGCGCGTCAAGACGCCCGCGTATCGCCTGCGCCTCGGACTGGAGCTGCATGGCCGATAGCGGCTTAGGCTTACCCGAGTCCGGGATCCCGAGCCGGTCGAGCTGCGCCTTGAGGTCCTTCTGGAGCAGCGCCCGGGCCTTGGGCACCCAGGCCTTGACGGTGTCCTTGTGGGTGCCGGACAGCGCCGCTTGCGGCGAACCGTGACTGGTGCCTGTCATCGTGGCGTTACTTCACCACCACGACCAGGCCCTTCTCGATCTGCGCTTTCAGCTCTTCACTGATCGCATCGAGGGCCTGATCCACTTGGGCCGTGGTCTCGAATCGCTTGCCGGCGAGGGCATTGTACGGCCGCCATTCCCAGGTTTGTTCCGGCGGCGGTAGAGGCGGGGGCGGCGTCACCAGTGCGCGGAGTTGCTCTTCTGCCTGGCTGCGGTAGGTCGGCAATGCCAGTAGGGCCTGTCGCAGCGCGGTCAGGCTGTGCTTGGCGCAAGCTTCCAGCAGGGTTTGCGTCGTGGGCAGCGTGATCGATGGGTAGTGGCAGGGTCCGCCGATGCCGAACCGAGTGCCGAACAGGGCCTCGATGACCTGGTCCCGAGCGGGCGCCGGCGCCTCAGAGTACGCGCTGCCGGACTCGATCTCCGCGCGCACGACCTCGCTTTGGGCGCGTGCTTCATCGTAGGTCGCGAGGTAGGCGCTGCGGTAGGCGTCACGGGCTTGCTCGAATGCGGCGCGATAGTCGGACCAACGGTCGACAACCGCCTTGTCGGCGATGATGGCATCCATGTCCTTGAGGGCCTGATTGAGATCCGTCGCGGTCGGTGCCGTCTCCGGAAGCGGATGGTTTCGCGCCAGCTCCGCGAGCTTGACCGATGTCTCGAAGTCCGCTGGGCGCTTGGCATCGATGAAGGCCCGCAGCTTCGCGAGATGCTCGTGCAGCGCTTGCCACTGGGTCTGTTGATCGAGGAAGGCGACGATCGTGGCCGTCGGGTCCTTGGCCTTCACAGCCTTGTCCAGCACGGTTGCCCCGTCGAGCAGCGCGTCGGGTATTGGAAGCCCCTGTTCCGCAAGGGTTGCGGCTGCCATGGCTTCAGCCTGCAACGCGGCGCCCAGCTTGCGCACTGCGTCGGCGATCGCGTTGCCGGATTCAGGTGTACCGGTGATGCCGAGGCCGATCAATGCCTTGCTGGCGGTCTTGATCTGGTCGACGGACAGGCTGGTCTCGGCGATGCGGAAGACGGTTTTCTTGAAAGCCGTCACTTTCAGAAAGGTGTCCGCGGTGCCCTTGTAGTCGTACTGGGGGCTGGTGCCGGCGCTGGTATGCTGCTCCAGATACAGGGCGCCGGCGCGAAAACAGGCAGCGAGGCCCAGGCGCACGATCTCGCTTGGCCAGCCGAAAGGCGCACGCTCGAACCCCTTGAAGCCTTTGCTGTCGGCGGCGTCGATCAGCGTTGCGCCATTGGCATCGATGCCCTCGTCCTCCAGGTCGGAGACGACTTCCAGCAGGGTTTGGATCACCGGCGCCTCTCGTTGCAGGCTGCCTTGGGTGTCGAACAGGGCGAGGTCTGCTGCGACGGCGTGCAGCGCGGTGTTCGCGGGGTTCAGTAGTGCCCGGATGTCCTGCGCGAAGTCGTAGTCCCGGTCGGCGACGGCGAAGCCGGAGTAAAGGTTTGGGATGATGCTTTCCAGGGCGCTGGTCACGGGGCCTTTGAGATCGGGCTCGCCTTCGAGCTCGATTTCCTGTCCGCCATAGAACAGGGTTCCGGTCAGGAACGCACGCTCCAGGTCCCGCACCAGTCCCGCGCGTAGCTCGTCGCGCTCTTTGCGTTTCTCGGACAGGGCATCTTGGGTGTCGGCGGAGGTGTCCTCGGTGAAACGCTTGTCACCGGTGACCTGCACGAGGGCCTCGTGGCGCTTGAGGCGGGCTTCCAGGGCATCGGACGGGCTGGCGACCCACCAGAGGCGACGCCCCTTGATGCCTGCGGTCTGATTGAGGCCGCGGGCGTTCTCGATGGCCAGCTTGCGGCCGGAGGCAAGGGGGCTGATGAAGTCCACCTCCAGCTCCGGGCCGCTCGCGATGGCTTCACCATCCAATGAGACGGCATAGGGGAAGGTGGCCTTGGTCTTGCCGTAACTGACTGCGAAGTTCGGCAGGCGCCGCTTGGTGATCAGGTCGTTCTTGCAGAACTGCTGCGAGGTGCGCCGCACCGCGGCGGTGGTGATGCTTTTGGGACTACCGGGGCGGAGCATGTCCTGGATCGCCTGCTCGATGGTGCGCTCGCGCTCGTTGAGGAACTTCCACTCCCCCGTGGCCTCGTCGCGGGCCACGTAGCCGGCGGCTTGGAGTCGGTGCAGGGTGTCTTCGACCTGGCCGCGCAGGGCAATAAAGTCTTCATCCACGGATTGGATCAAGAGCTTGGCAAGTGTCTCCGGGACGCGGGGCACCCAGCTGACCCGTTGCAGCAGCCAGAGCACTTTAAGCACGCGTTCGGGCGCGACGGGGGCACCCTGCACGCGCTGATCGGACTCGTGGATGGCGCGGATGCCGGAGGCGCCGAGGTACTCCTGGGAGAGCAGATCGTTCTCGACCGAATCGAAGACCTGGTTGAAGCTCGCGATAACGCCGAGGTTCTTGTCGGCGAGGTCCTGGATGGTCTCCATGACGACGGCAATCATGGAGCGGACGCCGCCGGAGATGCGAAACCCGGACAGGGCCTCGAAGATGTCCTGCGCGAGTCGAATCTGGTGCGGCAGGAAGGGGTAACAGTCGATAAAGGCGCGCTCGGAAAGGCTGCCCAGATGGCGGCTGGCGTTGATGTCGGAGAGCTGCGCAAACGGACCCTCGTGGGCCCTGTAGAGGTCGCGCAGCTCCGGCTCGGCCGCCGGATGCTTCTTGAGGATGCGTTCGGAGACGACCTTGTTGATCTCGTCGGAGATCAGGTGCGGTTTGAGCTCGAACCGGGCGTTCAAGCGACCGACCAGCGCCGGTTGGAAGTTCGTGCGGTCGACGACTTTCTCGAGGTCCTGCTGGCTGGTTGCGATGAGCCAGACCTTGCCCTTGCCCTTGTTGCCGATCATCTCGGCAAGCGCGTTGAGCTCGCTGATCTTGTCGTTCGAGTCCCCGATGAAAGTGCCCATCTCGTCGATGACGAAGACGAGGTGCTGGACCCTGCCGCCGGTGGTCTTCTGGGCATCGACCCAGGCGACCAGCTCGTCGGCGATGCCCTCGGCGGTGATGGTCGCGTGGCGGAACATGTCGCCGAGGGCGTTGGCCGCGGCGCGCCGATCGGGATACTCGACGGGATCGAGATCGGGTAGGAGATCGGCCAGCCGACGGCGTACGGTCATCAGGTCGTCCCGGCCCTCCGGTCCGCGCCAGGATACGGCGTACTTGGCCTCGTAGGCGCTGGCGAGATGGTTCAGAAGGCCGCGCTTCTGCATCTGGCGCTCGATGCGCGCCACGATGAAGTTCTCGGCAAGGCCGATGCTGCGATAGAACTCCCCCAAGAGGATTTCGCCGACGGAGTTGGGGTTGCTCAAGGACTGACGGCTTTTGATCTCGAATGCGATGGTCTTGATCTGCGTGTGCGATTTGATCTCGGCCAAGCGCCGGCGCAGGTCCTGGCCGCGCTGGGTATCGGACAGATGTTTGATGAAGACATCGATGCAGTACTCGCCCGTGCCATCGCCCAACAGGTCGTTCTGCAACAGGTACGCGAGCACCTTGGAGAAGTGGGATTTGCCCGAGCCGAAGAACCCGGAAACCCAGATGCCCATCACATCGAGCGGCGTGCCCCCTAGGCGAAGCACCTCGCTTACGCGGGTGAAGGTGTCGAAGATCTTTTTGAGCTCGGCCTCGATTTTGTCGGTGACGACGAACTCCCGGATCTCGGCGGCGAGTGCGGCACGGTCGAAGACCTTGACGACGCCTTCGACCTTCGTGGCGATGTCGCGCTTGATGGTGTCTCGAACGGTCGTCACGGTCCTTGCCTCCGCTACATCATCAGCTTGACGGCGAGGTAGTTGCCGCCATCGGATTGGTTAAGAAAATAGAGCTTGCCGCCGCGCTCCGCGCCGGGAAACGCGAGGAGTATGCGGCAGTCCAGGTCGCGCAGTCCCCTGAGCAACTCACCGAAGCGGATCAGGGGATACAGCGCGAGCGTTGCGTAGACGATCACCGTACCGCCCGGGATCTGGGTGGCAAGGCTGGTGATATGCTGTGTCAGCGACAGCTCGATGCGCGAGGCCAGGCCCTGCTTCATCCATTGGTAATCATCGAACTCGTCCTCGCAGAGGTTGGCGATGGTCTGCTGGTCGAGACCCTCGAAGAGGAAGCCGGTGACGTCAAGCGCACGGTGGACGTGCCCCTCGGCCTCCATGCGTGGCAGGAAGTGGTCCCGAAGCTGCTCGCGGAATTCCAGCTCCCGCTCCGGCGTGTAGACGAGCAGAACCGACCGATCCGTCTTCACGCCACCCTCGGTGCGGTAGGGCTTCCTAACCAAGTCGATCAGTGCGTCGAATCCCGCTTGCATCGCGCTTTCCCTCAGATCTCCAGTTCGACGATGTCGCCTTGCATGCGAAACCGCAGCTGACCGTCCCGATTCAGCTCGCCCAACGCATCGATCACCTCCGGACCCTCCAGCGCGAGGAGCTTGAACAGCGGTGCGTTGAGCAATGCGAGATCCAGTGCTCCTGTGAGTCGCAGCGCGCGAATCAGCAGGCGTGTCGGCGCGCCGTAGAGTGCAGGGCGGATCGTTTGTTTGTTGCTCGTGCCTTTGGCGAGGCCGAAATCCCGAATGCTTGCGCAGTACTTCTGGGCCACCGCCACCGTGGTTTTTGCAGACCACTGGCGTACCTCCGGATGCGGCTGTTGGGCGTGCCGAAGGAAGGTCAGGACGTCATCGACGCGCAGCGCGAAGGGCGCGCGGCGCAGGCGCGGGTAGAGGAACTCGGTGCCCAGGTCGGCGACAAGCCGGTCATTGAGCGCCAGCATGCAGTAGGCGGTCAATGCGCGCTCTGCGTCCGTGGCCGAGCGCGACCACTCATGCCAGAAGGCCGCGAACAGTGGGTGCTCGCCGTCGAGCAGGTAGCGCGACTTGAGCTCCTGCCATAGCTTGCGGCGTGCCGCGTCGGAACCTCGGGACAACCTGTTCTCGTCAGTGACGAGTTGCCGGAACGCGTTGACGTCGAGAGGAGCCTCCGCTGCGTCGAGCAGCAGTGCGAGATCGTTGTAAAGCGCCGAGCGCGCAGATAGGCGCGAGACGTAAGGCGACTCAGGGTCGAGTCCAGGTACCGTGCATGTCGGACGGCTAAGCGCTTGCCCCTGGGGCGCAGCGGAAATCAGCGGGCGCAGTGGATCGAGTGAACGGGCGGGAGGGTTCATCGATCTCGAGGCTGCTCTCGTTGGTCCTCGACAGCGCCGCCGGCTTCGACCCAGGCATCGACCTCCGAGAGCTTGCTCTTCCAGAGGCGGCCGATCTTCCGGGCGGGCAGCCCGCGCTTGTCGATCCAACGATAAATGGAGTCTTTGGTGACCCCGAGGTGGGCGGCCACGTCGTCCACGGAGACCCAACGCTCAGTGTTCAAGCACGGATACCCTTCACGGTCGGGTTGGGACGGTGCGAGCTGATTCCGGCAGCACTCCGCACCTCTTGTGAGTGGCGCAATGCTACCATAACAGGCGTCAGTCGGTGAGGATCGTTCAGGCTCGGTGTCTACGGCCGTTGATTCAGGCGGCGATCCCCTCGGCGAGAGCACCTACAGCACCTTGCAGAGGCACGGTCGTTGAGCGCCCATCGCGCTCAGGATTCGCTCGGCAGAAATGACGATTCGCGCTCAGGATGATGCCGCGCCCGGACGGATGCGGCGGATTCGGCCTTAGCAGTAACCCTTGTAGCCGTCGTCGTCGCCAACCCGCGGCGACAGGCAATCGGCGTCGTCTGCTGCTTCCTTGGCATCCTGCGCGGTCGGGTAGTGGGTACGTTGATAGATCCAACCTTCCGTCCAGGCGAGACGGTCTCCGGTGTCCCGGAACGGGTTCTTGGACAGGGCGACGCCCTGGCGATATGCGAGCTTGCCTTGCTCGCGGGCGGTACGTGGGTGTCTAGGTTTCGTACTTGAGCTCTGCGCTTCCACTGTAAGCCTCCGCGGGTTGATCTTGGGGATCGTGGTCGACCCAAGACTGCGCGGCGCACCGAGCACGAAACAGAACCAAAACACTTTGGAAACTGAATCAATGGATGCTGAACAGCCTGATCGCGATGATGCCGAGCTGCTGAAGCGCGCCGCAGCCGTGCTGCGCGAAATCGTGGACCGAGACTGGGGCTGGCGGGACCAGACAAAGCCTGTTCTGGTGTTGCGTGCCCTCTGCAGCCTTGAGGAGCGGGGCCGCCCTGACGGCAAAGACGGCTGGTATGCGGAGGACATCGCCAAGGTGATGGCGGAAGAGGGAGACAAGGAAGCCGCGGTCTGGTTCGCAGAGAAACGGTCGAACGTGCGGGTCGGGAATCACTGGAAGAGGCTCACGGAAAAAATCTGGCCAACCAAGGACAACGCAGAGGACAGCGCGCTGCATCAGCGCTTTCGTGATGAAGAAATGCGTGTCTACGCCAAGCCCGACAAAGAATCCGGCCGCAAGGGCAGGCCGAACATCTACCGCCTTATCTTGGCTGACCTGCCGAACCAGGATGAACGACAGGTCGAATCAACCGGCGCCGCGCGGCACACCGAGCTACGAGTGCGATTTTCCTATGTGCCGGAGATCGAGTATCTGGCCGAGAACATATCGATTCCGAAGATCTTTCAATGGCTACCTGTCGACGGCCTGGCCACGAGGAGTTGGGCCGGTGGTGTGCTGCTGGCCGGAGTGACTTTGTCAGGGTATCTGCTCGTGCTTTTGACGCTGCTATGGGCTTGGTTGCTCATCGCAACTCCTAACACGTTGGCATTCCTCCAACATGCGATGGCGACCCTCTGGCTAGGATTCCTTGCCTGGATTTTTTTGCGGCGCTGGGTCCAGCTCGTGACAGATGGAGTGGCGAAAGCACCGATATTCTGGCAGCCATGGAGCGGGTTCGACGAGAACGTGCTCGAACTACGGCGGGACCCCAGGGGCATCGAGTCGCCCAAGATACGACTCGCGCGCTACGTCGCCGATTGCCCGCTCTGTGGTAAGGGGAGCGGCCGCAGCGCCGTCAGAGTGGAATCCGGTCGGATCGAGTTTTTCGGCAGGCGCTTGGTCGGCCGCTGCACCCATGCCCCTAACGCTCATGTTTGGAGCTTTGACCACGTGACGCGTCGAGGGCGTTTTCTGCGATGATTGAGGCAGTCCTGCCCCGTCCGCCAACGCCGTGGAAGCCGAGGTGCGGTGCATCGGGCGACAGGTCTGCGTGGGCGCGCTCTAAGTGACTCCGCCTGGCCGGGGACCGAACGCGCGCCGTCGGAGCGGGCGCCGCTCCGGTCTTGACCGGCGACGCGCGTGGGTACCGCAGGGTCAGGACCAGCTGCGCGCGATCTTGCCCGGACCCTGCTCCCAAAGCTGTCTCAGCAGGGCAGGGCGCCCCTCCAGGGCCGCGACCAGGGCATCCTCGGCGGATTCGTCGCCGCTGCGTTCCGCCCAAGCGCCCGCGAACCCGGCGAGCCACGCACGCTGGGCGTCCGTGTCGTCGAGCGGCGGAAACAGCTCGGGCGTCCGAGCGCCTTCGAGGACGCGACTGCCGGCATCGAACCAATCAAGCATTGTCGTCTCGGGCATCGGGCATCGTCGGTGAGTAGCCAAAAGGGGTTCAGTATCGCGCGCCGCTCGATGCCGCAACAAAAAACCCGCCGGCGCTTTCGCCACGGCGGGTTTGCTTGGGTTGACGGGTCACCTCGCCGACCGCGCACCCTCGGGGGTGCCGGTCGATGCGTTCACCGTTTGGTCAGGCCACCGCGCGCAGGTCGAGGCGCCACAGGTCGCACCAGTCGAGACTTTTGCTCCCCACCGGGATCGGCCCTTTCGGCAGGTGCAGAGCCACCCGGATGCCTCGGGAGACAAGTCGCTCGCGCAGCGCGAGGGCGGCCTGCTCCCCGGCTCCCGAGCGATCCAGATCGGCCCAGATCACGACCAGGTCGACCCCGGGCGGCGGCACGAACCGCTGCAGCAGGGTCGCGGAGATCCCGGCCCAGACCGGCATCGCGGTGCGCTGGCGGATCACCAGCGCGGTCTCGATGCCTTCGGTGATCCCCAGTGTCGGACCGGCCGGGTAGAGCCGCACGGCTCCCCCGCAGAGCGTGCCGATCGGCGGCATCATCTTCTTCGGATGCGCGACCGGGGCCTTGTGTCCCGCGCGGTCGAGGTAGATCCGGTGCAGCGACACCGAGCGACCCTCGGCATCCGACACCTTGGCCACCAGCGCCGGGAAGGTCGCGATGCGCGTCGTGCCGGCGTAGTAGGCGAGCCCCGGATGAAACCGGAGCACGCGCGGGTCGGGTTCGGCATCGATGCCGCGCCGGGACAGATACCGCCGCAGCGGGAGTGCCTGTCGGTCGTCGGGGTCCAGGGTCTCGGACCAGACGCGCCGAAGCGCGGCCTCTGCCATGGTCGGGTCTTGATCCGTGCGTGGGACTACAACGACGGGTCTCGGTCGCGCTGCGATCGACTGCGGGTGTCCCGTGTCGAGCCCCAGATCCCTGGCGACCGCCTCCAAGGTCTCGCGAAAGCCCCAAGCGTTGGCCCACATCAGCAACGCGAAGCCGTCGCGCCGGGGGCCGCAGCTGTTGCAGATCCCGCCGCCGGTTTCCGCCACATCGCGGAAGACCCGGAACCCGTCCGATCCGCCGTGGACCGGGCAGGGCACGTGTCGACCCGGACGGGCCAGTGCAGACTCCAGGGTCGGCGCGAGCCGACCGAGGATGCCGATCCAGCGTCCGCGGGCCTGTTCGCGGACGGTGCGTGCGTCGATGGTCATCTGTCGTCTCGAGTGGTTCATGCGGTGTGTCTCCGAGGTCGGGCGGGGCACACCTCCCCGACGGGGAGATCGGCCCCGCGGGGTGGATGGATCGGGTTCCTTGCGATGGTCGATCGACCGTCAGAGCACGCCGCGCTCGGCCATGGAGACGGCCTCGCCGTCGCCGACGATCATGTGATCGATCACCCGCACGTCGAACAGCGACAGACCTTCGCGCAGGCGCTGGGTGAGGCGCAGATCGGCTTGGGAGGGCTCGGGAACGCCCGAGGGATGGTTGTGGGCGAAGATGACCGCCGCCGCACCGGTCTCCACCACCTTGCGCAAGACCTCTCTGGGGTGGACGCTGGCCCCGTCGATGGTGCCGCGGAACAGCTCCTCGTAGCGGATGACGCGATGGCGGTTGTCCAGATACAGGCAGGCGAAGACCTCGTAGTGCAGGCCGTAGAGCCGCAGCTTGAGGAAGTTGCGCGTGGCCTCCGGATTGGTCAGGCAGTCCTGCTTGACCAGGTACTTCTGCTCCAGGCAGCGGATGGCGTTGGCCACCAGCTCTCGATCGCTTTCCGGCAGGTCGGCCCGGCGCATGTGGTCGGGTTCCAGGGGGAGTGACAGCTGGGGTTTCTTCATGGGATGTGTCTCCGGGGTCAAGCGGGGAGACACGTCCCCCGTGCGGGGAAGGGTGTCCCCGCGGGGTGGATGGCTGTCGGGTTAGGCCGTGCGTTGCAGCGACGGCAAGGCCGCGTCGTCGAAGAGGCTCAACTGACGGCTCTCGGTGGCCGCCATGACGGCCGCGAGGCGTTGTGGTGCGAGGGCCGGGAGGACCTCGGGGATCGGCTCGGGACGGCCTGCGACGCGTCGGGGTGCGGCGAGGCGATGCGTCACCACCTCCAGATCGGCCGGGTTGCCGAGCGCGTTGCCGCGGTAGACCAGGATCTCCCCGAGCGGGCCGTGCAGGGCCGCATTGGCGAGCAGCTGGCAGGCGGTCATGCGTGCGCACAGCGGATCCAGATCGATCGCCGTGAGCGACAGACGCCGCAGCGCCTCGGCACCGTGTGTCGTCGCGACGCTGTTGCAGACCGACAGCAGCAGGATTCCCGCACCGCTGGTCGGCTCCAGGACCGTGACGAAGCGGTCCTTCGGATGGGCGGACGGATCCAGATCGCCGGTGTTGATCTCGGCCATGAAATCCGCGACCGACTGGGGCGTGAAGTACTGCCCCATCCATTTGCGTTGGCCGTGCGCGCTGAGCTCCATGTAGACGGCGCCCAGGATGTCGCGCCAGGGGTTCTCGGCGACGAGCCGTCCGTAGAGGCCGGAGAGCTCGAACAGCGCTGTGTGGCGCCGCTCGTCCCAGGGGGTTTCGAGTCGCTCGCCGAAGCCGGCGAGGACATCCATGGTCAGGAAGCGCAGCCATTCATCGGGGCGATGGTCGCCGCGACGTGCGAGGGTTTCGATCATGCCCGCAAGCGCGCGGGCGGGGTGGGGTGTGGACATGCGTCTCTCCGGTGAAGGGGAGACGCACCGTCCCCGCGGGAGAGTGCCTCTCCCCGCGGGGTGGATTGGATCAGTGGGTTCGGCTGTGTTTCCGGTGGACCGGGCGGCCAGCGACCGCTTCTCGGGGATCCTCGGCAGCGAGGATCCGGGGAACCGTGCTGGCGATGAACGCGCGAGCGCGTCCACGGCGAGCACACCTCCCGGACCCGGACCGGCCGTCCGCGGTGGACGGCCGATCGAGGTCCCGACGGCTGGGGTCAGTTCAGGTCAGGAGAAGCTGCTCGGCAATCCCGAACAGCGCGCTCTTCAGGTCCGCTACGGCATCGATGCGCACGGCGATCGGGAACAGACGCCCGACGTCCACGGCGATGCCCACGCCGATCATCTCGATGCCGGCCGCGCCGGCCCGTTCGATCAGGTCGGCGGCGGTGCGCCTGTCGTCGGGTTCTCCGTCGGTGAGGGTGATGATCACCTTGCGAGTCTCGCGACGGGCCAGCAGATCCGCTGCGGCGAACCACAGCGCCCCGGTCATCGGCGTGCCGCCGCGACCGCGTTGGACGAACGCCCCGACGCGGGACGCCGTCCGCTCGCCGTGCGTCAGGATCCGAGTCACCTTCTCCGCGTGACCCTGCAGGCTCGGGAACGCCGTCACCGCGCGCGAGACGCCTTTGACGGGCTCCAGCGCCAACGCCAACGCCGCGGCGGCATCCAACGCGATCGCATCTCGGCCTGCACTCATGGACGAGGACAGATCCACCAGCAGATGCAGCGCCGTATTCGGCGCGATCGCCTGCTCCCGGATCCGGAACACCCGTGGGTCGCCGACACCGGCGCGGTGCAGGTGACGTGGACTCAAGGATCGTCCGCGACGACCCGCTCGGGCGCGTTCCAGGGTGTGGGTCTCGATCAAGCCCTGTAGACGTGCGGCGAGCTTCGCGGAGTGTCCCTTGACGCGGTCCAGGGCCATCCGTCCCGATTGCACGTCCCCGAGGTACGCCTCCGCTGCGGGAAGCAGCGTCGCCGGATCGCGGTGTTGCCCGTTCAGAGCTTGGGCGACTGACGCGAAGAGATCCTCCGGAAGGTCGGCGTCGGTGGCGGAGAGCGCCTGCTGCAGTGCACGGCCGGCGTCGTTGCCTGTCGTGGTGCTGTCGGGGTCGTTGGTCTGCTCGGTCTCTCGACCCTGGTTCAGGCTCTGTTCGGACGAGCCTGTCCCGGAGTCGGTACTTCGACCGTCTTGGCCCTTTTCGTCCTCCTCGTCCCGATCCTCTCCTCCATCGCCTGCCGATGCGCCGTTCTCGGATCCTCCGTCTCCGGCATCACCCTTTTCGGCGTCGTCTCCGGACGGACTGTCCGTGGACGTTTCCTGAGCATCGTCGTCGTCTTGCCCCGCTCCGTTCCCGGCGTCAGGATCGGATTCCGGGTCGCAGCCCGCGTCGCGCTCCGCGTCGGACTGTTGCGGCGCCTGAGGCGGCGGCTCTTGCGATTCCTCCTCGATCAACCCGACGATCCTCCGGGCGAGGTCGATCGACGCCGCCGTGCTCGCCAGCCGCGGGATCTCGGACATGAGTCCCTGCAGCCGATGGACGAAGCGTGTTTGGAAGACCGTCCGCATGACGCGGTCGGCCTCCTTGGCGTGGCTCGCCAGCGCCTCCTGCTTGCGGTAGCGATGCCGGGCCAGGGCGAGGAACCCGTTGCCGAGGATGTCGGACGGAGGCTCGGTCTCGCAGACCGCCGACAACGACCCGTCGGCTACCAGAGCGGCCACGACCGCGTCGAGCGTCCTGCGGGTCCCCGGATAGACGGCGATCAGCTCGCCCTCGATCCGGATGTCTTCGATGACGCCTTGGATAAACCGCTCCAGCGGCGTGTGTGCCCTCGGCAGGGCGAAGTCCGTATAGCGGACATGGGCCGCTTCGTGGGCCAGATAGCCCCACGCCAGCGTCCGAGCCGTCGGGTCGGTCCCGATCGCGGGAATGACGATCACGCCCCCGTCGGTGAGGGCCTGCGTGCCGCCGACCCTTACGGGGATACCGAACTTGCGCCCGTAGGCGGCGGCGACGATCGGCAGTGCGTCGGTCAAGGTCTTGGGTGTCATGGTGTGCTCCTGAGTGAAAGAAGGGGCACACCACCCCGGCGGGGTCGGTGTACCCCGGTCGGGTGGATTGATGGGAAGCCGGCGCGGATGCGCCGGCTCGGGTTCAGGGTCGGTTCAGAAGAAGAAGCCCTCGACGTCCGCGACCGTCTCCTCGACGGGCCTGGAGAACGCGGGCTCCGGCGGGTTGTCCGGCTGGTTGAGCCGCGCTTCGGAGCCTGTCTCGGCCTCAATCGGCACATCGCCGAACAAGGCGTCCATCTCGGCCTCGAAGTCCATCGCGGACTGCACGGCGAGCGGCAACGGCGTGACCTCGGTCGGCGTGGCGTCCGATGCCATGTCGCTGTCGTTCGGCTCGCCGTCCTGCTGCACCGCCCACTGGCCCGCCCCGTGGCGCGCCATGCGCTTGGCATCCGCGAGGAGCAGTGCGAGCCCCATGCCTTCGTTGAAGATCGGGCCTTCGATCGGGCCGTCCGGCAGGCGGGCGAACCAGTCATCGAGGGTGTCCACCACCGGATGGATGCGCCGGTCCACGAAGGACAGGCAGGCGAGCTTCTCGCGGATGCGCCGGAAGGTGCCGAGCGCACGGCGATGCAGCTTCTCCTTGCCCTCGAAGCTGCCTTCGAGCTCGCGGGCCATCTGCTCGACTTCGGCGAAGATGCCGTCGCCGAGCCCGTGGACCTCCTCCTCCAGCGTCCCCGGTTGCTCCGCCGGGGCGATCCGCACGATCTGGTAGCCGAAACGCAGACGCGTGCCGACGATCTCCGCCGGCTCGATCGCCCGACGGATCGGTTCCTCCCAGGCGGGCAGATTGGAGATCCACTCCTCCAACGCCCGGTCGTAACCGGCCAGGAAGGACTGTGTTTCGGCGTCGAACTCGACCTTCAGCACCGCCAATTTCTCGGCGATCGACTCGGCACGGGCATGCGGTACGGCAAACCCGCCGAGAAAGCGGGTTCCGACCTGCAGGCAGGTGCGCTCCGCACCCTTCTTGATGCGGTGAAAGATCTTGAGCGGCTCGGGGTCGCAGACCCGTTTCGATCCCAAGGAGACCAGCTCCTCGGGCGGGACTTCGGTGCCGAGCTTCAGGTCCTCGGCGCGCAGTTTCTTGCGTCCGGACCAGATGGCGACGTTCAACATGACCAGAGTGATCCGGTCGGTGACGTGGGTGATCGTGTGCATCGGTGGGCTCCCGGGCGAACCGGGACGCACGCGATCGCCTCGCGGCGAAGACGTGCGCCGCGGTCGGCCGTGTGTCGAGATGGTTTAGAAGTAAAACCCGCCGTCATCTGCGCCCAAGAGGGCGGCGATGTCGCGGGCTGGCTTGGGGTCGAGCTTGGGCGTTGCGGGTCCGCCGGGAGTCACCCGCTGATCCGGACCGTCCCGAGACAGGAGCACGACAGCCCCGGTCGCATCGATGTCCGCCCGGCCGACGGCGACGTAGCCTTTGAGCGTCTTCTCGCGTGCCCGCTCGAGGGCGATCGGCAACGGCTTGGATTGGGTTTGCCGCAGACGACCGGCCGGTCCCCAACGGATCTGCGCCGTCCCGTTGCCGAGATCGGCGTAGGCCCATTCCTTGGCGGTCCCGTCGCCGTGGTCGTAGCGATAGAGCCGAAACAGCGGGCTCACGGTTTCGCACCCCAGTAGTCGCCGAAGACATCGGCGGCGATCCGGTGGATCGCCTCGCGCTGCTCCGGCTCCGCGCGGGCGGTCAAGGACTGCTGCAGGGCATACTCGAAGACGTTCGGAGCGCCTTTGAACGCCAGACTCAGCGTGGCCCAGCGCACCAGGGTCCGGGTGCTCATGGTCACGGTCAGCTCCCCGGATTCCGTCCCGGCGCCCAGGAACAGGCGCCGTACCTCCTCGGCCACGAGGATCATCTTCGCGATGATCTCCGCGGGCAGCTTCGGGACCGCCGCGGCGATCAGATCCTGCTCCGTCTCGGGCTCCGGATAGCCGACCTGCACCACCCGGAAACGGTCCATGAAGGCGAGGTTCTGTCGCAGCACCCCTTGGGAGAGTCCCGAGCGGTCGCCGGCACCGGCGGTGTTGCCGGTCGCGACGACCCGGAACTTCGGATGGGGCCGGATCACCTCCCCGCCGTTCTCCGCAATCACCAGCGGATGGCCCTCGAGGATGTCGTTCAGACCCGCCAGCTCGGCCGGGTCCATCAGGTCGGTTTCGTTGAGCACCAGGAGGTGCCCGTCGCGCGCCGCCGTGGACAGGGGTCCGTGGACGAAACGGGTGCTGCCCTCCACCAACACGAATTGGCCGACCAGGGCCGCCAGCTCCATGCGCCCGTGGCAGGTGACCGACTGCACCGGCCAGGCGAGCCGGGCGGCGATCTGCAGGATCAGGCTGGTCTTGCCCGATCCGGTCGGTCCGGTCAGGAACAGGCCGTCGCCGCCGGCATCGTGCAGGAAGGCCAGCACGTCGCGCAGCAGCTCGGGTCTGAAGACGTAGGGCTTGCGCACCGGGATGTGCGGGTGGGTGTCGTCGGCGAAACCGATCACTTCCAGACCCGGACGGGCCTTGACGTTGAAGGTGGTCGCGACATCGAAACGTTGGCTGGCGGTCATGGTGTGGTCTCCATCGGGTGGGTGATCCCGAGGAGACGCACGCCTCCCGTGGGGGGAGCGCAGGTCTCCCCGGGGGGCTTGGGTTGCAGAGGACTGGGGTTGGCTGTGTCGCCGAGAGTCGGCCCGTTCAGCTCGCGGAGTCGTCATGTCCGGCAGGGACATCACGTCATTCGGTTGTCCGATCGAGACCGCGGTTTTGTCGGTCGGGACGGGACAGCCGCCGGCCGGGGCCGGGGTGTCTTGGACTGCGGGATCGGATGGCGTACGCGAATCGCAGGCCCGTCCATGGGCCTGGATCCGCGTGGTCAGAAGTAGAAGCCGTGCTCCGTCTCCGCGGGATCCTGCATCGCGTCGAGCGCGGCCGCGTCGAACGCAACGCTTGCCGTGCCATCCTTCAGGGTCGTGATCTTGACCCGGTCGGACGGCGCGCGGCGATAGCGCTCCAGACGCAGCGGATCGACATCGGGCGCAACGTCCGCAAGGGCGGCCTTGTAGTCGATCGCTCCGGCTACGGCGTAGCGCAGGACCCGCAGCCCGGCGCTCTCGCCCATCGCGAAGTCGCCCAGCAAGGCGAACAGTTGCGACTCGATGCCGTCCAGACCCGACTTCAGGGTCTTGAGCGCGGCGTCGAGCTTGGCCTTCTCGGCGGCGAGCGTGCGGTACTCCCCGGACAGCCGGGTCCAGGTCTCGAGGTCCGTGCCGGACGGGGTGTAGAGATCCCGCTCGGGATCGCGTTCGGGCTCCTGCTTCTTCTCCACGCGCGCCCGAAACTCCAGGCAGCGCGGCACCAAGGTGTCCCGGATGAAGGTCTCGTCGCGCGGGATGCGAAAGTCGACCGCGATGCCCGGCGCCCGATGAAACACCAGCCAGCCTTCGGCGGCGTCGGCGACATGGATCTGACACTGGACCTGATGCCAATAGAGGCGGTAGGCCTCCGAGGCGACCCCGTGCTCGAGGACCTGCAGATAGGTGCTCTCGTGCGGCACCTTGAGCTCGACCGGGATTCCGTCATTGTCCAGACCGTCGAAGGACGCGCGGATGACGGGATGGGTGTCGGACTCGCCGCAGAGCGGCAGCAGCAAGGTGTCGTGGCGTTCCTCGAAGCCCCGACGGGCGGTGTCTTCGAGCGCGTTGCCGCGGCGTACGATCGGATTGCCGCTCAGGTCTTCGGGCAACAGCATCCCGATCTTCTCCGCCCACAGCCGCCACGGCGTCTTGTACGGCGAGACGCCGAGAACGGCCGCGGCATCGGAGGCCGAGACCCCGGCGTTACGCCAGGCGTGCCAGTCGGGGGTGCGTTGGGTGATGTCGATGACGTGCATGGGGTGCTCCGGAATAAAACGGGGCACCGTCCCCGAGGGGCAGCGCGTGCCCCGGGGGGTGGATGATCGGAATCGAATGACCGCCGTCCGTGGCGGTCATGGGAGCTAGGCGGCTTCGGCGACGGGCGCCTCGGCGGTCTTGGCTTTCCTCGTGACGACCGACAGCGCGGCCGCCTGCTCCAACTCGGCGAGGGCGTAGGCCAGATGCGCCCCGTTGAAGCGGGCGCGGGCATAGTCCTCGGCCTGACCCCAGGCGCCGACCTTACAGGCCCGCTCCACGAGCGTGGCGACCTGCTTGGCCACCTGCGCGTCGATGACGGCATCCCGCTGTGCGGGATCCGCCGGGGCGGTTTCGGAGACGGAGGTCTGGTCGACCGGACTCGGGGTGGCCGTGTCGCTCGGCTCCTTCGTGGTCGGTTGCGCGGTGACGATCTCGCCCTCGATCACGGCGGCGTCGACGGGGGCATGCCCTTCGATGGCCTTGCCTTCCATCTCCTCGGCGGTGTAGCCGGCTTCCTCGGGAAAGGCCGCCCGCAGGCTCGCCGCTTTGGCGCATTTGAGAAGCTGTCCCTTCGGACGCTTCTGCCACATCTCGTTCGGCACCTCCGCACGGCCCTGTCGGGCATAGGTCTCCTCCCAGAAGACCATCTCGGAGAAGGGGCAGCGCACCCCGTTGACCATTCGATAGACCGTCGTCTCGGCCCACTCGGGGAAGGTCACGGTGACGGCGACCTCGGTCCATTTGTCGTCGCGCTTGACCGTCCCGGTGAAGGTCTTGGTCAGCTCCGGTCCGAATCGCGGCGAGTCGAGCCCGGCCCACAGGCCGGTGCGCGCCGCCGTGATCTGGACCTCGGCGATGCCGGGCCAAACCGTTTCGACGTAACGTCCGAGCGCGGTCGACCACATGGAGACGACGTGCACCGGGCGTTTCATCACGTCCAGGCCGCGCGCCTGGCAATAGCGCACCGCGAGGATCACGCCCTCGGGTGTCTTGGCGTTGGGGAAGATCGAGTCGGCAAGCACCGCCCAGGTCCCGGCGTCCAGGCCGATCTCGGCGAGGACGCTCGGGGCGACCGGGAGGCGGCTGGGGACGAGCGAGCTGGTCAGGGCTGGGGTCGTGCTGCTGCGGCGCGTGGCCATGGTATGGTCTCCATCGGGTGGGTGAACCCGAGGAGACGCACCTCGCCCCCGGGGAGCGGCAGTCTCCCCGGGACGGGTGAGCCGGCAGGGCCGGCGGCTGGTTTCGGCTGTATTCGGGCAAACGCCCGGGGTCAGCGGCCCCGTCGGTCGGTCTCGTGCAGGGAGAACCGAACGGATGACGCGTGAATCGCCTGTCCGCTGCGGACCGTGCGGGTCACGGACGCGGTCGCAGCGCAGGGGACAGGGGAATCGATGGGGTTCGGACGAGGGCGTGCACACGCACGCAGCGACAGGGCGCGGCGTCGATCCTCGGGGTAAGGTCGGTGCGTTGCGGAACGTTCGACGAAGACGGGCGCGCGATCGACGTGGAGGACTGTCGACGACACCTGAAGGCAGGTTGCCTTCGCAGCGACCGCTTGCGATTGGGTGGAGGTGGTTTCGGCTGTTACGTCCGGGCGGACGTTTCGGCTCGCAGGGAGCCGCGGCCAGCTACCGCGCACCTATTCCAGCGCAGGCGAAGGGCGATTGCAAGGCTGCCGCCTGGTCGAAAAACAAGCGTTTCCGGGCTCTTTTCACCGGTGCGAACACGCTCGGGGTCGGAATAGGCTGGCGACCCCGAACAGCCGCAAAGAGCATCCCCATGCCCGCCCCGAGAGGTTACAGCCGCCCCGAATTCCACGTCCCCGTCACCCTGCAATCGGCACATGCCCACCGCGTCGTCGGCCGCAGCCTGATCCGTGTCGCGCGCGCCCTCTACGGGATCGACGTGGTGCTCCACGCGATCGGCGATGCCCGACAGATGGAAGAGGTCGAGGGCCTGGTCGACGGCTTGCTCGGCGCCTTCGCACAACGCTTGGACGAAGAGATCGCCCGCGTGGAGGTCTTGAAGAGCGCCAACGGCATCGCCGCCGTGCCGCGCTACACCAACCCGAGCCGGGTCACTTTCCGCATCTCCTCGCCCCAGCTCTCCCAATACGCCAATCTGATCCAGGCCCTCGACCGGCTCACCGTCGGCATCGACACACTCTGGCTCAGCGGCCTCCTCAGCAACCGCCAACGCGCCGATGCGGTCTACACCTGGCGCAACGAGCTCCTCTCAGTCGGTCGACGCATCGTCGAGATCGAAGCGCGTGCCCGCGATTTCGCGCGCCGCCAAGGCAAGGAGGAGGAGATCGCCGCCGGGGATGCCGCAGCAACTTCCGTGGTGGTGTTGGACGAGGAGGGCGAGTTGGAGGGAGACGAGGAGGAGTTTGCCACGTAATCAGCTTCCCCGACGCTCCGTAGATCCGGTCATGGCGATCACCGGCGTTCGCCTGTCGTCCTGTGCCTGCGGTTCGAGCCTCAGGCGGGCACGCCCCTTCACTCGGAGTCGGCGTCGTCGACGCGTCACCAAGCCCGCGTCGCCGTCGTTGCGCGGTCGCCCCGTGAGGCGGTCCCCAGCCATTACGGGGTCGGCACAGTCTGGTCCAGCCACTGAACGACGGTCTCGATCAAGGGCTCTTCATATCCCTCGAAGAAATGGTCCGCGCCGGGGATCTGCACCTGATGATAGCCGGGGTTCGCAGCGGCGGTCTCGGCGCGTTCCCGGGCCCCCGAGATGACCGCCGGCAGATCATTCTCGCCGAACAGGTCGAGCATCGGGATGGTGATCCTGCGCACCAATTCGACGTTGTCGCGACCGGCCTGAAGTCCGCTGCTGGACATGCCGATGGCCACATAAGCATCGACGTCGTCGGAACGGGCGGCGAGGGCGTCGTTGACCATGGTGGCGCCGAGACTGTGCGCGACGATGACGATGCGCTCGGCGCCATGTGCCTTCAGATAGGCGACGGCGGCAGCGAGGCGGGGGGCGCTTTCGGCGATGAGCGGCGCGTAATCGGCCCCGGTCGCCTCGTTCGCCAGGACCGGCATCTGAATGGCGAGGGTGCTCCATCCGTCCCGGGGTAAAGCGGTGCGCAGCGGATAGACCACCTGTGGCCAGTTGGGGTGAACGCCGATGCCGTGCACGATGATCGCACCCTGGCCCGCGTCCTCTTCGGCCTCGGTATAAAGCCCGAGAAAGGTCGCCTCGCCGGCCGTGAGATCGACGGCCTCGCCGTCCATCAGGCTGTCGACGATCTGCTCGCGCCAACGCAGCTCTTTGCCGAGATCCGAGCCGGTCGTTTGGATCGGCGCAGCGGCGGTGTCGGCATGGATCGGTCCGCTCGGACTGGCAACGACCAAGGCGAGCAAGATGGACAGGGTGGGCAGGGTGGTCGGTGTCTTCGTCATCGGTTGGCCTCCTGTGCTGTGCGGATCTCGGTGCGGCGGGGGCGCATCTACTCGACAAATCGCCCCGTGTAAGCTCGAGAGTCTCCTCGGATTCAGGCATATAGCCCTATTCGGTCGGAGTTGCTCTGTGCTCCGAACGATCACCATAGACCGAGACCGGGCTTGTCGCGAGTCCCGCTCTCTTCGATCCGGTCCCGCAGGAACGCGGTGCTCGAAGGGCTGCAGATCAGCGGCCGGCCAATATCCAAGGCGCACAGGCTCGGCCGTCGGGCGTCCCCACTGCTGCTCTCCGGGTCAGTGGGGCGAGCCAGCCCAGTGCCGCTTGGCCCCGCAACCGGTGAGTGCCGGAGAGACCACGAGTGACCGTTCGATCCTGGTAGCGGAAAGTCCCTCGCGCTTCAACCAGTGACAAGTCACGACCCTGAGCTGACACTCACTGTGCCGCACCGTCTGGCAACACAACAACGGAAACCGGTCATCGCGGACAAAAGGCTGTCGAGACGGGAACAACGCTCGCGATTTTGTGGTTTGCCGGGTTTCTCCGCAAATTGAAATATCCGGATCGCATTCGATCATGCTCCGGACCCGTGATGACGAAAGGGGCATACGCTGCGCAGTCAATCGCTTTCCTTTCCCCAGGGCCCGATCCCCTCAATGATTTTTCGTCCCAGGAACTGCTGGTCCAACTGCTTTTCCTGCTTGCCCATCACTGATTTCAGCTTGCCCTCGTTCAAACGGAAGTGCGCCAGCCGCCGTTGAGTGGTAGTGGCCGCGCGGTCCACCACTCCTTCTTTGAAGGCCATCCACTTGTACGCCCGTCGGTCGGCGGTTTCCAAGAAAAGCACCCAGGCAGCATAGGCATCGACGTCGGACGCTTCATGCCAGTAGACGTTCCACCAGTGTCGAGCGCAGGCTTCCTTGTGCCGCCAGTGTGCTGTCTCCCTCTGCCGGGAGGTCCGGAGGTCCTCCGCTTGGCCCTCGGGCCAAGCCCCAGAAACGGGCAGGTCGTTGCCCGTGGTAAATCCGGCGAGTTTGCCGGCGCGCTGCTCGCGCCAGACGACGCCGGAAGCCAAATCGGTGGCGATAACCTGATCGAGCCACGCCCACGCTCCGTTCGTGCTTGCTGCGATGGCGAGTTCAAGCAACCCCTGGTCAGTGTTCGTCCGGGTCAGGCTGAGCAGTTCCTCGCGAAGCACTTCGGGTACGCTTGATGAACGGAAGAGCATGTTGATCGTCTCGTCGACCCGCGCCTTTCCCAGATAGCGGGTCACCAGAGCCTTGCGGAGACCATTCCATAAGGTCTTAGCTTGGTCGGTTGACCAAGACAAGAGCGCGTCGCAGAGTGCCAGGTAGACACCTTCAGCGAGCCACACACGGCGCTTGAAGTCGGCGGTAACACTTTCTGCACCTTCCAGCCAACTCGTGATCGCTGCCGGCTCATACTTGATGATCGGTACGAAGTCCGATGCATCGACGTTATGAAGGTAGAGGCTCGCACCGGAAGTTAGGGCCGCATTGATGCGGCTCACGGCCGTGTCGACGGCCCGCTGACGGACTTCGTGCAGCTTCTCCGGGTCCATTGCCGCAAGTCGTAATGCGGCGAATGGATCATCTTCGCCCTCCTGCCGGATTGTGATTGAAAAACTGAACGGGTCGATCATGCGCTGTTCGCTGTTGACCGAAATGTCCGATCCGAGATCGGGGGCCTCCGCCACAGGAATACCCAGAATCGCACCGAAGAGCTCGGCCGCGAGATGCGCATCCGCCGCCGATCCGCCACGCACCACGACCGCCCTCAGCAGAAGCCACGGCGCGATCGATGAGATGCTCTGCTCGAAGGGGAGCCCGGACGTGCCGGCAATCAGCGCCAGAGAACCATAGTGGTTGCACCACATATCCTCGTCGGGTTGCTATTTCCAGCCTGCATCCGAGAGCGCCCGGCCGAAGCGTTGGGGATCGGTCGCGTTGAGCATCTTGAACACGGCGCCCCGGTACTTGAACCCTTCGACCCTCGCGAGGGAGGCCAACCATTGCCAAGCCTCTTGGTTCAGGTCGGTCGCGGATTCAGAGAGCAACCGAACCAAGTCGGAGATCTGCTTCATTGTCCCGGCAGCATAGTACCGAATGAGCGAATCGGCCTCCTCGCTCGACAGGGGCTTAAGGACATTGGCGAGATCCTCGAGAAGGTCTTTGAGGTCCGTATCAATGATGGCGATGATTTGATCCGGTGCAGCCAGATCTAGAATCTCGAGAACCAGCAGTCGAGTGGCGGCGAGTAACTCATTGTTCTCATCGTGCTCCAGGTGATTTACCCGAAGCACGCGCGCCGCCGCAGCGCACTCTTCGTTCACCAGCAGAAGCTGTTCGGGGGCATGTACCGCAGTTGCGTAGCGTTGCTCGGCCGGCCTCGACGCGAACCCTGCCATTTTCCTGCGCAGGAGATGGGCAAGCGCGTCCGGTGCGCATCGCGCAAGTACGGGTGCGAGAGCCCTGAATGCATGATTCTCGATGGTATACGACCGGCTATTGTCCAGCGCCGAAACGTCAAAGCCGGCCGCATGCTCCCGGATCTCCTTGCAGAAGTCGGCCGGCGGAAAGAAGTTCGGATCGGAAAAGAAGCGCTTTGTCCGGTCGATCCTCCGGTGCAATGCGATAGCCTTATCGCTCAGAACCTGTTCGGCGTGGCGTCGTTCCAGCATGAACCAGCTTTCCGCGGGGTTCGCCGCATAGTCACGCGCGTAAGACAAGACTTGGTCGAGTTGGGGGTTCAAGCGCGCGGCGGCCGCCTCGTCATCCTCATTCCCCGACAGCCACAATAGCAACGCAGCCATGCGGAGGGGTAGTTCGGGATGGATGCCGGCTTCGGGAGTCAGTGCGGCAATCTCGGCTGATCTCCTCCGCAGTGCGCCTGCCGTCGCATTGAAGTCGACGTCATTAAGCAAGCACATCCATTTGAGAGCGTCCCAATAATCTACGCGTCCACGGATCGCCATGACTAGCGCGGCAGCCTCAAAGACGGGCACTGCCATCGCCAGCGGGAAACCTTCAAGTAAGGATGGTATTGTCGCGGCTGCGGCGTCAGAGTGGCGCTCGACAAACACTAGACGTGCTTCTAGTACAGTACGCGCCCCATCTGCATCGGACCCGATTCGCGTCAGAAGACGGTTCGCGCGCGCCCTTTCCGAATCGACGTGCCTTCCATTCGGCGGGTCTACATCCCTCGACACGACGCGTAGCCAGCGGATCGCACGATCCACAATCTTGGTTAGGGTGTCCATGTCGGCGCGAGGTACCGAGCGTAGTGCGTTCACTGCCCAGAGCCTAGCGGACGTGCGCGTTCCGTCGCCATGCCGCCCGATCGTATCAAGCAGGGCGTCGCAGAGCGGTGCTGCGATGCGGACAAGCTCACTGCGGTGCTCGTCGGGGATGTTCTGCGAATGTAGCCATTCGAAGACAAAGCTGGAAATTATCGCAGACGGCGGCTCGGCATCCCGTTCGAGCAGAATCGAGACCGCCGCCCTAAGAATCTCGGCCTTTTCGTCCAAGCTCTGGATGGGATCGAGCCATTCCACAAGACGTCGCTCGACGGCAGCATGATCCTGAACCCTAACTTCATCGATATCGGTGAGCAGGGCAGCAGCCAGCGCGTGCGTCACGAGGGTGGGAGTGAACTCGATGCACGTCGCAGTTCTGCTTGTCGCAAACTGCGCATCGGCGATGTCGCTTAGACGTCGAAACGTGTCTGTAGGCGTCAGGTCAAGGCGGGCGACTGTTTGACCGAGTTCGCACAGATTGTAGTTCCGCGTACCATCTAAATATCGCCGCGCTACCTCCTGCAGCCAGTCGTGCCATGCCTCCTCGCTGAATGATTTGCCCGCGCGAACTCCCAGCGTGTCACGTCCGTATTCCCATAGAAGCCGATGCACAGTCACTTGGCCGGCATCCACCAGACGATCGCGAAAGCGGACCACCAGATTGAACAGACGCGGCGTCCGTGCCAGAGGGACGAGATCTTCATGCAGATCGTCTCTGCTCAAGCCTTCCGCCTTAAGGCGCTGGTCGAGTTCGCCGCCAGGGGCATCGTCGTAGGGATCGACGGCGATGACCTCGGGCGCTGTGATCAGGCCACGTAGCGACGACAACTTGTCCGTGAAGTGCAGGTGACGGGTCGTCAGGATGAGTCGGACTCGACACGAGAATACCGTGTCTTGAAAAATCCGAATGAGGCCATGCCAGTGCACAGACGGCTCCTGGTTCATGCCATCGAACAGGAAGGTAAGAACAGGCCCCTCGTCGAGGGGCCGTTGCAAAAGTCGATCGAAGCGCATCTGCCAATGCTTGGCGTCCCGCGCTTCGGTCAGCTCGTATAGGCGCTCACCGACAAAACGTTTGACGGCGGGAAGTGAGACACTCGCAATCTCAGCAACTGCACTGGATGGAACCACCAGGACGATAGGCATCTCTGCCTGCCGATCGGTCAGCCAATCCAGTGCCGCCCAAGTCTTGCCGACCCCTTCCCATCCAACCACCGCAGCCGGTGCATCGACCATCTCTCGACCGCTCCACCATGCGGAAAGGGCGGCGAAGGGCCGTTGCCGCCGGATGGTCCCGGGATGGTGGCCGCCCGCCGCGTCCTGACCGAGCGCCGCCATCGAGGTCGTTGGCGTGGTCCAGACTGTGGTCAGCCGTTCGAGCGACAAGGCGCGCAGGCGTTCAAAACCGAGATTCCAGCTCTCGAGATCGCGTCTCAGCGATGAGAGGGCGTCCTCCCCCTCCGACGCCAAGCTTTGGGCGAGGTCTCCTGCCTCCTTCGAAACCATCGTCTTGATGACATGGGGAGCGGAAGTGCAGAGCGCAGCGAGAGCTGGAAACCCGTCCGATTTCCAGTCGATGACTGCGATGGGAAGACCGAGTGCGTCACTTTTCCATAGCAGATCTTGCTCAAGTTGTTCCGGTACGGATCGGGTGGCTGTAAGAAACCATGCCTCAATAGCGGGATCATTCTTCACGGCGTGGTCGATTTCGCCGAGTAACTCGCGGGCGCTGAGGCTGGTTGTGTCGCCGTAACGTTTGGTCTCGATACGGAATCGCCGCCCTTGACGACCGCTTGGTCCTGCGTCCCCTCCATGTTGGAAGCCAGACTTGGCAACGGCGATCGTCACTCCCAGTAGCTCGCTGAGCAACGCCGCCGTCAGTTTCTCAAACGCTCCGGATGTTAGATCCTCTTGCAAGATTGCTTTCTGTCTGCTGAGGAGGTTCTCAGTCGTTTCGGATAGCAAGTGGGTGGTCATGTAGTAGTCGCAGGTGTTCGCTTTGCATCAAAGGCGCGCCAACAACATCAGAACGCCCGGAACCATCTCCCGAAAATTCCGTAAGAAATGGATTCTATGAACCTCTCGACGAGCATTGAGGATCCAGCATAGAGCGATAATCAATGATTCGAAATTCTGAGAAACATTACTGTGGAAAGTACACGTAACTCATGAAAGCGGCGGCTGCAGGCTGAGCAGGCCACTGCAGACGCCGACCTACGAAGCGCTAGCGTTTGCAATGGCAGAGTCCTTCCTGATCGCCCCCAGAGTTGGGTGACAGGTAATGGGGCGGAGCGCCTATTCCACGATCCAGGTCGGGCTACTGAACTACGCGAGGCGGACTCTGGGTACCTCGCTCACACTGACTGCTCAAGAGCCAATACCGGCCGTCGAGCTATCCATGTGGTCGATCAAATCAAATAAACTCAAATTGCTCTCTCTCCTGCAGACACCTCCCGTTCCGAGATCCTTGCTGATGTGACAGGAATCACAATCTACATCCAGATCGCCTGACTGACGACTGATCGAAAGCGGTCCAAGAAAGTAGGGCCGACTCCTTCTAGCGAAAGAAGGTCGTCATCGGACGCTTCCGCTAACTCGCCTATCGTGCGAATACCAGCGTTTTGAAGGACGTCAAGTTTGCGCTCCGTTAACCCATACGGGTACGCAGGACTCTTACGCAGGAGGCTTACCGGTAGTTGAAGGATCTCCAGATTGTTGTTAGGGTCAGGCTCCGGGATCGGTATGTTTGCGAATTGCTCTCCTCGTTCGTGGAGTTCTATTGTCTGGCTGCTTCTCGTCAACCAATTTTCAAAAAGTTTAGCGGTAAGGCGTGAGCCAGCAGTCTGCTCTAGTAGATTGCAGAGATTCACTGCGAACCTAGGGCCACGCCCCCCCGATTTCAGTGCACGAGAAGCTTCTCGTCGCGTCAGAAAACCAGCGTACTCTAGTATTTCAAATGGTTTTGCATATTTTGCAACCAGTTTTCTGTGTACAATCACGGATTGGGCTTCAGTGGATGCGCACGCTTGAAAAAGAGTATCTGCGATTTCATGCGCCGCCTCTACGGCTGGCGCGTAGCGGCCAAGCTTAGGTCGCACTTCCTCAAGCAGCGGCCAATAGTAAGTAGCTGCCAGTCTAAGCAAAGACTGCCCAACTGCGGTATAGCCAATCTTTGCGTCTTGTTCTAGATGGTCCAATAGATCATTAACTGCAAAAACAAACCCACGCACATTGCCAAGAACGGTGGAGCCCACAAATGCCGCAAGTTCATGCAAAGAAAAGCCCGTAACACGTTGGCCGGTAAGTATCGGATAACGTGAAGTTAGTATATCGAGGAAAAGCTGTGAGAAACCAGCTTGCTCCGGCGATCTGAGAACATCGATCAGGCTGGCGTCGTTGTAGACGTCGAATCTGGTGCCAAATTCCGTGACACCGGGATAAATCGCTGCTTTGCAGCTAATGGAATCACTGGAAAGAGTACGGAATATGTCAAAGAAAACGCCCAATGACGTTTCGCGTCCAATGTGGGCAGCATCGTCAAATAGCAGAACAACGCGTCGATCCGCGCGCTTGGATAACTCCGATAGATTCGCTTTGAGCTGCGCTAGATCTTGAGAATCCGAGAACTCGAAAGGAGTGTCAGCCAGAGAGTGTTGGATTCGACCGCTGACCCATTGACAGAAAAGCCTTTCATAGGCGTCGCCAGTCGCCTTGAGCAAGGGCACATACCTTAGGCTCACATACAACCCGAGAATATCCGAATCGGGGCTGTGCGGAGCCATTTGCCGAGAGGCCGCGATCATAAAAGCGCTCTTCCCGGTGCCGCGCCCCCCCTGAAGCAAGACGGGCCCGTGCGCACGCAGTTTTCGGATCGTTCGTTGATCATGATCCGAGAACTTATGGATTGCATCAAAAAGCTCCGGGCGGCACTCTTCGGCAGCTAGGACAAGGGAGCGTTCTTCCGTCAACTGGTGATTTGTAGTGTCGGTCAAAGCCCGAGTTCCTCGTAGATCTTCACTGCGCGAATGTGGGTGATGGGAAATGCGGCGTGCTCGCTAAAATTGATAATAAGCCCCATCGTTGCGCTTAGCCACAGGGTTTCATTTGCAAGCTCGGCTAACGTTGCATCGTCGTAGTATGAGGAAAGTGAAAGTACGAACTCGTGGTGGATTCCCTTTGAAGCGCGGGAGTAGAGTCTACTTGCGGTACCCCTTAGACGCGGGACTATTCTTGCAGGCTCCATGTTAACGAGATCTTGGAGTGACTGACTTGCACCAGAATAACCGGCGAGGTGGTCTAAGAGTACGGCAAAAGCGGGTTGCCAGAGAATTACATCCTGATGATCACTAAGTAGTGCCCGATCAAAGTTATCCGGCTTCTTTTCTCTATCCCAAAGCTTAGCGCCTCCGGGATCTTTGGCTAGTACGTCCCCTGACCACTGAATTGCGGACGCGACCTTACGAGATGGGTCGTAGGTGCCTTGTGATTGAATCTTTGCTAGAGCTAAGACTCTGAACGGATCCCATCGCGCGATGATGCTGGTACATGCAACTTCTAGGACACTACGAGCGAGAAACGGAGATACGAGTCTATCAACAGTACGCACTCTACCGCGCGGAGCCAGATAGTCGCCTAGAGTGGATAAAGTGGAGCCGAGGTGTTTCAGGCAAATAGCGAGATCACCATTGCCTCTTGGTACACCGCAAACTAAATGACTGAGAGAAATCATCCAATCAGAAGAGCCAAAAAATTAATGGTAAGTGGCATCCAATCGCGGGCACAGGGAGATCTTGCATGTCGTTGCACGCAAGATATGCCGCCGAATGTCATCGCAGAACTCTATTTTAAAGGAATCGCAGCATAACACAGGCATCTTGTCTAGCTGGGCGGTGTGGTAACTGAGCATAAGTGCGAATTTCCAGGCGCACTAAGTTCGGTGGACACAGCATGTGGCGCTCCTGCGCAGGACGGCCGTCGGCTGTCTGGGCGATTGCGGACTCCGACGGACAAAATTCCACTGTCCACAGTATTGCCGATAGCGCCCCTTCCGGGCCGCAGTGCCAAGGATCCGCGACTGACCGCTCCTGGGGCGGAGGAGCCACGAATGCCGGCGACTCGACTGGCAGCAGACCGCGTCCACCAAGTCGAGCAGACTCATGGCAACCGTCGGCTTACCGCCGGGCACCGGTGATGGCATCGCCGGCGCCTGCCCTTTGGGGGCTCCGAGTGCCGATGCCGATGTCGCTTTCCGGAATCCATCTTCGCAGTGGGGTGCTGGCCGATCGGTTTCGCTCCCTCGGCACGGATCAACGCGGGCAGATTCCGAGGAGGTTCCGCACGCGTTTCCAGGGTTGCAGGGTCATGGGAGCCCGGTCGGCGCCGCGCTCGAAGAAGAATCCCGTCGAGGATCCGCCGTCGAGGTTGATGGCGCGATCCACCCTCCAAGGCGTTAGGACGTCCGGGACAGCGAGAATGTCCCCGAGCTCGGCGAGGGAGAGACTGCTCGTGGTCGCACCGATGACCCAGTGTCCGCGCCAATCCGTGGCGACGAAGGTGCGGCGCCGCGGATCGGCGGTGGACAGGCCCCGCACCGGGCGTGCGTTTTCCACGAGATAGGGTCCGGTCTGCAACAAGGCGCTGATGTGCGGGTGATCTTGGAACCGGCCACGCCGGACGAGGTGGATGCCGCGCTCGTCGTTGTAGATTACGCCGCTCAGAAGTTTTGCGGTCTCGAAGCGATTGATCCGTTGTCCTTTGGAAATCACGAGCCCGGCCGGCTGCCGATCCGGATGGAAGAAGCCGCCGTTGACCCCGGCGACGCAGCCCTCGCTGCGGAAGGCGGACTCCAGCGTCGCGTTGGCCGCCTCGGGGCCCGCCCCAAGATCGATGACCTCCAAGCGGAACGCTCGCGAGGTGAAGAAGGCGAGGTGTGCGCTGACTTGTTTGCCGTCGGACGGGCGCACCGCGGTGCGCTTGGCGTAGGCGAGGTCCGCGCTGATGTCCTGCCGCTGCGACTCCCCGGCAGGCGTCCAGTCCGCGGCGAGCGCGTTCGAAGCCGGCAGCAGAAGGGCCAGGAGGAGAATGCGCGGCCACGCCGGACGGGCGTTGAACGACCTGCGCATGCGACCGGCTCGCTCTCGTCGGATCGTCGTCTTCATCGACCCGGCTGCCGGAATCCTTTCACTGGTCCTGCATCATGGCGTCGAGTTGCTTCCAACTCCGGTAGCGGCTTTGCCGATGGAGGGTCGGCCGGGACCGGCGGATGCCGCGAGCAGCGAAACACGCTTGGTCATGGCATTCTCATTCGGTTCGCGGCACAAGACCGACGCGGCGGGCCTCGAGTGCTCGCAGCAATTTGGTCTTGATCTCCTTGAACAGAACCCCGGGTAACTCGCCATAGGCCACGCTCGCCAAGTCGCCGGGACGCGCGAAGCGCAAATCCGGACCCGGCCACGTCAATCGGTTGGCCTCGGTTAAGATCACCCAGGATCGCTCGTTGTCCAGTGCGAGACGGCGCTTGGTCGCAGGCGGAAGCTCGACGGCCAGGGACGGGTCTGCCGGCGGACTGTGGGTGACCGGCAGAACCGTGACGATTCGCTCTCCCTCCTGGTTTGTCGTGACCAAAATCACGGCGCAGGGGCGGTCCTTGAGCCCTTCCTCTTGGCCGCGTCGGTGTGCATCACCCCATAAGTAGGCGTAGCGAATCACCAGACCCGGGATTGGCTCCGGCAATGTCACTGTTCTAGCCGGTCACTTCAGCGTCGAAGGTGGCGGCGTGCGGTGATGCCTCGACGGCGCGGAGGGCCTGGAGGTCGGCCTCGGTGAAATCCGCCAGCTGCATGACCTGACGGTCACGTTTCTTCAGCCGTTGGTATTCATCCACCGACAAGACCACCAGCCGCTCGCGTCCGTTGCGCGTGACCGCGACCGGCTCCGTGAGGGCGACATCCTGATAACGGCCGAAGTGTCTCTGAAATTCGGCGGAGCTAATGGTGACCATAACCTTGCGTCCTCGAGATCTGTCTTTTCGATATGATACGTAAGATCCGAATGATGCGGAAGATGGCAGGCCGTTCGTTGACCTGTGTTCGAATTCCGTGAACGATCGACCGGTGTGGCTTTTCCGGACGGCATCAAGATGCCGAAGCGCTCGCGCGGAGGCGGGCAGCGGGCGCATTCACGGCTCGGTGGCGAAGGATCTCGGGGTGAACGATCCCGACCCGCGCCTACTCGGCCGGCAGGGCCGGAAGCGTCTCCCGCCACAGCTCGGACTCGGCCTCCTTGCGGACCTCCTCGCTGTCGAGTCCGTCGCTGCGTTGCACGGTGCGTGTCGCCGCATCCGCCCGGCCCTCGCTGCGGACGGTCAGCGCGCTGCCCGCGCCGGTCAGATCCTCGACGGTGAGGGTCTCCAGGGTCGGGAAGTGTCCGGTCTCGTAGAGGATTGCCAGCCACTCGTCGAGATTCACCCGGGTCCAGTCGACGCGCGCAAAATCCCGGATGTCGATCCCCGAGCACTCCGGAGATTGCGCCTCGCCCCAGTCGCGCCCGAGCTGCGGGCGGATCTGCTGGTTGAGGATCCGCGCGAGCGGGGTGTTGAAGCAGCAGTAGCTCTCGCGCTTCTCCACGCACCAAGTCAGCACCTCCTGTTTGCAGTAGGATCCGACGCGATGGCAGGCGCGCAGCTCCCGCTTCGCACCCAGCTCGAACTCGCTCTGCTCGCAGGTCCAGATGATGCGGATCAGGATCATCGCCACGGTGTAGATCATGTAGGCGTACATCGCCCAGGCCATGGCCGTGCCGAGCCAGGCCGTGCCGCCGCCGAGCTGCAGCACCGAGCCTTCGGCCACCACTCCTCCGGTGACCGCCACCCCGCCGCTTGTGGTCGAGAAGAGCGCATTGACCGCGGCATCGCCGAAGAGCTGTGCGGCCCATTCCGCGGTCTGCTTCAGAAGCGCTTGTTTGACCGCATTCAGTCCGACCTCGGCCGCGGCATCGGTCGCGGCCGCCGCGGTCTTGCCGGTGAAGCTGTTGGCCACGCTGGTGAACGATTCCTTGACCGCGCTCCAGGTCGCGGTGACCGGCTGGCGCAACGTCTCCCAGGAGCCGCGGATCATGGCCCCTTTGTCGAGCCCCATGATCGCGGCATCGATCTTGCCGAGTGCGAAGATCAGACCGACGTAATCCGCCAGCGACACCCCTTGGGGTCGCGTGCAGCAGTTGACGATCCCCCCGACCGCGCGTTTGCATTCATGGGCGCTGCCCGAGAACACCCGACAGCTGCCGCCCGGCGTGCACTGCATGTCCGAGACCGCCATCTGCACCGTTTGCAACGCGCCGACCGCCTTGGCGAAGTCCGCCGACTGCTCCTCGGGAAACTCCGCGCAGTCGGTGCCGAGGCAGCGCACCGGACCGGCACAGTCGAGCGTGCGGTTGCGCTCCAGGAACGGGATGGTGCGCGCGGCGCCGCAGTCCCAGGTCTCTTCAAACAGAAAACAGATCCCGCGGTTGTCGACGGCCCCTTCGACACATTCGGACTTGATGAAGCCGCAGGCGGGATCGGCCTCCAAGGCGATGCAGTCGGAGGGTTGATCGCCGTCGTTGTAGGGACACTGCAGCTGTCCCTGCGGATCGGTCCAGCATTGCATTTGCCCTTGGTTGAACCCCGAGCAGCTCGCGGTCACCTTGATCTCGGTGCAGAAGGGGTTTTGACCGGCCACGGGCGGGGCCGCCATGGCGTCCGGGCAGATCCGCACGTCGGCGTGCTCGTAGCAGCTGTCCGCGGCGAGCGGGGGCGAGCCCAAGCATTCGACCGTACCGCTGCAGAAGTCGCTGCCGAGGGTCTCGAGCAGGTCGTAACAGCCGTCGTTCGCGCCCCAGACACTGCGCAGCGGCCGGGAGGTGTAACGGATCTCCACCGCAAGCGCGATCGCCCCGAAATAGACGGGGTAGCTGAACTGCTCCCTGCACAAGGGGCACGCCTCGGTGGGTCCGCCCTGATCGCTGTAGGTCCAGGTCTGGTCGTGGCGCAGGCTGAACCGACCGCCGTTGCGCAGGTTCTCCGTCATGGGTGTCGCGTCGAACCAGTCGCCCGGCGTGGTGCGCGCGCGATCGACCCCGGGAAAGCGCGCCGAATACCAGGAACGCGTTCCCTGGAGAAACCACCCCTCGGCGGCCTCGTGATCCGGTCGATCGCCGAAGACGAGCGTAACCTGGATGCTTTCAACGCGTGCCGGATCGCTCACGGCGAATTCGCCCTCCAACGGGGGAGCGTCGACGGGGACGGCGCCGGAGCTCGCGTCGATTTCACTCCAGGATCCGCCGCGCTCGAGCACGACCCGCGTGCAGCCGGGTCCGCAGCTCTCCAGCGCCGCACTGCCGCCGACCGTCACGAGACTCTCCTGCGACGGGAGCGCGTAGTCGTGATACCAGGAGCAGGAGCCGCCTTGCGGGGTCAACCGATCGCAGGTGCGCAGATCCGGAACCTGGACCTCGCGGGCGCCGTTGTCGAAGGTCGTTGCGGTCTCGCAGTGTCCGAAGGTCTCGGCGATCGCCTCGAAGGTGTCGAGCACGTCGTCGGTCTGCGCCTACAGCGGGTCGATGCGCATGTCGGGACGGGAGCGCTCGACCGAGCCGCGCAGGGTGCGGTACGCCTCGCCGGTCGCCGAGCCCTCGGTGATCAGGGCACCTTGGGCCTGTTGGCCGTGGATCAGGGTGCCGTGGTGATTGCCGTAGAGGCCGGAGAAGCTCGCCGGGTCGCCGCCGGCGGCGCCGGGAAAGAGCGCGTCGAGACGCAGGTCCCCGCCCGGCAGCGTCAGCGTATCGCCCGAGAGCGCCGGCAGCGTCAGTGCGCCGGTCGCTTCGCGCCCCGCCTGCTTGCCCGCGTCGATGGCGTCGGCGAAGTCGTCGCCCCACACCAACGCCCACGGGGTCCAGACCAGGGCGATGCAGAGGAGGCCGGTCAGGACCCGGACCGGGAGGAGATACCGCTCAGAAGGTCGCACAGCAGTCGTTCCAACGCCACAGCAGATAGAGATGGTCCTCCCCGACCGCGGGGATGTTGCGCCACTCCCCCCAGGTGAACGGGCTTTCGCCGATCACGTGGGCGCGCTGCGTCTCGGGCAGAGGGTAGAACATCGAGAGCTTGTACTGGCTCTTCGGGAGGAAGGGCGCAATCGGGGAACCGCACAGGGCGTCGTTGCCCATCGTGCGACGCGCGAGTCCGCGCCGATGCAGGGCGGCGAGAGACCGGGCCGAGGCCAGACTGGTTTCGCGCGCACGTGAGCCGACGGTCGGCCCCCGCCCGGTGAAGGGATAAAGGTTGCCCCAGGTCCCGGCACACCAGAAGAGCGCATCGATCGGGGTGCCCGCGGTCGCCGCGGCGGCATCGGCCAGGCAGGCGGCCAGGGCGACCGGATTGGCGAGCCAGGCGGCCTCCGGGTTGGTGAAGAAGGCCAACTCGTCGTGGTTCCAGGTCGGATCCAGCTCGGAGACATAGAGCAGGTCCAGATCGACATAGCCGTCCGGGTTGCAGCGGTCGTCCCAAAACAGATCCAGCAGGATCAGCAGCGGGAAGGCGTACCAATGAAAGTTGTAGAAGGAGGTATCGCTCGCGTCGTATTCGGCTTGACCCGCGGTGCCGAGCAGACGGCGACTGCCGAGCGGCAAACGGATCCCGCCCAAGGCCGGCGCGCAGCGCGGGGCATGGACCAGCTCGATCAGCCGCGCGGGCTCCCACATCCCGACGGTGAAGCCCGGATGCGGCACGCCGAGGCCGTCGTTGCAGGCACACAACGGTGCGGAGGCCGCACCCGCCGGTGCGCTGCCGCCGAACAGGGGCATGCCGGCGATGCGGATCGGAAACAGACAGGCCCAGCAGACATCGGTGATCAGCTTGCCCGAGAACAGCTCGGCGTCCGGGCAGGCGGGGTCGGCGGCCCGAACGGGGGACTGCGACAGCGTCAGGACGACCGCGAGCAGTCCGGCGAGGCGGGGCAGGGTGGGTGCCTTCAAAGCCTTCATCGGGGTTCCTCGGGCGGATGCTCGCGCACCAGGAAGACACGACCGGCGGACTCGACGCTCGCCGGCACGCGCTCCAGGGCGAAGCGTTCGCGCACGTCCGGGGTCAGCAGATAGACCGTCTCGTCCAGGGCATCCTCGATGGCGCGAAAGCCCTCCCAGCCGGCCTCGCGTTCCAAACGGGTCGCCAGATAGACCGGGCGCAGCGGCCCGGCGCTCTCGCCCAGCGTGCGCGCCGTGCGGACCTGGGCCGGCTCGGTCGGATCGAACACCACCAGACGCAGCCCGAAGGCCAGGCGATCGAGCGGATTGAGCCTCTCGCCGGAGCGCACCAACAGGGTCCCGTCCGGCAGGGCGATGTCGACCTTCGCCTCGATCACGGGATCGATCACCCGCGTGCGGGGCTCCCGCGCGGTCGGCAGGTATTCGAAGACCGCGCGTGTCCAATAGCGCGCGAGCGCCTGCTCGCGCAGTGCCGCGAGATCCAGGGCGGCGACCCGGCGCGCGATCTCCTCGAGCATGTCCGGTTCGGAGATCGTCTCGACCGGTCCGCGCACGCCCAGGTCGCCGGTCCGGCCGGCCGCCACCTGCGCCTGCAGCCATGCCGGATCCGACAGGCCGGCGACCCGCGCGATCTCCCCGTCGGGACCGGACAGGATCATCAGCGGGACGGCCTCGGCGCCGGTCTCGCGAAAGGGTGTCGGGTCGAGCTCGACCGCGGGCATCGGATCGAGACCGTCCAGCTCGGCATGGATCCCGCGCATGAAGTCGATCAGCGGTTCGCCTTCGGCCACCCCGCGAAAGACGATCCGCACGTCGGGTCGGGCGGCGGTGGCGAAGATGTCGCGCAGGGCAGCCGCGCCCAGCGCGCGCGAGACCAGGAGCGTGATGGTCTGCTTCGGCGTTGCGGTCGCGGTCGTTTGCGCGTCGGGGAGGGCGGGCATCTGCGCGGTGGTCAGTCGGTGCAACCGTTCGCGCTCGGCCGCGCCGAGCGCCTCGCCCGCACGCGCCGACGCCGAAGAGCCCGGCCGGAGCCAGTCCGGAAGCGTCGTGCCGGAGACCGCCTCTTGGGTGGCGCCGGCCTGGTCCCGCAGCGCCCGCAGGTCGGCGCGCTCGCTTGACTGGGCGGAGGCCGTCGCGACGAGCTGAAGCGATAGAACCAACAGGGTAGGGAACCGACACTCAGAACACCGCATAGGCCCGCCCGATGATCTGCTGACGCGGCAGCGGCCCCCAGTAGCGCGAGTCGAAGCTGTCGCGGGTGGCGCCCATGATCCAGACGGCATCGGCGGGGACCATGACCTCGCGGACGAACGTCGCTGCTGGCGTGCCGAGCGTGCCGGCCAGATCCAGCCCTTCGCCGACCGTTCGCCCGTCGACCCGCGTGGTCTGTTCAGTGACCGAGACCGTCTCTCCGGGCAGGCCGACGACCCGTTTGATCACCTGCATCTGCATCGGAAAGTACGGTGCCATGCGCTCGCCGGCGGGGAAGGCGTAGAGGCCGTCGCGCTCGATCGCGTCGTCGTGGCGATCCACCAGAAAGAGGGTGTAGGGCGGCAAGCACTTGTCGACCTGATCGTCGATCGCGATGCGATAGCGCGTCCCCAAATAGACCATCAACACCAGGACAACCAGCAGCACCGGCAGACCGTACCGGATGGTGCGTGCGAGGCGGGCCGCGGGCGAGGTGGCGATGTTGGTGCCTGCGCTCATGGCTGCGTCCCCGACGGCACATCGCGCTGCCGGACATAGACATCCTCAGGTGCCGCGAGCACGGCCTGGGCGTCCAAAACCAGAACGTCCCCGTCGGCGAGACGCACGGCGGTTGTCCTGAGGTCCGCGATCGCCTCGCCGACGTCCTCCGGCGCGATCCCGTCAAGGGCGGCCGCGACATCGATGATCAGCACCGGCGGGCGGGTGGCGATGGCCTCGCGCAGCGGCTGGGCCGCGATCTCGGCACCGAGGTAACCGCCGGCGAGTGCCGCCGGCAGGATCGCCGCGAGCAGCAGGAGGGAACCTGCACGGCGATCCGCGGGAACCCGGGTTTCCGGGTGCCGAACCTCGGGGACGGTGGTCTCAGGCAGCATCGGACGCCTCCGTCTCGGCCCCCGCCAGCAAGCGGTTGATCGCCTCCTCGACGCTCATCCCGCGCTCGCGCAGACGCCGGATGGCCGCCACGTCCGCGGGCTTGGTGGAGTAGAGCAGCTGGCGAAAGGGGTCGACCATCAGCCGGCCGATCCCCGCGCCGCTGTCGGTCAAGGTCATGATCTCGGAGTAGGCGCCGGGAACCGTGTGCACGGTCTTGAGCATTTCCGCACCCGCGGCGGTCATCGGCAGACGGTGATCGGCCTTGAGCCGATCGATGGCGTGACCGGGTTGGGCGAGCAGGAGGGTGTGGGCGCTGTTGTCGGCGATCGCCCGCCCGGTGGGGTTGGCGTAGAGGTCGGCGAGGGACTGGGTGACGGTGATCGCCGCCCCGTTGTACTTGCGAAAGCGCCGGTAGCCGTGCTCGATGAAGGTCGCGACATCCCCCTGGGTGAGCAGATCCCAGGCCTCGTCGATCAGCACCAGCTTTTGGCGCGCGCGCTCGCCCAGGTACATCGCCTGCTGGATCTGGAAGATGAGCTGCAGCAGGATGACCTGCTGCAGGTGTTTGCGCCCTTTGAGCTCTTCGAGCTCCAGAACCACCAGGTCCGCGCTGAAGTCCATGGTGTTGCGCCCGTGGAACCAGCGACCGTATTCCCCGCGCGAGGTGAAGGGGTAGAGCTGCACGCCGACGTCCTGCAGGCGCTCGTCCGCGCAGGCGAGCATGGCCGCGGCGATCAGATCGACAGTCATCGCCGTGCCGTGGGTGTCCCACAGCTCGCGCAGGGCACGCTTGAGCCCGGCGGTACGGTAATCGCCGAGCGGCTCGGTCGGGGCCGCCATCGCGGTGACCATGGCGGCGATCACGTCGGCGTCTTCTTCCCACGTCTGCAGCAGCTCGAAGGGATTCAGCACGATGTCCGAGTCGGCGGTGAAGGCGACGAACTGCCCGCCGAGGGATTCGCACAGGTTGGCGTAGCTGCGCCCGACGTCGATCACCCAGCAGCGCCCGCCGACACTCAGGTTGGTCGAGAGCAGCTCGTTGGCGAGGAACGACTTGCCCGAGCCCGAGGAGGCGGCGATGACGGCGTTGTAGTTGGTCGCCGAGTCGAAGAGGCTCAGATCCACGAGCTGGCCGGTGCGCCCGACCAGGTTCAGGACCGGGGTGCCGGTGCCCTTCCAGTCGCCGAAGACCGGCATGAGCGCGACGGCATGGGCGGCCGAGAGGGTGCGGTAGCGAAAGCTGGTACGGATCGCCCCGCGATCCGCCCCGAACGGCAGGCAGTTGAGAAACAGCGGCAGCACGAAGAAGCGGTCGGTCAAGACCTGAAAGCCGAGCTCGCGCCAATAGGTGCGCAGATTCGAGGCCGCGCCCGCGGCCTCTTCCGGGGCGGTGAAGAGCACGATCCCCAAATACGCCTGCAGCGGGCGGTCGCCGTGGTCCAGACGGACGAACAAGGCGTCGAAGTCGCGCTTGTTGTGGGCGAGCCGCGGCATGTAGTGCGAAAGATTGCCGCTCACCTGATGGGCCGCCCACTGCGCACGCGAGGTGAGATTCACCCGCGTCGCCTCGGGGTCCGGGAAATGCAGGTTCAGGGTGATCAACGCATTGTGGCGCACCCCGCGCGAGCCCGAGAAGGGATCCCCGAGGAAGCGCGCGGCCAGCCCGAAGCCGGCCCGGTCGGGAAAGCGCTTGACCGAGAAGGTCTGGATGCGTTGCTCCCCGAGCGTGATCCCCTTGGCGTCGACATCGATGCCGACGTCGTAGTCCAGATACTGATCGCGCACCGGACGCCGGGCATCGCACTCGGGCGTGATGCGGTCGCGCCACCCCGCCTGCGCTCCCCAATTGAGCAGGGTCGTCATGATCCGCACGTGGCGGTCGGCCGTGAGGCTCGTCGGGCGCATCCCGGCGGTGACCAGCACCTGCAGGGCGGTCGCCTGCAGCTCGCGGGCATCGCGCAACTCGTGCGCGCTCGGCTGCGGGGCGGCGAGCGGCAGCTTGGCCGTGAGCAACACCTGCAGCTCGCGCAGCCGCAGATCCCCGGCCGGGGAGAGCGGGGCGGTGCTGCCGGCGCGCAGATAGGCGGCGGTGCGGCGCGTGGATTCGCGCAACAGCGCGGTGGCGGTCTCGATGCGCAGCCCTTCCATGCGCGCGACCGTCTCCTCGATATCCGGAGAGGTCCAGAGCGCGACCTGCAGCAGGGTCTCGGGCGGCCAGTCGAGATTGCCGAGCACGAGCAGGCGGTCGGCGTTGGACTGATCGGCGGCGGACAGGGGCTCGCACAGATAGCCGAAGGCGAGCGACTGGTCGTCGAGCAGGAACAGATGGCTGTCCGGGTCGTAGGCCAGGGTCGGGAAGAGCGCGTTGGCGCGCGAGCCGGTGAACCGGCGCGGTGTCGTCATGAGGGCTTCTCGGTGAGGCGGATGATCGGGGGCGTGGTCGAGATCCAGGTCGCGCGGCCCCGGCGGACCATCTCCCTGGCGCGGCGGCGGGCGCAGTCGCTCAGGGGTTTGCCGGAGGGCGAGCGCACCTGGACCGGGGCGGTGCGGGATCGGCTCATGGTCGCGGCCCCTGCGCACGGTCGAACAGGCGGGTCTCCGCGAGTCGGAGCATCGGGCTGGGATCGCTCGGGTCGGCAGGCAGGACGCCGAGCGATACCTGGGTCGCGCCGTCGACGGCGGCGTCTTCGCGCGTGACGATCAGCGCATCGTCGCGGGCCGACGCATGAAGCCGGAAGACGGCGCCGCGTGTTTCGATACGCTGCTCGGCGGCCGAGGTCGGCGCGAACACCTGTTGCGGGTGGCGTCGGATGTGCGCCGCGCTCCAGGCGAGCGGGTCGACCGCGTCGGCGGTGAACAGCGCGCGTCCGTCGGGGAGCAGGATGGCCACGCCGTTCGCGGTCGTGGCGACGGCGAGGTGACCGGCACCGTCGCGTGCGTGCGCCGCCTGCGGTTCGCCGGTCGGTGCAAAGGAATATTCCGCTTCGCTGCAGAGCGCTGTGGGCCCGGCTCCTGCGGAGGATCCGCGGTCGGCCTCCCGGTGCGGGGCACAGCGGGTGACGACGAGTGTCCGGGACCGGGACGGAACGCCGTCGGCGTGGTGCCCTGCCAGTCGGTAGGCGACCAGGAACAGACCGTCCGCGCCGTCCGCGGCGAGAGCGATCGCGCGATCGAGCACCGCGATGTCCGGATCCGTCGGGTAGAGCAGATCGGCGGTACCCGCGAGCCAAGCGTCGCGATGGGCGAGCGCGCCGTCGATGACCTGTCGCGCGCTCGTGCAGACCGCCGAAGCGCGCGCGGGGATGCGGCGGCAGACGTGGACGTCGCCCGAGCGCGGATAGACGACGAGATCGCCGACGCCGGGCAACGCGCCGATCAGGGATTCGGGAAGCCGCGGGGCGTCGCCGGCGTGCGCGACCGCGACCGCCATCACGAGGGCCACGCCGGCGACGGCGCGCCTGTCGAATCCGATCATGAAGACCTCGCGTGGTTGAGGGGTCCCGTGGTCGGGACCCGGCAATGGACCCGATGGTCGGGGTCCGGGCGATCGGAAGGCTCCGATCAGAGGACGGGCAGGGTGGCGGTGACGACGCCGTCGACGATCGCCGGGGCCAGGAACATGCCCACGCCGGCGGCGATGCCCAGGACGAAGCCCATGATCGACTGGCGTGCGGCACCGGCGATGACGCCGATGATGATGAAGATCACGGCCACCACCCGGCCGAGAAAACCGGTCATCCAGCCGGTGAGCAGGGTGTAGAGGGCCGAGAACTCGGTCCCGGTGGTGCCGGCCGTGGCGCTCGCGGAGAGCGCCAGGGCGAGCAGGGTCGCGGCGATGCCCGCGAACAGCAGGGTCCGGCGGTCGCGACCGGACAACGGGGGCGGGGACAACATGATCAGCTTCTCCGAAAGGTTGAGGAACCCGCGCCGCGCGGGTTCGGGTGGGCCGATCGTCCGGTCTGCACCGGACCACGGTGTTCAGGCGCCGCGCTTGTCCGCCCGCGGCAGGTGCATGGGTACGCTTGCCGGATCCGTCGGAACCGTATCCGGGGGCATCACCGGAGACGCGGCATCGTTCGGCACGGGCGAGCGCGGCTGCACCTGCAGCGGCCGCAGCACGGTCAAACGCCCGTGCGGTGCACCGTCGTACTGCCAGTGCTCGCGCAGCACCTCGATGTACACCGTGGAGGGCGGATACAGATCGCCGGTCGCATCCTCCCAGGGGGCGATCCAGGCCTGCATCGACGCGGCGGCGGCGCGTGTGGGTCGATACTCGGCGGGGCGTTGGTCCTGTGCCGCCAAGGCATCCGGAGCAGGCGCTCGGGTGGCGCAGCCGCTCAGGACGGCGAGCGCCGAGAGCACGAGCGGCAACGTGAGGCGTGAGGTCATGGCGGTCTCCTAATCCCGCAGGCGTGTGGTCCAGGCCCAACCGGAGCCGGCGGCAAACCCGCTTTCGGTTTCGACCGGCAGGGCGCGTGCGACGGACGCGGGCGGTGGCCCGTCCCCGTCGCTGAGGCTGTAGAGGGCGCTCGGCGGCAGACAGAGCGGTTTGCCCGGATAGCCGGGACAGGCGTATTCGGGGTTGCCCGAAGCGCAGCCCCCGAGCAGGGCCGCGCACAGCAGCAGGGGCGTGGCGTGGATCATTCGGCACGCTCCTCGACGGCGGCGAGCCAGGTCGCGAGGTCGTCGGGGCGACCTTGCCGCAGGCGCCCGTCCGGCGCGATCAGGAAGGGCGTGCCGCGAATCCCGAGGATTTGGGCTGCGATCGGGGTGCGTTGCGCGACCGCCTCGCCGCATCCCGCCGCGGGCTCCGGGAGATCCGCCGTCAGCCCGCCGAGCAGCGCCTCGCGCGCCTGCTCGGGATCACTCCCGGACAGGCACGCCAGCGCGAGCACGGCGCGCTGCGAGGCCTCGCCCAGCACCGGAATCGGGACCAGCCGGAAGCGATAGGTCGCGCGCAGCGGCGCCAGATCGTCATACAGCGCCGTGCAATGGGGGCAGAATGGATCGACGAAGATCACCACCTCGGGGCCTTCGCCGACGTCGATCGCCCCCAGATCGGCCACGTCGAGCTTCAGTCGCGCCAGATCGATCCGCCCGGCGAGGTGTTGGGTCTGATCGAACGCGGTGAGCTTGGCCCCGTGCCAGAGATCCACGGCACTGCCGCGCAGCACGTAGCGTCCGTTCTCGGAGAAGAACAGCAGCTCCCCGCCGGTGGTCTCCACCGCCTGCAACCCGCCGGACGGCAGCTGCGCCATGCGCGCGATCGACGTGCTCGGCAACGGCTCGGCCATGCCGGGGTTCGCCAGCGACGCCGCCGCCAACCCGAGGGCGGCCAGCGAGGCGGCGAGGTGTCGGGCCAGACGCCCGGGCGTCTCGTCGAAGGGTGAATCGAGGTTCTGTCGCATGCCACTGCCCTGTCCGTGAAGGTGCGGACAGAGTGCCGGCCGACGGGCGTGACGGCGACGGCGCTAAGCGCTCGAAAACGCGGCTTTACTCGCAGGTGTGTCGGACGCTGCGCAGACGGCGCATCGGGGAGGCTCTCCCGGCGCCGACGGCCTTTTTGTTCACAATCCCTGTGGTCGGTCGTGTGGATAACCTGTGCTCGAGCGGGTTAAGCGCCGGACAGGGCTGGGCGGAATGCCGGCCGGTCGCAGAATGCCCGGGTCCGGACTGTCCCGGCGATCCCGTGCGCGATCGTGCGCGGTGGATCCGGGGAGGGTGGCGTGTGCGTTGTGCGAGTGGCGGGTGCCGACCGGCCGAGTCGAGGCCTTGTCCGCGTGCCGAAGCGTCTGCCGGCGTTGGATGACGGTGGCGTCCCGACGCGTGCGGTGTGCCCCGGTGTCGGACCAGGGGGCGACGAACTCGTCGATACGGGCGTGGACCCGGTCGCGCCGGATCGGGTCTGCGTTTCGAGGTGTGATTCGATAAGCGGGGGTCGCGCGCGACGACGTCGACTTACTGACGGTTCTATGACGGTTAATATACCGGTTAGGGGGAACTGTGTTCCCTATCAAAAGGAACTCTGTTCCCTACCGACGGAACCGGGTTCCCTAGGGACGGAACCGGGTTCCCTACCCATGGGCACGGTGTTCCCTACCCATGGGCACGCTGTTCCCTCCTCCGGATAGGGCACTGGGTTCCCCTGCGCTTTGCACAGGGTTCCCGGAGACCCCGTTTTCATGCCCTCGCCCCAGGACTGGTGTTCCCGATTCCTGGCACCCTTGATCCTTCTGCGGCGGACAGCAGAAGCCGGTAGTGAGTCGCTCGTCCGGGTCCGCCTCTCGCGCGCTCGATCAGGGTGCCATGGAGCCCGCCCGGGGCCTTGGTGATGCCGCGGCGTCTGGTTTGTCTTCGAAGCGTGACTCCGGACCGTGGCCTCGCTCGGGGATGCCACGTTCAAACGGCTCTCCTGAACCGAACCCGCTGCCAAGCTGCCCGATACACCGGCCAAAGCGACCGGCCTGCTGAATGGCGATCCGGAGGCGGTCGGCATCCCCCGCCACGCGGTGCCGAAGCGCAACCCACAGCGTCGAGCGGGGGAGGGCTCGTCGCGGTGGGCGGACAACGATCGGATCCGCCATCGGGTGTTCGGCGAGGGTCGCATCGTCCGCGTGCGCGACAACGACGTCCTCGACATCGACTTCGCCGGGCAGCGTCGCTCCGGAGCGGATCGGATGAGGAGCCCGGCTGTTGTCGGTCAACTTATTCCACGAGAATTCCTCAGAGTAATCCGCGCTGACCCTACCGGATTCGTCCACCGCTTTTGCGGCTGCCTGCCGTCCAGCTGGTCTTGGGTCGGTTCAGGCGACCCTAACGGCAGCAGCTGGCCAGGAGCCGTCGCACGTCAAGTCAAGCCGAGTGACTCTTCAACGCGCGTTGCTGTCACTCACGACTCTGAGTTTGGCGCGCGCTTACGACCCCTTGCTGCCACTGGCATGACCCGAGCCGGCGGCAGGTCTGCCCCATGACCGGTCACTGGATCCGGAATGTCGGAGGGGAAGGACAGCGCCAGGAGCGGCCGGTCACCATGCAACTGTCGAGTAACTGGTCAACCTCGTGATGTGAACCTTTTATTGCCCGGCGAGCAAGCGTGCCGCCGATGTGCGGATCCTATCTTCGTGGTGGAGAAAGGACATGACCCTGCGAAGCCCGCCTGATGGGGAATCGAACCCATGACAGCGTCCGGAACGCCGTTGCCGCTGGTTCTTGCCGGCCCGATGCTGCGCCGGTGCTCGCCGCAGCGGCTGGTTCTCTGGCTGGCCGTTCGCGAGCCGGTCCGCGCGCGGATCACGATTGCTCCCGACGAGGGTCAACCGCTTGACCGGGTGCTCGCGCCCGGCCCGGCGGGCCTGCACTGTCTGACGGCCGGTGCGCATTTGCACTATCTGTTGGTCGATCTGCAGTTCGACGAGCCGTTGCCGCAGGATCGCTGGATCAGCTATGTGGTGAACCTGCAATCCCTGGCGTCACCCGAGGGCCGCTGGTTGGACTGCGCCGACTTGGCCCCCGACCTCTGCTATCCGGGAAAGACCTCGCCCGGTTTCATACTGCCGTCGCGGGTCGGTAGCCTTTTGCACGGGTCGTGCCGTAAGCCGCACCACACCGGGGGCGACGGTCTGGTCGAGGCCGATCGGCTGCTGAACCGCTGCCTCGAGCAGGGCGCTCTGCCGACTGGACGGGAAACCGCAGCAGAGACGGTCGCCCCGGATAAGCTGCCTGCTTGGCCTTCGGTGTTGGTGCTGACCGGGGATCAGGTCTATGCGGACGATGTTGCCGGTCCGATGCTACAGGCGATTCACCAAGTGGTCGCGATGCTGGACCTGCCCGACGAGCCATTGGCCGGCGCCGACCTGACCTGGCTGGACAGTGCACAGACCCTCTACCGTCATCCGGCCGGTTTTTACCGGCGCGAGACGCTGCTGCCGCGCCGCAAGCGCAACGACGCCCTGATCGAGGTGCTGTTCGGCGGGGTCGAGAAACCGGTCTTCACGACCAACAGCGCGCACAATCACCTGATCACGCTCGGTGAGGCGCTGGCGATGTACCTGCTGGTCTGGTCACCGGCACTCTGGCCGCTGATCGACCTGGATCCGCCGCCCGGGTTGGATGTCGCCTCCCGGTCCCTGTACCGGAGCGAACGCCTGGCGATCGAAGAGTTCGTGGCCGGGCTGCCGGAGGTCCGCCGACTTTTCGCACATGTGCCGACGGCGATGATCTTCGATGATCACGACATCACCGACGACTGGAACCTGAGCCGCGAATGGGAGGAGGTGGCCTATGGCCATCCGTTCTCCAAGCGGGTGATCGGCAACGCCCTTCTCGGCTACCTGCTCAACCAGGCATGGGGCAACAGCCCGGATGCCTTCGATCAAGAAGTCCTCGACCAGGTCCAGGCGGGTCTCGACGCACCCGGCGGCAAGGCGCACGACGACCTGATCGACCGCCTGCTGCGCTTCGATCACTGGCACTACAGCTGGCCGACCACGCCGCCGCTGGTGGTCGTCGACACCCGGACCCACCGCTGGCGCTCGGAATCGGCGGCCCGCAAACCCTCCGGGTTGATGGATTGGGAGGCCCTGACCGACCTGCAGCAGACGCTGCGCGGGCAGCCGGCCGTGCTGCTCGTCTCGCCGACACCGATCTTCGGCGTCAAGCTGATCGAGACCATCCAGCGGATCTTCACCTGGTTCGGTCAACCGTTGATGGTGGATGCCGAGAACTGGATGGCCCATCCGGGCGCCGCCCACGCGATCCTCAACATCTTCCGCCACCCGAAGACCCCGCAGCACTTCGTGGTCCTCTCGGGCGATGTCCACTATTCGTTTGTTTACGACGTCGAGCTGCGCGGTCGGGTGCGTGGGCCGGACATCTGGCAGATCTGCAGCAGCGGGTTACGCAACGCCTTTCCGCCGCGTTTGCTGGAGGTGCTCGACCGTGCCAACCGATGGCTCTATTCGCCGCGCTCGCCGTTGAATTGGCTGACGCGCCGGCGGCACATGCGGGTCATTCCGCGTAAACCCGATGGCAGCCCGCACGGCCGCCGCCTGCTCAACGGCAGCGGTATCGGTCTGGTCGAGATCGACGAGGAGGGGGTACCATGGCGCATCCGCGAGCTGTTGACCGATGGGCGGATGGTCACTTTCTCTCGGCGGGAGGCGGAGTCACGCTGGGATTGAGCCTTGCCCGGTGTCACCGCCCCACCGACGACGTGCCAGCAAACAACCTTTGTCGAACCCTCGGCGAAAGCAGTGACAGAGCGCCTCACCGACACAGATTTCCCACCGGACCGCTATTTTGCCGCCTGCCGGCGGAGGATCCCGGCGTTCGTGGAGTCCAACTACGGTTGGCCGGGCGCTCTGGCATTAAACCGGCGCGCATGGGGCATCGACGTGCTGGTCGCGCCGATCAATTTCCTGATGGGATTCCCCAACTTCATCCTGCGTGTGCTCGCACTCCTGCTGGAACTGATGCGCGCCCGCCGGGCCGCCCGTTGGCTGTTGCGGCGCCATCTCGGTTTTCGGACGAAGGTTCAGGAGGCGTTGACACGCAGTCTCATGGAGGACCTGCTGGCATTGCCGATCTCCGCGGGGGAGGTTTCGGATCCCTTTCTTCGCCGTGTTGTCGCCGCCGCTAAGGAACCGATGACGATCTATGTGCAGACCCGCAACGTGGCCGCCGACATAACGGCCGGGACGCTCGCGGCGATCGTGGGGGTTGTCGCGTTTAGTCAGTTCACGCCGGGCTCGATCTCCGCCGGTGCAGCGATCGCCCGGGCGGTCGCCAGGGAACAGGCGATATCCGCGTTCGCGCTCGGCGAGGTGGCCGGGCGCCTTTTCTACACGATCTTCCCGGTTCATCCATCACCGACCGTCCTCGTCGTTACCCTGCTCGCCGTGACGGTCACCATTGCGATCGTCGCCGCTTTTTCGGGTTTTCTGCACGACCCCGTGCAGGCGCGTTGCGGTATCCACGCACGTCGTCTCACTCAGTTGACCGAAGCCATCGAGGCCGCAACGAGCCCAGCGGCCGCGAAGGCCTATCGACCAAAAGATGTTTTCTTTGGACGGGTCTACGATGTGGTCGATTGGCTGAAGGGATGGCTGTCGTTCTGGTGAGCGATTTGATCGTTATCCATGCCCTCCGCAAGGAGGGCGGCGACGTGAAACATCTGCTGCGGCAGAAGTCCGGGGCTCACCTCTGAGCGAAAAAGGCGATCAAGTAGGTCGCCACCCTCACGCAACGCATCAAACCCCAGCCAGAAACGGTCGACCCGGGCACGCTCGCAGTTCGGCTCATTTATGCGAGACGCCGCCCACCACACTTAGAGAATAGCCGATAGGTTGGATCGAAAAGATAGATTTTTCAAGGCATCGACTTGCCCACAAGTCCACATCGAACCTAAATCACTGGGCGCGAGCCCGGGAGGCCTCGATGTCGTCCGCTCTCACACTCGTCACTGCGGCGGCGGTTGCCGCGCCGCTAGTCTTATGGCTCGCCGGGGCCATCCCTAGCCGGATCGCAAACCGTTCGGGGTCGCGGATGGCGCGCCTCGCCAATGTCCTGTCGTGGTCGGCCTTCGGGCTGGCCCTGACGGTGCTCTTGGGGCATGGCTTCGGGTCGGCCCAGTCGCTGACCCTGGTGTCGATTGCGCTGCCGTTCGACAACGGCGCCTTCGCCATCGGCGTCTATGTCAACGCCGTCACGGTGATCATGCTCACGCTGGTCTCCTTCGTCGGTGCGCTGGTGTCGACCTATGCGCGTAACTACCTGAACGGCGACCCCGCCGAGGGGCACTTCCATAAGTGGCTGCTGCTGACGCTGGCGTCGATTCTGACGCTGATCGTCTCGGGCAACCTGCTGATGTTCGTGCTGGCCTGGATCGCCACCAGCCTGAGCTTGCACCGCCTGCTGCTCTTCTATCCGGAGCGCCCCGCCGCGGTGATGGCGGCGCATAAGAAGTTCGTTTTCAGCCGGATCGGCGATGCCAGCTTGCTGATCGCGGTCCTCTTGATCGGGTCGAGTCTGCACACGCTGGAGTTTGCCGGTGTCTACGCGGCGATGGAGACGCTGGAGGGTCCGCTGCCAACGGCGCTGCAGGCGGCGGCCTGGCTGATCGTGCTGAGCGCGGCGCTCAAGTGCGCGCAGTTTCCCTTCCACGGCTGGCTGCTGCAGGTCATGGAGGCGCCTACCCCGGTGTCGGCCCTGCTGCACGCGGGCATCGTCAATGCGGGTGCCTTCCTGGTGATTCGGATGGCGCCGATCATGTCGCTGTCCGGTCCGGCGCTGGATGCCCTGGCGGTGATCGGCTTAGTGACGCTCACGGTCGCCTCGCTGGTCATGCTCACCCAGACCAGCATCAAGGTCTCGCTGGCCTGGTCCACGTCCGCACAGATGGGATTCATGTTGTTGGAGGCGGGTCTCGGGCTCTACAGCCTGGCGCTGCTGCACCTGGTCGCCCACTCGCTGTACAAGGCGCATGCCTTCCTCGCCTCCGGCAGCAGCGTGGACGGATTCCGGGCGGCGACACCCAAGTTCCGGGACGGCGGTCCGCAGCCCTGGCATTGGTTGGTAGCCTTCCAGGGCGCGCTCTTGATGGCCATTGTTGCGGGGTTCGTGTTCGGGGTGGATCCGGTCCAGGAACCCGCGCTGATCGTGACCGGGGCCATCATCGCAGTCGCCGTCGCGCAACTGCTGCTGCAGGCCCTGCAGTTGGAGGACAACGCCGCGTTGCTGCTGCGGGCAAGCGCGATCGGCGTCCTGGTGTGCTTCGGGTATTTCGGTCTGCACGCGGCCTTCGCGTTCGCCGTTGCCGACAGCATGAGCGCGGTGGCGCCGTCCGCCAGCCGCTTTGATCTGATCCTGAGTATCGCCGTCGTCGTCGTGTTCATCGGCCTGCTGCTGTTGCAACACTATTTTATGCGCATCGCACCGTCGCTGCGTCAGGCGATCCAGGTGCATCTCTACAACGGGCTCTATGTCGATGTGTTGGTGACCCGCTTGATCACACGCTTGTGGCCTCTGCGCCCGGCGTCCACCGACCACTGAGGGGGATGAAGCCATGAACCTGAATGCTCTCGACACGCTCGAGCAGACACCGGCCACGATGCCGCCGGCGATCGACCCGATTACGGAACCCGAACGGGCGAGCGCCGCCGAGGCCGCGGGCCTCGACGCGCAGGTCGCAGCCGCCTGCGAGCGTATTGCCCCGCTCTGGCCGCTGGATCGCTTTGTGGCGGTGAACCCTTTCCACGGACTGCGCGATCTGCCGTTCCAGGAGGCCGCAGCGATGCTGCGGCGGGTGGCGGGCGCGCGTCTATACATGCCCAGGGCCTACTATCGCGAGCAGATCGCCGCCGGGCGGATCACCGACGATGATCTGCGCGAGGCCGCCGCATTGTGCGGGAGCCGGCTCGACCCCGCGACGCTGCAACGCGCCGCCGATGTCGAGCCGCCACCGGCCGGGCGCGTGCCGCTGCTGACCGCGGTGCTCGACGCGCTGGACGCCGACGACTGGTCCGGCTTCGTGGTGGAGCGCATCAGCCAGCATTGCGCGGCCTTCTTCGACATGGGTCAGGCCACCTGGAAGCAGCCCTGGCAGGGCCTGTCGCTGTACGCCTCCTGGCGACGCTTCGCGGCGCTCGATTTCAGCGCCACCATGATGGGGCAAGGCGGCATGCGCGCGCGGGTCAAGGCCCTGCCCGAGGCACCGCGCGACTGCATCCGCTCGGCCCTGAACCGACTGGGCATCCCCGCCGCCGGCGCGCGCGACTATCTTCACGCGGCCTTGATGGACATCGGCGGTTGGGCCGCCTGGACCCGTCTGCTGCGCTGGCAGGCGGAGCTGGCCGGAGGGCGCGACGACACCATCGAGCAGTTGCTCGCGATCCGGCTGGCCTGGGACGTGCTGGTCTACGAGCACAAGACCAGCCCGGAGTTGCGCCAACGCTGGCGCCGGGTCTGCGCCGAGTTGGGCAAGGGCCCGACGGCTGCGGAAGCGACCGCGACCGGGGACGCACCCGATGACGCCGGCAACCCCGAGATCGATTTGGTGCTCTTGAGCGCGGCGGAGCTCGCCTATCAGCGCGGCCTGATCGGGCAATTGCGCACGGCGGCGAACGGCGACACTTTGGTCCGCCCCGCGGTGCAGGCGGCCTTCTGCATCGACGTGCGCTCGGAGGTGATACGCCGCGCCTTTGAGACCGTCTGCCCGCAGGCGCGCACACTCGGTTTCGCCGGCTTCTTCGGCGTGCTGATCGAGCATGTCCCGCTCGGTGCCGTCACTGCACGCACCCATGTGCCGGTCCTGCTTACGCCGACCTACCGGATCTGCTCCGAAATCCACGGGGCCGACCCCGCGGAAGCCGATCGCGCCCTGGCCGTGCAACGCCGCCGCTTCGGGATCAGCAAATCCTGGAAGGCGTTCAAGATGGGCGCCTCCTCGTGCTTCTCCTTCGTCGAGTCGGCCGGCATCTGGCTCTACGCGCCCAAGCTCATCGGCGACACCTTGGGGTGGAGTCGGCCCGTCCCGTCCCCCGACGATCTGCGTCTGGATGCGCTGGAGGCGTGCCGGGTGGGACCGACCCTCGACGCGCCCTCGCACGCGCCCCGGCCGCATGCGCACAACCACGCCCATGACCACGCAGGAACCTGCGCAGCCAACGGCACGCTCGACGGCATGCGCGCCGGCATTCCGCCGGCGGATCGGATCGCACTCGCCGAGGGCATTCTGCGCGCCATGTCGCTCACCGAGGGCTTCGCACGCCTCGTGCTGCTGGTCGGGCACGGCAGCAGCTCGGTGAACAATCCCCATGCCACCGGACTCGACTGCGGGGCCTGCGCAGGTCAGACCGGCGAGGCCAGCGCCCGCGTGGTCGCCGCGCTCCTCAACGACCCGGCGGTGCGCCGCGGTCTGCGCGAGCGGGGGCTGGCGGTCCCCGCGGACACCTGGTTCCTGCCCGGTCTGCACGACACCACGCTCGACGATGTACACCTCTTCGACACCGAGGTGCTGCCCGCGGGCTACGCCGAGGAGCTCGCCGAGCTGCGGAGCTGGCTCGCGCAGGCCGGGGAGCTGACGCGGATGCAACGGGCCACCCTGCTGGGGCTGGGCGGGCAGCGCGGGCAGGCGCTGGAGGCAAGCATCCGGCGGCGCAGCCGCGACTGGTCCCAGGTCCGCCCCGAGTGGGGGCTGGCCGGCAATGCCGCCTTCATCGCCGCCCCGCGCGCACGCACCCGCGGTCTGGATCTGGGCGGTCGCGCCTTCCTGCACGACTACGACTGGCACGCCGATGCTGGCTTCACGACCCTGGAGCTGATCATGACGGCACCCATGGTGGTCGCGTCCTGGATTAACCTGCAGTATTACGGCTCCACCGTCGACAACCGGCGCTTCGGCAGCGGCAACAAGGTCCTGCACAACGTGGTCGGGGGCGCCATCGGGGTGCTCGAAGGCAACGCCGGCGACCTGCGCACGGGCCTGCCGATGCAATCGCTGCACGACGGCCGGCGCTGGATCCACGAGCCGCTGCGTCTGAGTGTCGTTCTGCAGGCCCCCCAAGCGCCGATCGAGGAGATCATCGCCCGCCACGATCTGGTGCGTCAGTTGCTGGACAACGGCTGGCTGCATCTCTTCCGGTTGGACGATGGCGACGGGAGCATCCAGCGGCGCGTGCCGGGGCAGGGCTGGGTGAGCTGCGGTCCGCAGGAGGGCGAGTACCGCGATAACGGCGCCTGAGCTCGACCGACCGCACGAGACCACTCCGGCGGAATGCCGGAACGGTGTGTCTCGGGTGAATCGGCCGGGTCCGGTAGAACGTGAGAGCCGATAGGACCTTGCCTGATCGCTGCAACGCTCACCGCAACCCCCGCGGAGGATCCCCCCGGACGGCACGCAACCCGGAGCTTGCGACCCTCGGAGGGAGCGGGGCTTGCCCCGCATCCGGCCTTCGACTGCTCGGCCTATGAAGTCATTTCATGTATAGGACCTAACCCGATCGATCGGTCCACTTCCGGGTCGTGAGGCTGCCCTCGATGTAGACCTTCGAGCCCTTGCGCAGGTACTGCTGGGCGCTCTCGGCGCGTCGACGCCAGAGGATGATCCGAAACCACTCGGTCTCCTCCATCCGCTCGCCGGCCTGCTTGTCTTTCCAGGTCTCGCTCGTCGCGATCCGGGGCGTTGAGACGGCGTCGCCGCTTAGGGTGGCTCAGGTCAGTGCCTCTGAATCAGGCTGGGGCAGGAGGGCGATCTCGGCGGAGCGGAACCGCCACCAGGATTCCAACTCGGGATCGCTGCCGATCCGGGCTGCGCTCGCCGTCATTGTCTTGAGGGTTCGCTAAGACTCGGAGGCGGGTTCCTTTTCGGCGGTGAGCCAGCCCCACCTTCTTGCGCCGGGACACCGGTCCACTCCTGACTCGCGGACTGCCGATGGGCTTGGCGCAGAGTTTCCAGCACCCGGGGAATCTCGAGGCGCAACTGTTGAGCCCGTTCCGGACTCGGCATCAACGGGTCCATCGGGGTCGGATAAAGCGCGCTCGGCCCCCAAGCCAGGAGCGATGGCGATGCGGTGAGCAATGGCACGGTCAGCACGGCGCTCAGCATCACGCTTAAGACGTGTTTCATCGATCGCGATTGATTCATTGCCGACTCCTCTTGTTCTAAAATACGCCTTAAGAAAGGCGCCGACCGCTTTGGCCACCACACGACATGACGCCTCGAAAACAGGATCGGTCCCGACACGCTCGTTTCAAACTCGCTTTTTCCTGCGGATCCCGTGGGCTTTACCGAATCGATGACGGTTCGCCTATACATCGGTCGAATAAAAACGATAGGGGTTCGGCGGAGAATGCCCTTACGCTCTAAATCAGCCGGGGCACACCTGGCTGATACTCGACATGAGGAGCGAACCCTTGGAATCATTGCTGGAATTCTTCACCCGCTTTTTAACGCAATTTCAATCGCCAACCCTGGCGTTCCTCATCGGCGGAATGGTGATCGCCGCGCTCGGGTCCAGGCTCGAGATCCCGGATGCCATCTACAAGTTCGTAGTCTTCATGCTGCTGATGCGCATCGGGCTCGATGGCGGCATGTCGATCCGCGAGGCAAACCTCGTCGACATGCTGTTGCCGGCCTTCTTCGCGGTCCTGGTCGGAGTGATGGCGGTCGTCATCGGCCGATTCACCCTGGCACTTCTGCCGGGCGTCCGAACGGAGGACGGCATCGCAACGGCAGGCTTGTTCGGCGCCGTGAGCGGCTCGACCATGGCAGCGGTGATCGTCGTGATGGAAAACGAAGGCATTGTTTATGAGCATTGGGCGCCAGCGCTGTATCCCTTCATGGACATCCCCGCACTGGTGATGGCGATCGTGCTGGCGAACCTCTATCTAAAGCGCCGGGACGGCTCATCGGAAAAGGTGAGGATCTGGCCGATCGTCAAAGAGAGCCTGCAGGGTTCGGCGCTGTCAGCCCTGTTGCTCGGTATCGTTATCGGTCTGTTTACCCGACCCGACAGCGTCTTTGACGGCTTCTACGATCCCCTGTTCAAGGGTCTGCTCTCGGTGCTGATGCTGATCATGGGTATGGAAGCCTATACGCGGCTCAATGAGTTGCGCCGGGTTGCCCACTGGTACGCGGTCTATGCAGCGGTCGCGCCTCTGGCACATGGCCTGATCGCGTTCGGGCTCGGCTATATCGCCCATATCCTGACAGGCTTCAGCCCGGGCGGCGTGGTGCTACTGGCCGTCATCGCCGGCTCCAGCTCCGACATTTCGGGGCCGCCGACCTTGCGCGCCGGGATTCCGTCCGCGAACCCGTCCGCCTACGTCGGCGCCTCGACCAGTGTCGGCACGCCGGTTGCCATCGCCATCGGCATACCGCTTTATATCGGTCTCGGCCAGGTGGTGTTCGGAATCTAAACGCCGCTGCATCGGCCCACGGACGGTGGTCCACAAAGCCTCGGGCAGTCCGTGCCGTCATCATGCGGCACGAACTGTCGCCCCTGAATCAACGTCAACAAGCGACCGGAGGTCATCCGTCATGGCACAGCAAGCGACCAAGCTCGTGGTCATCACCGAGAAGGTGCTCCTGAGAGACATCGCCAAGATTGTCGAGTCGAGCGCGGCGACCGGCTACACGGTCATGGCCGCCGGCGGCAAGGGCAGCCGCAACACGCGCTCGTCCGGTCAACCGGCCGTCTCCGACACTTTCTCCAACATCAAGCTCGAAATCATCACCGCGAGCGAGGAGGTCGCACGCGAGATCGCCGACAAGATCGCCAAGAAATACTTCGACAACTTCTCCGGCATCACCTATCTCGACGAGATCGAGGTTCTCTACGCCCACAATCTCTGACCATCACGCCTCGGCGGGGACTTTGAGTCGAGGCAGGGACGCCTCTCAACACCGTCGAAAGGAGCTTGACGGTCGGATCATCGCGGTCTGTCTCGATTCGAAAACCGACCTATCGATGAACCGCTATGCCGCGGCGGCATATCATCGATTCGTCCGACCGCCAACGTATACGTTCCCCCCTCCCCAACCCGCCCGCCAAGGGGGAGGGAGTGCATTCGATCAAGGGCTTGGCGTCCCCCCTTGCACCCAGGGGCTTTCTCGTTGCCCTGAGGTAAGACGACCCGAACATCCGTTCGCTCACGAAGCTACAGCGGACGCTCAGAACCAGGCGCCGAGCGGAAGTTCTGCGTCCTAACCGACCCAACGGGAGGGTGATCATCAGTGTCCGCTACGCGTCCAGAGCCGCCGCTCGACAGGATAGGGGCGAGTGGCAGCTTCTGGCTGACTCGGGGCTGGCCCGATGTTTGCTGCCAGTGACCGGTAGTGGGGCACAGGGATCGGTCGGCTGGCTCGGCTCGGTGGCCGGCTTGGGTCGTATGCACCCGCCGAGTCTCGTAGCTGCCGTGTCCGCTATCAGCGTCTCGGCGTCGCGCAAGCGGGCGAGCGTATGACCGGCTTGGGGTGGCCAGCGGTCCTGGCACGATGGTCCACGCTGCTGTCTCCACCCAACCGAAACGGAGACAGACGATGGCGGACCGGACCGATTCTGCCCAGCCCGCGACCCCGTGGAACAAGGGCAAGCTCATCGGGCGGAAACCCCCGCTCCGGCTCCAGGAGATCTGGAACTTGCGCACCCGCCTGCAGATGGCCGGCCGGACCCGCGAGCTTGCGCTCTTCAACCTCGCGCTCGACGGCAAGCTGCGGGGTTGTGACCTAGTGCGGCTTCGGGTGCGCGATCTCGCCCATGGCGAAAGCGTCCTCGGGCGAACCAGTGTATGCCGCAGAAGGTCGCCGAGTGGGTCGGGCTCATGCTCGGCGACCCGCCGATGTACGGCACCCACTCGCGCCGCCGCACCAAGGCCACCCTGATCGACCAGCGCACGCAGAACTGCCGGACGCTGCCGCTCCTTCTGCGACAACGCCAGGTCGAGCGCGCAACGGGCATCAAGGTGCCGGGGATGGCGGAACGGATCAAGTGTGAGATTATTCCCAAGGTCGGCGTCCGGGCGACGGAGCGCTTCCCGCCACCAAGCGCCCGCTCCGCGATCCGACCGCCGGCGAGCGGACAGAACTGCCGTCGCCACCGATCGCGCCCCCGTCGACCGCCATGCCCACCTCCGTCACCGATCAGCTCGCCGCGATCTTCGTGCAGATCGACGAGCGCGGAAGCGCCGACCAGTTGCGCCTCACGGTGCTGAAGAAGTGGTTCGCGCGCCCGGAACGCCTGGCCGCGTTCGCCCTTTGGGTAGCCGCGCGTGCCACGGCGAACGGGCGTGCCGCGGCGGCGCCCGCCGCGGAGTTCTTCGGCGAAGCCCAGGCGTTGCTGCAGGACGGCGAGGCCAGGGGCAGAATCGACCTGTTTGCGGCGGAGCGCCTCCACCGGCGGCTGGCGGCCTTCCAGAGCACCTATCAGCGCGCGAAGTGGGGCCCCGTCCGCATCATCGCCAACGCCAACCTGTTGCTCATCGAGGACGCGCTGGCGCTCTACCTCTGGCATAGCGACTCCCCGCCCCTCGGCTACAAGCTCGCGGCGGCCTACTGCGTCCACTACGACCCGCACTATGGAACCGGCCTCAACGGGCCGTCCCGCGCTCGGCTGGAGGAGCTCATTGACTTCATCAAACGGCGTGAAGCCTTCGAGGCCAAGGCGCCGGAAGGCGTGCGCCCGATGAACAACGCGCCCTAAGGCCGACCTGGATGCCATCGCCGGCAAGGTCCTGTAGAGTCACTGCTGACGAGTGGCTCCCGCCCTTACTGAAGTGCCCAAGAGAGGCTCTTGCGGACTTTCCGCAACGTCTGCTGCGGTGGGTTACCAACGACGAATACCGTCCCATGGCGAATCACTTCACCGAAAAACAAGGCCAGTACTTGGCCTTCGTTTACAACTACACCGTGCTTGCTGGGCAGGCCCCTTCGGAAGCCGATATGGCGCGGTTCTTCGGAAAAACGCCGCCAACCATCCATCAGATGGTGCTGAAGCTGGCCGAGCTCCAGCTAATTAGCCGGAAGCCGGGCGAGCCGCGATCAATAGAGATTCTGGTCGATCCCGACGACATCCCGACGCTTCTCCGGCCAAACCCCGATAAGGGTTGATGCAGGATGCAGGAGAGCACTAACGTCCGGTACAGCGAGAGCAGACTTTCAAGTGCCCCTTTTGGTTCGCCGACTCTGAGAGACACGTGATGAAGCCAGGACGAAGAGATATACCTGTCAAGGTCAAGATTACAGACGCAACATTAACGGAACTAAAAAGACATACCTGGAATATGGGCGAGGCCTTTGGATTGGACGCCAAAATTGATGCGTATAAGGGGATTCGGCCAATATCGTTCTATCGCTGGGACCTGGACTGTATCCTTGATGTGCTTTCCATGGCTCTCGATAACGAGAAAGAATATCCTGATAAGAACAGCGACGGATATGTGCTCCTATTTGAGTTACACCGAGACCTAAAGAAGAAATACGAGCAAACCTATGAGTAAACAGTGGCGCGCAGGCCGGCGCAAGCGCACGCTACCGGCGCTGCCGCTGTTGTCTCTCCGATCAGAGCCAGTGTACAAACCGGGAAGCGTATTGCTTCTGGGAGTCGTGAGCGGAAATCTGGGGCCGAAGACACCGTTTGACTAATTTTGGGCGACCAACATGCACGCTACCACCCAACGGGACAGAGCGTTAGCGATTCTCAACGCCCATTTGACGGCGTTACGTACACTCTACAAGGCATGCTTCCTTGCGTTGGGAAAAGGTGGTTTGTTGATGTATGCCGAAGACGTGATCAAGGGAAGCCTGCCAGGAAAGGAGAGCTACAGGACAAGAGCAGAAATGTTGGAGGTATTCGACGAGCCAGACTCCCAAGCGCGGTTAGCAAAACTGCTTGACAGCTATGACCCGAGAAAGGAGGGAATCATGACGTTAATCACTGCGGATGCAAACGCAACCTTTTTTGTTACCTGGAAACTCTAGCAGAATGTCCCGGGTGTCATGTCCGCTGTGGGTTGAGAGCGGCCCCAGCTTCTGGGATGGCGCTGGAGCGCCTTTGAGACGTCAGGAGTCCTGCCAGATCAGCCCCCGGGAGGTCCGATCTGAGGCGTCGCCGGCCGATGAGCGGTGCCCAATGTCAGCGCCGGCGAAACGTCATCAGTCGGCCACCCCCGGACCTTCACACACCCGATCTCCAACGGTAAGGCGCGGCTCCGCGCCGCAGCCGCCACGGCGGCCTGAAAGCCATCCGTCTCCGGTATTACCAGAAGCTTGGCGCGCGGGACGACGGTGGCGGAGCAAGAGATCCCACGTTTTCGCTCAACCTGTGTCGCAGGGCGCGCACACCCGCCGCGTCAGTTCCCGCGATGGCTCAGAGACAACCGACCATGAAGACTGTTGCCCTCTACGATGTTGGCGGAAGAATTCCCAATCTGGCGCTGATGAAGCTCAGCGCGTACTACCGAAGCAAGGGATATCGACCTGTTCTATGCAAGGACGTATCGTCGCCAGTGCCGGCAAGTCGGCACTTTGCCTCCTGTGTCTTCCACCATCCCGTGGCCAACCGCGCGGTCGCCACCCTGCGAACGCGTTTGCGCGACGATCTGGTCATCGGGGGAAGCGGAGTCGATATCAAAGTGACACTCCCTCCGGACGTGGATAATTGCTTCCCCGACTACGCGCTGTATGAGTGGCAACGATACGCGGTCGGCTTTCTGTCACGCGGATGCAATGCCCGTTGCCCGTTCTGTCTGGTCCCCGAGAAGGAAGGCCGGCTGAGGGAGGACTACGCGAGCTTTGAGGATTTCGTCCCGCCAGGGCAGTCGAACGTCATGCTGCTGGATGCCAACCTCCTCGCGATGAGGAATGCGTGCGGGCTGCTTGAGGAGATGATCCGTCGCGGGTACCGCGTCAATTTCAGTCAGACCTTGGATATCCGCTACCTGACCGAGGCGATGGTTCCGCTCCTGGCGAAGGTCCAGTCGGTCAATTCCCGCTTCACGAAGCCTATGTACTACTTTAGCTGTAATTCGGCCGCTCAGGCGGCGGTCTTGCGGGAAAAGCAGGACTGTCTGCGCCGACTCGGACGCGGGAAGGTCACGGTGGTTGTCATGTTCGGATTCGACAAGACACTGGCGGAGGAGTACGCGATTCTTGCAACGCTGCGCGAGCTTCAACTGATTCCATTCCTCCAGGAGTACATGCCCCTGGCGGGACGCCCTTCCCGGCCCCCTGCCGAATACTTCGACCTCGACATTGATCGGATAGCCGATATCCGCTTCCGTACCAACGGGCGCAACAACGAGAAGTTTCTGTCGTTCGTGAATCGACGTTACTTCGAAGCCTTCGGGCAATACTACATGCCGCTCTTGGAGGCACAGTATCGGTACAACAACAAGCAGGCAATAAACCGCTATCTTCGCGATCCGGCACTCGTGACACGACGCAAGCACGGGCATGTTTCGGGATGTGTGGAAAGCAGCACCATGGGTACGCAATCCAAGCAGTCGCCAACCACTCGATGTACCTGAATTCTCAGGCCGCAGGTGGTCCTGGCGTTCTCGATTCCATCGTCCGCAAATCCACCAAGAGGGGCCACTCCCCTCAAACTCCCCGCCGCGGATCCGAGCCGTTATGCTTGCGTCAAGCCTCGCAGCCGCCGTGTCGGCTTTCAGCGTCTTGCGGTCAGCGCGGGGACGAGGAGGGTGGCCGCTTCTGGCCGGAACCGGCCACGAGCAGTCTGCGAGCGGGGGTGTCAGAACATTTTACAGTTGGGCCGAGGAGGCGACCGTGGCCACGTCCGGTCCTGGCCGGGAGCTGCCGTGACCGGACCCGCGGGCAAGGTGTCAGAAAATCTTACAGCCTGTCTCCAAGGACGGCGGTCGCCGTGTCCGGTCCTGGCCGACAGCGCCCGTCGACTGGGGGCTCGTCCGGGGAGCGGTACAGGGGCGGTGTACGCCGGTGGGACTGAGAGCCCGTGTAGGGCGGAACGCGATAGCGGTTCCGGCATTTCGGTGGCTTGCATCGTGGCGGATCGCCCTGTCGGGCATCCGCCCTACGTCGGCTCAACCTTGGGCATGCTCAACTGGCGGCGATTTCGGGTTGGCGGGAAGCCTGGTCCTACACCATCAGCCTGCTGGAGTGACGCTCAGACCGGCTGATCGGGCTCATCGACGCGGCATTATGTAGCAAACGCACATGGCTATCTATTCAATGACTTGGGCGCAGCCTTGCGGTTCTTAGCCAGCCCCTGCAGCCGAATTCTCCCCGAAATCCGTTAGATCCCGGCGACCACCCGACCCGCATGACATCGAATTTCCATGAAGCGCCGCGTAACCCATTGATCTGTAAATATGTGCGTTTGCTACATAATGCCGCATCGACGTCGTACGCGAGGCGGCGCGGCGTGCCCGTCGGGAACACGTCTATGTCCAGTTTCGGGCGCAGCGAATACCCGATCCGGCAACGACGTTCCCGGCGTCTGCTGAACCCTCTACAGCGGTCGTTGCCATCCGGCGCTCGAATGGCTCCTTTGGGTCGCTATGTGAAGCTTCACATAGGGGTCGAGAACGGACCCTTCCGCCGCCTCTCGGCCGGTGCCGCAGTGCGGAAAGATCGGCGGAAGTCAGGTGAGCGAATCTTAGAGATCTGTGACGAGATAATGTTGGAAACAACACCCCCCCCGGCTATCGCCACCCGAGCGAGCCGTCCGCGTTCGATCATGCGGGGACGCTCTCGTCGGCAGACCGACACGTGAGTTCGGCAGGCGCCGGCTCTCGGGAGCGACGATGCGTCGTGTGGTTCCGCGCGCTATCGCGGATCTTGCCGCCGCGGACCACGGCGATCGGTCGTCCACGTGCCGCACGCGCTAGCGCCCGGTGCGATCAGCTGTCGGTCCTGCTCGTAGTCCAGTCCGAGCAACAGAGCCGTCTCGGCCTTGGCGAACTCGGTGCCGAGAAAGCCCATGGCCGAGCTGCGAGACCAGCTCCGCACGCAGGCAGCCCCAGCAGACTGCGCTCGCCCGAGTGCGAGCGAATCGCATACACCGGGGTGTTGTCCAGCAGGTCGTGCCGACAGAGGCTCTCCCCGGCCGTGCGATCCAGCGTGACGAGGAAGAATGCCTTGGGGTCGTATCCGATCGGCTCGCGATGACCGCCCGAGGGATGCGCTTGAAAGTCGGCTCGGCGCGCTCGCCATCGGGTTCGCTCGCGGCCGAGAGCAGCGGGAGCGCCGCGGCCCGTAAGACCGCATCCGCAACCGACCGAGCAATCGCCGCGCTGTCGGTGACGCCGGTCGCATCCACCAGGACCACCCGACGACGAAAGCGCTCGATCCGCTCGACGGGCAGATTGCCGAGGACCGGGAGGTGCCCGTGGGCGGCGATGATGCGCCGATCCGGGGCGACACCGTTCTCCAGGAGCGCTCGGACCCCTTGGGCGGCGTGAAAGACGGGCGAGTCGGCTCCGCACAGGACCAGGACGCGAATCGTGGGGTTCCCCGCGATGTTCGTCACCATCCGCTCGATCCCCGGATTGACGGTCACCAAACGTCCGGCGATCGCTACACTCGGCAGCGCGGCCAGCGGGTGTGACCCGCTCGGCGGAAGTGCCGGCGTCGTCACGGACCGGCCTTCAGCAGATCGAGCGTCGCATCGAACGTGCGAAACAGCCGCACCGCGACGGCGTTCTCTCGCTCGGATCCTGACCCAGCCCTTTCGCCGGAAGCCGCGTGAGACGCACGATCGGACGCGGCGAGCGGTGCTCGCGTCCGAGCGACGGACCCGCGGCGTGTGGATCATCGGGCCTGTTCGGGGTCCGTGTCGGATCGGATCGACATAGGACGCCGGTTGCCGGATCGTCGGTCGATCTCGTCATCCGAGATCGGCGGGTTTTCGGACCGGCGTCGGTCGTGGGTAGCGCACCACCGGATCAGTGCTGTCGGAGCCAGGCGTCAAGGTCATCCACGGACGCGAAGTCCAAGAGCGCCTCGCCGAGCGCCTCCATTCGTTCCAGCGACAGCGCGCCGACACGCGCGTCGATCTGTCCGGGCAAGACTCCGAGGCGGCGTTGCAAGAGCTTGCGCACCAAGCTCTCCGCCTCGGTGCGCCGGCCTTCTTCACGGCCCTCTTCACGGCCTTCCGAATGACCGCGCGTGTAGCCGAGGCGTTCGACGGATGTTACGTAGGGCATGGTCTTGTTTCTCTCCAGGTTCGTCAGGGCCTGCCACAGCTTCACTTCCAACTCGACGGGTAGGGTCATCATCCAGTCGATGACGGCGAACAGATCGATGATGCGTTGGCGGTCCCAATTGCGTTCGTAGAGGAGTCGCGCAAGCCGCCATTTTGCCGCATAGCGTTGCGCGGCGTCGCCGCGGGTTTGGCGGGTCAGCAAATGCGCGGCGGTGACGATCGCGAACGGGTTGGCATCCTCCAACAGCGCCTCGAGCCGATCGGCAAAGTCGATCAGTTTGACCAACGGATACTCCATCCAGTGCCGGCAGCCGAACAACGAGTAGCCGAAGTTGCCCGGACGCCAGGAGGCACTGTCGTCGGCAAGGACCGCGAGACTGGCGATCGGGCGATCATAGCGATCGAACAGGCGGTAGTTGTAGGTGAACATGCGCTTGGCAAAGGCGTGTCGTGCCCGCCCTGGATCTCGATATGGACGTAGACCCAGTCCTCGCTCCCGTCGAGCCGATGGACGGCAACCAGCTTGTCCAGGACGCGTTTGCCGAGCGCGGCATCCTTCAAGACTTGCGCCAGTTCCTGGTCGAGAAACCGATGGCCTCGGGTCCAGTCGATTCCCGCGTGGGCCGCCGGAAAATAGAACGCGAGAAACTCCGGGAAGTGATGCTCAACGGCGTCCTTCCACGGGGTGTCGAGGTCGTCGGCGGGTGTCGGCTGAACGGGGATTTCGGTCATGGTTTCATTCTGTCATTGGCGATCCCGGTGTCGCTGCACCGGATCGGAAGGCGCGTCGGCGACGGGATTGCGAGGCCGTTCTGGTCCGCCAACCGCGCATGCCTCCGACTCGGCATCGGTGACGCCGCTTGCGGCACACCAGTCCGCCCATTGCAGCATCATGGCGCGGCGCTTGTCGAACAGATCGCCGCGTCGATAGGCTTTTTCGGCCTTGTTGCCGATAACATGTGCCAGGGCCATCTCGCAGACATGGTTCGGGAAGCTGCTCACTTCACCGGCCCAATCTCGGAACGACGAGCGGAATCCGTGCGGGACCGCGTCGCCCCGCGTGCCGCCGACGCCGAACCCCATGCCGCGCATGACCTGCAGCAGGGCCATATTGGAGAGCGGTCGACCGTGCTTTGCGCCCGGGAACACGTAAGGGTGATTGACGATGCGCGGAAGGGTCTCGATGACGGCCATCGCGGCGTCGCTCAACGGGACGCGATGCTCGCGATTTGCTTTCATGCGCACGGCCGGTATCGTCCACACGCGGGCCGCGAGGTCGATCTCGGTCCATTGTGCACCCAAGACTTCCCCGGTGCGGCATGCGGTCAAAATCAGGAACTCGAGCGCGCGGGCGGAGATGCTGGTCAATCCGCGCAATTGCACCAAAAACGCAGCGACGTCTTGATAGGGAAGGGCGGGCTGCTGCCGGACCGTCTTAACCTTGGTCGGTTTCGGCAACAACTTGTCCAGATGACCTCGCCAACGGGCCGGATTCGCCGTATCCCGCCACTGCCGGGCAGCGGCAAAGTCGAGGATGTTCTCGATGCGCCCTTGGACGCGTTTGGCGGTCTCGGTCTTCGTGATCCAGATTGGCTTGAGCACCGAGAGAATGTGGTCGGTCGTGACCTTGTCCACGGGCTTGTTGCCGAGCGTCGGGCGAGCATAGGTCTTGAGTGTGGTCGTCCACTGTCTTGCGTGTTTGCGATTGCTCCAGCCATGCCGGTTCAGCCTGATGAAGGCCGCTGCCGCTTGTGTGAACGTCGGAATCAACGGCTCGGGTTCGACGTAAACCTCGGGTGCAGGAGCCCACGCCTTCGCCGGGTCGAGGTGCTCCGCCAAGAGAACCGCAGCCTCGTTGGCCTTCGACGTGGCTTGTTTGAACGACGTCACGGGTAGCGCTCCGAGGCTCAATTCCTTGCTGGTGCCGTCGAATTGATACCTCAAGAACCAGCCACGCGACCCGCCTCGAACGCGCAGAAAAAGCCGTCGCACATTCGTCGTATATTTCCCCGGAGGGACGGTCTCTGCCTGCCGAGCGGTCGTGATGACGACTTTTCCTGCTTGCGTACGGCTAGCCATGCGTCTCTGTCTGCCCCCAACTTTGCCCCCAATCGCGACGGAGATTGTAGCATACGCTCAGGGACGAGTATGGACATGAAAGGAATTATCTAACTGTTTTTAATATTCTTATCCGGATGAAGGAAGGCGTTTTGAGACGGGAAATATGCGGACTCCCTCTCCGCCACTAGATTCGAAAAAATAGAATAAAAAAATTTAACCCGCGCCAAGCGCGGTATGTGATGTTCTTGGATGCATCCACCAGGTCGCGTCAACCCGGCATCGACCCCCAACGTCTGGGTAGGTAGAGCGCAGACGGGAGCAGGCAGTCAGCGGCACGACGATCAATCGGGACTTGGCTCTACTCTCTGCGGCGATCGGGTACGCCAACGTCGAGCTTGAGTGGATGCTGTCGAATCCGGTGGCGGGAGGCAAGCTGGCCGAACCGGATGGGCGGGCGCTTCGATGCCTGGGTCGAGAGCTGCCCGCTGCGGCTGACCAGCCCGAACGCCCCGAGCACGCGCGACGTGCTCGGCACCGCCATCCTGGCGGTGCTGTCCGGGCATCAGCGCTACGCCCACATCAGTGCCCTGCGCGGCGACACCATCAACGCCGCCCTGCCGGGCCTGTGGGAGGTGCTCGCGCGCCTGCCGCTGGCGCACTGGCCGGTGTGCATTCGCGGCGACCGCGACTGGGGCACCCAAGCGAGATCAGGCGCTGCCTATCCAACGGCCTCCCCGCTCCGAAAACGCACCACATGGATCCTTCGACCGGCGGGGCGCATCTGCTCCGCGCGGGCAGCGCCTTCGGCAATGGGCGGTTGTTCGGCACGCCGGTCGAAGATTACCAGCCAGCTACGGACGAGGCCCGATCGTCGATTGTTCCCGACGTCCGACGGGTTGGTCGCCGAGCTCGCCAGCCTTCACATGCAGGGCATAGAGAATGTCTTCGTCGGCAATGTGGTCGATCAGCCAATCCTGGGTCATGTCCAAGGCCCGATCCGCCAATTCCTGGGTGGGGCCGAAGTTGCGTAGATCGTTATCCAGGCCATCCAGATTCCGCATAAAGGCGGCATGCTGCCTGAGATGATCGGCCAGATCCGGATAATCATGCTTTTGCATGAAAGCTTCTTCGGTGCTGAAGTGGGTCTCGGCGTAGCTGCGCATGAAGGCCATCGCCTCGATCAGGCCATCCCTTTCCTCGCGGTTCAGGATGGCCTCGTACAACCGGTGCGATGCTTCGAAAAATCCTTTATGTTGCCGATCGATTTCGTCGATGCCGATTCTGTAAATCTCAGACCACTTTCTTAACATTAGGATACCTCGGGAACAGGACGACTGGGGCAGCCGCCGCAAGAATCGTTCGCGACCTCATCGGGTTGCCGGTCGAAGCAGCGTCGCGCAACCTCGATGCCTCGGATGTTGTCGCAACTACACCGGCGCTATGATCTCATGACGCGGTTTTTCGCGATTACTCAGTTTTGCGAAGGGATCCTCGAGTCCGCCGTCCCGGACCACTCCCGGCGTGCTCGCGGGAGGATGGCCCCGAGCGCGTCGACCCTCGCCTAAAACAGCCCCCGTGATCTCCTCCTCCGAAACACGGATCGCACCGCTGCAGGGAGTCGCATGCTGCGCCACAAGCTAGAGGCTGGTGCATGCCGCAATCGTGAAGAGCGCAAGGGCAAAGCGCCTGGCGCGCGGCCGATCGCGGTGAACGACGGCGATCGAGAGCTGCGAGAACAACGCAAGCCGGTTGAAAGATCTGGACTCATCAGGTCGGTCTGACGCGATTGAAGCACGGCATCGGCCGGCAAGCCAACATCGACGGAATCCCGCCGAAGCGAACGGTGTCGGCAGAGCCGTCCGGAAAGGGCCGTACTCGCCGCAAATCAGAGATTCCGAACAAGCAATCGACAGGTCCTCGAGCGAGGAGTGCCGGGCACAGGGCGGTCGCGGGGGCGGGGACAGGTGACCGACGCCGATTCGCCTCGGACTCGGACTTGGGGTGACGCGACGTCAAAGCGATCCCCAAGACCCGCGCCGCCGTCGAAAGCTCAGATGCGGCAAAAAGAGGCCGATCAAGACACCGACAAGGATCACGCCGGCGCCGATCATGAACCAGCGCTGGTTGGTTCGGTTGCCGAGGTCGCGGTTGGCTTGCTCGAGCTCGGCGCGTTCACGCGTGAGCTCGCTGACCTGGATGCGCAGACGCTCGCGGTCGCTGGTGATGTCGAGGATATTGGTCGAGGCGTGGCGAATGGTGGCCAGCTCCTGTTCCAGGCGGACCTTTTCGCGTTGGAGGGCTTGGAAGTCGGTATCGAGGCGGTCGTATGCGGCCTGCACAGCGGCGAGCCTCGCCGACACGCTGTCCGGATCGCCTTGAAGCTCGGCTAAGCGTTTCTCGAGCTCGACGACCCGGGTGCGGGCCGCCGGCTCGTCTTGAAGCTCGCGTTCGAGCACGTAGCCGACCGTCCCGTCTTCGGTGCGCACGCGCGCATATTCGGTCGCCTGGTCGACGCTGATGACCTCGAGCGGCGTGCCGCTCGGCAGCATGCGGATGATGCGGTAGCGGTTGCTCTCGCCCGTGCGCAATGTCACCTCGAGCGAATCCGTCACATAGCGCGTCGCGGCGAGCGCCGAAGGAATCGGCACGGACTGGATGCTCAGAAGACACACGAAGAGGAGTACGAATCGTCTCACGGGACATCCTCGGCCAAGCGCAGGGTTGACGTGAGCAGTCGTGTGACCGAGGCGGTCGATGGTGACTCCGGTCAGTGAAATCGGAAAGCTACACCTGTGCTGTCGGCCTGTCACGCCTGCCGCAGAAGGAGAAACTCAAGCAGCGCCTTTTGGGCGTGGAGCCGATTCTCGGCCTCGTCCCAAACAACCGAGCGCGGACCGTCGATGACGGAGGCCGACACCTCTTCGCCCCGATGTGCCGGCAGACAATGCATGAATAGTGCGTCCGGCGCGGCCCGCGACATGACGACGTCGTCCACCTGGAAGGGCGCGAACAGGGCCTCGCGTTTCGCCTGCTCTTCCTCTTGACCCATGCTGGCCCAGACGTCGGTGACGACTAGATCGGCCCCCTCTGCGGCCTCTCGGGGATCTCGCAGGATGCTGCAACGCCCTTGGACCGCGGCGAGCAGATCGGCATCCGGCTCGAACCCTTCCGGACAGGCGACCTTCAGCTCGAAATCGAACACCTGCGCGGCCTCCATAAAGGAGTGGCACATGTTGTTGCCGTCGCCGATCCAGGTCACGCGTCGACCGCGGATATCGCCGCGATGCTCGTGATAGGTCTGCATGTCGGCCAGCAGCTGACAGGGATGCAGACGGTCGGTCAGGCCGTTGATAACGGGTACGCGCGAATGCGCGGCGAAACGCTCGACGTTGTCGTGATCGAAGGTCCGGATCATCACGGCGTCGACCATGCGTGAGAGCACCCGTGCGCTGTCCTCGATCGGCTCGCCGCGACCGAGCTGAGTGTCGCGAGGGGACAGGAACAAGGCGTGACCGCCGAGCTGTACCATGCCGACCTCGAAGGACACACGGGTGCGCGTCGAGGATTTCTCGAAGATCATCGCCAAGGTGCGGTTCGGAAACGGCCGATAGTCTTCGCCGGCCTTCAACATCCGCTTGAGCTCGGTCCCCCGCGCGATCAGCCCGCGGGCCTCTTCGGCACTCAGATCGAGCAGGGACAGAAAGTGTCGGCAGTGCGTCTGGTGTGTCTGATCGGCATCCATGGACATCGTCTCTCCCGCGGAGCGTTGCTCAGGCATCGCTCAGCCAGCGCTTGATCAGGGCAGTCAGCCCTTCAAGAAGTTGGTCGGCCTCGGAACGGGCCAGAATCAGGGGCGGCAGGAGCCGGATGACGCGGTCCGCCGTGACGTTGATCAACAGGCCGGCCTCAAGTGCCTGCCCCACCAGATCGGCACAGGGGCGATCCAGCTCGATCCCCAGCATCAGACCCCGCCCGCGCACCTCGACCACGCCCGGCACGTCGCCCAGGCCCGTGCGGAAACCGTCCAGCAAGTAAGCGCCTTGCTCGGCGGCGTTCGCGATCAGCCCTTCCGCAACCATTGTCTCGAGCACGGCGCGCGCTGCCCGGCAGACCAGTGGGTTACCGCCGAACGTCGAGCCATGCGAGCCCGGCCCGAAGACTTCGGCCGCGGCCCCGCGTGCAAGACAAGCGCCGATCGGTACGCCGTTGGCGAGACCCTTGGCCAAGGTGACCACGTCCGGGAGGGTCCCGCCGTGCTCATGGCCGAACCACCGCCCGGTGCGTCCCATCCCGGTCTGGATCTCGTCGCAGATCAAGAGCCAGCCGTACCGATCGCAAAGCGCGCGCAGACGCTGCCCGTAATCCGCCGCCGGGATGCGAATCCCGCCCTCGCCTTGGATGGGCTCGAACAGAATCGCGACGATGTTCGGGCGATTGGCCGCCGCGGTCTCGATCGCCTCGACGTCGTCGTAAGGAACCCGCACGAAGCCCTGCACGAGCGGCTCGAAGCCGGCTTGAACCTTGCGGTTGCCGGTCGCCGAGAGGGTGGCGAGCGTGCGGCCGTGGAAGCTGTTCTCGGCCACCAGGATCGCAGGATTCTCGATCCCGCGTCTGTGGGCATGGAGACGCGCGATCTTGATCGCGGCCTCGTTCGCCTCCGCACCGGAGTTGCCGAAGAAGACCCGATCCATGCCGGACATCTTGGTCAGCATGGCGCCGAGGCGCTCCTGCTCGGTGATCCGGTACAGATTGGACGTATGCACCAACAGGCCCGCTTGCTCGCAAAGCGCGTCACGAACCGCCGGGTGCGCATGCCCGAGCCCGCACACCGCGATGCCCGAAAGCGCGTCGAGGTACCGTCGGCCGTCCGTATCCCAAAGCCAAACACCCTCGCCGCGCTCAAAGGCGACCGGCAAACGCTTATAGGTGGCCATCAAGGGTTCGGTCATTACGGCAGACCCCGCTGCATCTCCAAAAAACAAAAAAGGCGGTTCCTCTACACGGGAAACCGCCTCTGCTCAAAGGCGAAGCCGGGGAATATAGCGCGAAAAGATCCTGAGCGACAAGAACCCGAGATACCTGATCCCCGGCGAGCCCGAGCAAATCCGCGATCGGATGCAGACACGAGGAGCCGACCCGATCGTCGGTCGATCTCCAAATGCATCGACATCGCGCTCCGGGCGGAGCATCAGAATAGACTCATACGCTTCATCACACCGTCACGTTTGATGCGCCAATGATAGATCGCTGCGGAGACGTGAATCAGGATCAATCCCAGAATTACCCAACCGACAATCCCGTGTAGTTGGAACAGCGTCTTGCTCAGCTCCTTGTTCTCGGCGATCAGGCCGGGGAGCGTCACGTCGAAAAACTGCACGGGGAAACCGCCGGCCGCAGTGCCCAACCACCCCAAAATCGGCATCAGGATCAACGCGACATAGAAAAGGGTGTGGACGGTCAGACTCGCCGCGCGATTGAGGCCGGTCAACGGGGGTTGATAGGCCGGCGACCGGAAAAGCCGCTTCAGTGCAACACGCAAAATCATCAAGGCCAGCAGCAGGATCCCGAACGTCTTGTGGTAACCGTAGAGCTGATTGGTCATCTCCAAGCCGACCAGATCCTTCAGCTTGTCGAACCCGAGGTTACCCAACAAGGCCCCGACAGCAAGCAAACCCAAAACCAGCAGGGCAATCAACCAGTGCAGTAGTCGCTGAGCATAGTTGTAGCGAAGGGTCTCCACTCAATCCTCCGAAAGACATTGATGTGATGAGTCATGTCGGCGGCGATACGCTCCGTGCAGGCCGAAGCGGCCCCTTACTCCTCGCGCCATCCAATCCCGTTTCTCCAGTCTTCGTCACGCTATACAGTAAGACTTACGGCCACCGACACAAGGATCCCGGACGGCTCCCCGTCAATTAGGGTGTGCGGGCGGGGCGAGCCTGCGTCAACACATCCGGACCGGTCGCGACGGGCGGCGCTTATTCGCAGTGGGCGAAAGGGTCGCCTCCGGGTCGCGTCGACGGGCCGGCGGACCGCATGCGATGCGCAGCGCGCGCGGCTCAAGGCCGTCCTTTGAGTGCCCGCACCTGATCGAGCAGTGCGGGATCGTCCCATTCGCGCTCGCCGGCGGCGCTGTAGACAAGGCGCCCTTGGGGATCGATGACGAAGGTGGTGGGCAGACCCTTGACGGGGTAGCTTTGAACGACCTCGGAATCAATATCCATCGGGATCGGGAAGGCGACATCGGTCTCGCTCAGGAAATGCGCAATGGTCTCGGCGTCTTCGCCGACGTTGACGGCGATCACCGAGATGCCCTCCACGGCGACGGTTTCGTGGGCGCGCTGCATCGAGGGCATCTCGGCGCGACAGGGTGGGCACCAGGTCGCCCAGAAGTTGAGGATGACCGGCTTGCCGCGATGATCGACGAGCCGTTGGGGCTCCCCGGCCGGCCCTTGGAGGTCGAACTCGGGTGCCTGGGTGTCGTCGGACATCGGCATCAGGGTTTGCGGCTCGTCCGCCGTAAAGGCGGCGGACGAAGACAGGATGGCTAGGGCTCCGACGAAGTTGCAGGAAGAACGCATGGGATTGCTCGTCGATTAGGTGAAGAATTGTCGAGGACCCGCGAAGGGGATCGATGACGACGCTTGGGCAGGGCCGGGGATCGTCACGCCCTCCAATACACTGAGGTGGAGAAGGCGCGAGCAGGCTTCAAGTCGGCGCAGCTGCGAGGGTGTACCGAGGCGACAAGGCGCTCCAACCCGATATAATGACGCAACGGCAGGCGGCCGGAAGTGCCGTCCGACTCCTCCGCGAGAGAGTGCAGATGAACCACGCCATGCCCGTGTCCGAGCGCATCGACGCGCTGCTCTGGAGTCGTCGGCTCGACGAGATGCCGCCCTGGCAAGCCCTGCCGATCTGGCTCGGTCGCTTGATTTACGCGCTCGTGCGCGACCTGACGCAAGGCTATCTGTCTCTTCAGGCCATGAGTCTGGTCTATACGACCATCTTGGCGCTGGTGCCCCTGCTGGCGGTGACCTTCTCGGTGTTGAAGGGGTTCGGCGTCCACAATCAATTGGAGCCTCTGCTCCTGAAGGCGCTCGCTCCGCTCGGCGAAGGCGGCGTGGAGATCACCACCCAAATCATCGGCTTCGTCGACAACATGCGGGTGGGGGTCCTCGGCTCGGTCGGGCTCGCGCTGCTGATCTACACCGTCATCTCCCTGGTCCAGAAGATCGAGCAGGTCTTCAACTTCACTTGGCGTGTGACGACGCAACGCTCCTTCTCGCAGCGTTTCAGCAAGTATTTGAGCGTTATCCTCGTGGGCCCCGTGCTCTTTTTCTCGGCTGTCGGGCTCTCGGCCTCGCTCGGCGGGAACCCCTTCGTGCAAGCGATCATCGAGGCAAAGCCGTTCGGACATGTTTGGCATGCGTTGGGGCAGCTCGGGCCCTTCATGATGATTTCGCTCACCTTCGCCTTCTTCTACGTCTTCGTTCCCAACACGCGGGTTCACATCCTCTCCGCGGTTGTCGGGGCACTCATCGCCGGGCTGCTGTGGGAGGTTCTCGGCGGGATGTTCTCCTACTTCATGGCTAGCTCGACGCGCCTGATGGCCGTCTATTCGAGCCTGGCGATCCTGATCCTCTTCATGATCTGGATCTACATCGCCTGGTTGATCCTGCTGATCGGCGCCAGCATCGCCTTCTACCACCAGCACCCCGAGTATCTGAGGATCCGCTCGCGCGACCTGCAATTGAGCAATCGACAGCGCGAGCGTCTCGCCTTGATCCTTGCAGGGCAAGTAGCCTGCCGCTACGAGTCGGGCGAGCCGCCCTGGAGCAGCGAGGAGCTTGCGCGGAACCTCGAGGTTCCCAAGACCAATGCCGAACGGATGTTGGGTGTGCTCGAGGAATCGGGATTTCTGATTCGCACCGCCGGGGAGTCACCAACCTTCGTCCCGGCGCGTGCGACCGACGGTATCTCGGTCAAGGCGATGCTCGATGCCGTGCGCTGCTTCGAAGAACGCGAAAGCGGCTGTCGAGGTACCCTCCCGGACGGAGAGATCGCTCGGATCGAGACGGGCATCGATCAGGCGATCGACACGGCGCTCGGCGGCATGACGCTGCGTGACCTCGCCCGTGCGCTCGACACGTCCGCGCCTGCGGCTCCGTTCGTGGATTCCGGGCAGGGCTGATCGATGATGCCGCACCGTGGCAACGGTCTGCCGCATAACCCCGCGACGGACGCACTGATCGAGGCGGATCTCACGCGTCTGCTGTTCGAGCAGCTTCCCGCCAGCCTCGTGATCACCGCTGCGAACGCCCTGCTGGTAGCGGCCGCGATGAGCCTGGTTTCCGACCCGGTCGGGGCCTGGATCTGGTTTGCCGCGATCCTGGTGATCCTGATCGCCCGCGGGCTCCTGATGATGCGCTATCGACGCGCGGGCGAGGCCCGCTCGTCCGCCGATTGGACCCGTCGATTCGCGCTGGGTGCCGCCGCGACGGGCCTTGCCTGGGGCCTCTCGGTCTTCCTGCTCCCCAGCGATGTGTTGACCTATCAGGTCTTTCTCGGCTTCGTCATCTCCGGGATGGTCGCCGGAGCGATCCCGAGCTTGAGTGCCTACCTGTTCGCCTATCTCTTCTACATGCTCGGTGCGCTGGTGCCCTTTGCGCTGCGGATGATCGTCATCGGCGACGAGCTGGCCTTTACCTTTCTCGCGCTGATCATGCTCTTCACTGTTTTCATGTGGCTGAATGCGCGTCGTTACCATCGCACCCTGCGCCATTCGCTTGAGCTGGGACACGTCAATCTCGATCTGATCGCCAGTTTGACGCAGGAGAAGGAGCGGATCGCCGCATTGAACCGGGATCTGGAGCGCGAGATCGAGGAGCGGCGCGCGACCGAGGCGGCCCTGGTGATCGCCAAGGAGCAGGCCGAATCGGCGAGCGTCGCCAAGGGTCAGTTCGTCGCCAACATGAGCCACGAGATCCGCACGCCCATGAACGGTGTGCTCGGCCTGCTGGAGATGCTCTCGCAAGAGCGCCTGAGTGCGGAGCAGAAGGGGCTGGTCGATGTGGCGTACACCTCCGCCGAGAGTTTGCTCAACGTCATCAACGACATCCTGGACTTCTCCAAGATCGAGTCCGGACGACTCGATCTCGAGCGCATCCCCTTCGATCTGCGTCGTCTGGTCGAGGATGTCGCCGGTCTCTTCACGGCGAGCGCGCGCAGCAAACAGATTGAGCTGGTCTGCTTCGTGCCGCCGGGGTTGCCCGCCCGCGTGCTGGGCGATCCTCACCGTCTGAGGCAGATCCTGACCAACGTCTTGGGCAATGCGGTGAAGTTCTCGCATTCCGGCGAGGTTCAGCTGCGGGTCGATGGCTATGCGCAGGAGGGCGAGTGGAGCCGATTCTGCTTCGAGATCTCGGACACCGGGATCGGCATGACGCCCGAGCAGCTCGAGCGTCTCTTCAAGCCCTTTGTCCAGGCGGACGGCTCCACGACACGGCGTTTCGGTGGCTCCGGTCTCGGTCTTGCCATCAGCAAGGATCTGGTCGAGCTGATGGGCGGCGACATCCAGGTTGAAAGCACCTTCCGCCGGGGCTCACGATTCCGCATCCAACTGCCGTTCGGGCATCAACCCGATCCCGCCGAGTCGACCGAGGGTGCGCGGCTCGAGGGTCGGCGGATCCTCTGCGTCGACGACAACGCGACCAATCTGGAGATCCTCGGTCTCTATCTGAGCGGCTGGGGTGTGGTCTACGAGGCCGTACCCGACGGGCCGACGGCGCTCGATCGGCTCGCCCGTGCACAAGCCGAGGGTCGCCCCTTCGAGGCCGCCGTGCTTGATCTGCAGATGCCCGAGATGGATGGCCTCGCGCTCGCGCGTGCGATTCGTGCGATTCCCGCCCTTGCTGCCGTCCGACTGATCCTGCTGACCTCGGGCGGGCCTCCGGAGCCCTTCGCAGAGGCTGCGGATCCGGTGGATCTCATTCTGAGCAAGCCGGTGCGGCAGGGTTTGCTTCGCGATGCACTCGCGCAGATCCTCGTCACCGGCAGGCCGATCTCGGCCCAAGGCGAGGCACCGCTGCTTGAGCGGCCATTCAAGGGGCGCGTGTTGCTGGCCGAAGACAATCCGGTCAATCAACAGGTGGCGCGCGGGATGCTCATGCGGTTGGGCATCGAGCCGGACCTGGTTCAGAACGGCGCCGAGGCGATCGAGCGACTCGCGAGCGGGCGCTTCGACGTCGTGCTGATGGACATGCAGATGCCGGTGCTCGATGGTCTCGAGGCGACGCGCCACTGGCGGGAGCGGGAATGTCGGGAAGCTCGTCCGCACACCACGATCATCGCCATGACCGCCAACGCGATGGCAAGGGATCGGGATGCCTGTCTGGAGGCGGGGATGGACGACTATCTCGCCAAGCCGGTGAAGCTCGCCGAGTTGCGCGAGACCTTGGCGCGGTGGTTGTCCGTCGCGACCTGAGGATGGCTCAGGGTGCGGGCTCGTTGCTCGGGAAGAGCTCGCGATAGGTCGATGCGTCGAAGATCGCCTCGATCCGTTGGATCCGGCCCTCGTGCACGCGTGACCATTGCGCGGCCTCGACGGCGAGCTTCTCGGAGATCTGGATCCGATAGGTCATGAAATGGCAAACGTCGTTCCCGTCCACAAAGACCTTGCGGATCGCTCTGTCGAGGATGATGCCGCTCGACAGGGTGGCGTACTGGATGAAGTCATCCGCTCGATCGAAGCTCGCAATCGGACTGCGATAGCAAAACCCGGTGTCGGCGAGAAGGCCGCGCATCGTCTCGTAGTCCCGCGCCAATTGGGCGGCGAGATAGGCATCCACGATCGACAGAGGGTCTAGGGTCACCGTTGGCTCCCGGTTCGGCGAGAAGGAGCTTGCATGGTCCAGGGTTTTCCCCGAGGCGTCCAATCGACTCCCGATGAGGGTCGCGATCCGAACCGATGGAGCCGCACCACTACCTTGCCGCCGATCGGTTTACGTTGGCATCCGGTTTCCCGCTTTCTGAATCGCGTCGCACCAAGCCCCGTATTTTGATCCAACACCGAACCGATACACCGACCGCGCATCTCGCTGCGGACGCGATTCAGCTTCAGTCCTGCGTTTGCGATTGGGTCTGGGTCTCCGGAGGCGGCGGGAACCAGGTCCGTGCGAGCTCCTCGTGCAGATCGCCGATCCCGACCTGAAGGTCGTCGATAAAGGCATGCAGTTGTTGCTGATTGAGTCGACGCGGCTCGGTCCCTTCGAGATTACGCTTGAGCCGTCCCGCCACGCGCAAGGCCGATTCGTTGCGCGGCAGCTTCGAAAGACTGGTCCGCAGCGCTTCGATGCTATGCACGACCGAGCGCGGAAACACCTCGTTTTGAAAGAGAAAGCGCAACACAGGTCCACGCAGGACGCGAATCTGCTCGCTGCGCCGATAGGCCTGGTAGGCCGTCATGGATTTCAGCACGCTGACCCATTGTATGGTTTCGAAGGGTCGCAGCTCGGTCGCCTCCTCGGGCAGCAGATTAGCCGAGCGCACGTCGATGATGCGGGTGGTCATGTCCGCGCGTTCCAGGAAGCGCCCCAAGTGTAAGAAATCGTAACCCTGATCGTGCAGCATGGTGCCCGAGAGCAGCCCGTTGATGTTTTGGGCGCCTTGGATAACCCGCTTCAGATAGGCGTGTCGACCGCCTTTCGTCATCCCTTTGGGAAGATCCTCGCGGGCGAAGAGATAGATCTCGTTCAGCAGCTCCCAGACCTCGCGCGGGACGAAGTCGCGTATGGTGCGACAGTTCTCGCGTGCCGCCACCAGAGCCGCCAGGATCGACCCCGAATTACGCTCGTCGGCGAGCAGAAACCGCACGACGTTGCGCTCGCTGTAGTCCTTGTAGTGCTCTTCGAAGAGCGGGTTCGCACCCGTGATGTCGACCAAGGGCCGCCAGCCCGGTGCGATGCCCTTGGGCAGGTCGAGCAGGAGGTTGGCGTTGACCGTCACGATACGGGCGGTGTTCTCGGCCCGCTCGACATAGCGGGCCATCCAGTAGATGTTTTCTGCAACACGCGAGAGCATGTGTTCCGACCCCTATGCTCGATTGGATTCGCTTCGGTCCCTGCCGAAGGCTCGGCCGCTCATTCGTCGGCTTGCGGCGGCTCGGGCACGATCCAGGTGTCTTTGCTGCCGCCGCCCTGGGATGAGTTCACGACCAAAGACCCTTTGCGCATCGCTACCCGTGTCAGCCCGCCCATGGTGACCTGCTGGCGGTCCGCCGAGAGGATGAAGGGGCGCAGATCCACATGACGCGGCTCGAGCTTCTTGCCGATAATCGTTGGCACGGTCGAGAGCTTCAGCGCCGGCTGGGCGATGTAGTTGCGGGGATCCTTCTTGATCAGCTCGGCGAAGTGCTCGCGCTCGGCCTTGGTCGATGCGGGACCCACCAGCATCCCGTAGCCGCCGGACTCGTTGGCGGGTTTCACCACCATCCGTTCCATGTTTTCCAGCGTATAGGCCAGTGCGTCCGCCTCCATGCAGCGGTAGGTCGGGACGTTCGGGATGATCGGATCGGCGTCGAGATAATAGCGGATCAGCTCGGGCACGAAGGCATAGACGACCTTGTCGTCCGCAACCCCGGCGCCGGGCGCATTGGCCAGGGCGACGTTGCCGGCCTTCCATGCGCGCATGAGTCCGGGCACGCCGAGCGCGGAGTCCGGCAGGAAGGCTTCGGGATCGAGGAAGAGGTCGTCGATGCGGCGATAAACGACGTCGACGCGGGCGAGCCCGTCGACAGTGCGCATGTAGACGCAGTCGTCCTTGTCGACGAAGAGATCGCGCCCTTCCACCAGCTCGCAACCCATCTGTTGTGCCAGATAGGAGTGCTCGAAATAGGCCGAGTTGTAGATGCCGGGGGTCAGCACGACCACTGCGGGATAGTCCGCGGGGCGCGGCGAGAGTGCCGCCAGGGTGTCGAAGAGCTCCGACGGATAGTCATCGACCGGCAGCGGTGCGTAGTGCTCGAACAGCTCGGGCAGCACGCGTTTGGTGACCAGACGATTCTCCAGCATGTAGGAGACACCCGAGGGGACACGCAGGTTGTCTTCGAGGACGTAGAGGGTCCCGTCCGCGTCGCGCACCAGATCCGAGCCGCAGATATGCGCCCAGATCCCCAAGGGCGGGTCGACACCGACGCACTGGGGGCGGAAGTTCACCGATTTGGCGAGGACCTCGGCCGGAAACACGCCGTCCTTGATGACCTTTTGATCGTGGTAGATGTCGTCGATGAAGAGGTTCAGTGCCTTTACGCGCTGGCGCAGTCCCGCGTCCACACGCTCCCACTCGGACTGTGCAATGATCCGCGGGATGATGTCGAAGGGCCAGGTCCGGTCGATGGCTCCGCCTTCCTCCGAATAGACGGTGAAGGTGATCCCCATCTCCTTGATCGAGACATCGGCGGCTTCCTGGCGGGCCACCAGCTCCTCGGGGCCGAGTGCCTCGAGATCGGCGAGCAGGCCGGCGATTGCCCGATGCCCGTTGCCGGCGACCAGCTCGTCGTAGAAACCCTCGGAGGGGTAGGCATTCCAATCGATACTCATGCTACTCACTCGCAGACCAGGTGGCGGGGATGGCTCGGCCGGAACGATTTGCGACGCCGATCAATAGGGGAGCGACCTCGAAACCTCATGCTCGGAGTATGCTGGACAAGGGCGGCGACGTCTATCCGCTCACGAGCTGCGGAGGCGCTTGTCTCGTATGCAGGTCTTCGACCGTGCGCTGCATCCTCTCGCACATGCAAGCCCAAGACTCACGCAACCGATCGCGGTCGCGCGACCACCCGGACATGACCACCCGACATTGACCACCCGATATCGACCACACAGACACGATCATCATGACCTACTGCCTCGGACTCGCCCTCGACGAGGGCCTCGTAATGGCCGCCGACTCCCGTACCAATGCCGGTGTCGACTATGTCACCACCTTCAGCAAGCTGCACGTCTTCCAACCTGCGCAGGACCGGATCTTCATCCTCATGTCCGCGGGCAACCTGGCGACCACGCAGGAGGTGCTGAACCGCATCCGACGTGATCTCGACCAGCCGCGTGACGCAGGACCCATCACGGACCCGCACCCTGAGCGCTCGCGGATCGATCTGCTGAGCGCACGTTATCTCTTCGAGGCGGCGGACTATGTCGGGCGGGTCAGCGTCGGGGTGCAGCGCGATCATGCCCCGACATTGCATCAAAGCGGCGTGAGCGCGGAGACCACGCTCATTCTAGGGGGGCAGATCGCCGGTCAGCCGCACGGTCTTTATCTGATCTATCCGCAGGGCAACTATTTCGCCGCCTCGCCCCAGACGCCCTACCTGCAAATCGGCGAGACAAAATACGGCAAGCCGGCGCTCGACCGTATCGCCGAGCCGGACCTGTCGCTGGAGAATGGGGCGCGTTTGTGCGTGGTCTCCCTGGACGCGACCTCGCGCTCGAACGTGACGGTGGGGCCGCCGTTCGAGGTCGCCATCTACGCCAAGGACGGTCTGACCCTGACCCACCGACTCAAGCTGACCGCCGATTCGCCGGCTCTGCGGTCGCTGTCGTACAGTTGGAACGAGGGCATCCGCGGCGTCTTCGACCACCTGCCCCGTTTCGATTGGGAGGCGATGGGCGAGGCGCCGGCGCAGCGAATACCGACCTGAGGACCTCAGTCGTAGTGCTCCCGGGGCCGTGTCACCCGCCCGGTCAGAAAGGAGCGCGCCGGATCGACCCGGGCACGGCCGGCAAGTGCGGTGCGACCGAGCAACATCCGAAACAGCATGGTCTCGCGATTGGTCAGGGTCATCTCGACCGGCCAATCCTGCCCGGCCAGCATGAGCCGGCTGCGGATGATGTAGCGATCTTCGCGGTGACCGCCCGAGTCGGTGACCCGCCGTTGGTCGACGACCGACGCCTCGCAGTGGATGACCACGTCGGTGCACTTCTGCAGCGGATGAACACCGAAGCGCACGTAGCGCTCGCGACCCCGATGGAAGCCGTCGACATAGAAGGCATGGAGGGTGGAGGTGCGCGCCCCAGTGTCAACCTTGGCCTTGACGAGGCTCAGCCCCAGCTCCGGCAGGGCAACCCATTCGCGCCAGCCCAGCAGCAAGGTCTCGGGATACTCGCCGGGGATCACGGTCTTACCTTTGGAACAGCGTGTACCCGCGCAATTCTCACTTCGATTCTCCGCATCGCTCGTCCTGAATCCTCGATGATCGATGTTATCAGACCCGCGCCTTGATGGGGGCTGTTAGACTCGGCACCGACTCGCACGAGCTCGCACCCCCCATCTCAGAGGCATTTATGCGCAAATTGATCCAGTCGACCCTCCTGCTCTTCCTGGCTCTGCCGTTGGTTCGTGCCGCCGTTGCCGATCAGGGTACAGCCAAGATCCTCGCGCCATGGGAGGCGAACGGTCAGCTCTTCCAGATCGCCGTGGATAAACTCCAGTTCATCGGGACGTTCGAGGGCATCATGTATATCGAGCACGGGGACGGGCTGCTGGATGCCGCGCTCTTTACCTGTCCATCGACCCAAATCATCCATGTTCTGAGCAATGAGCTCGATGGGCAGGGCTACTGCACCATCGAAAGTCCGACCGGCGATTACGTGTATGCGGAATTTAACTGCAACGGCGAGCCAGGATCCTGCGCGGGTACCTTCACGCTGACGGGCGGAACAGGACGCCTTGCGGGGATCACCGGTCAGAGCGACATGATCGTGCGTACCGCATTGAGTGGGACCGCGATGAACGAGTCGACCGGCGGTACGGTGTCGGCGGCGAAGGGGCTCGCGATCTGGCCGGAGATGCGATTCGAGTTTCCCGGGAAAAGTGCGAAGGCCGGCATGCTCGGAACAGGCTCCGGCTCAAATGGAGGGGAAATCATTCCGGACATGCTCACTCCGGAGGATCCGGGCAACCCGGCCGTTCCCGAGGCATCCACCAAGGAAGCAGCCTCCGGGGACTCGCCTGCGAACGGGTCCGCGCAAGACCACCGGGCGAGTGACCGCTAACCGGATGGCCCGCCGAGCCTTACTTACCGAGCAGACGACGGAGGACCGACCGCTTCTCGGGTGCGGCCCTCGCGGGTGCACTTGTAGCGTTGCTCCTCGGCGCCCCGGCCTTTGCGGCGGGACTCCGTGAGATCGTCGGAATCGCCATCGTCGAAGACGACGGCTCGCTTGGGGCACGGCCGTCGACGCCATCGGTCCGCGCTGATGCGGCGAAGACCCGATCAGGCTTCGGGCTCGAACGCCAAGGACACCGAATTGATGCAGTATCTGAGCCCTGTCGGTCTCGGCCCGTCGGGAAAGACATGCCCGAGATGGGCGCCGCAACTGTTGCAGATGACCTCGGTGCGTCGCATTCCGTAACTCATGTCGTCCTCGGTCGCGACGGCATCCGGCGCGGACGGCTGCCAAAAGCTCGGCCAGCCCGAGCCGGAATCGAATTTCGCGCTTGCGTCGAACAGAGGCTCGCCGCAGCAGATGCAGCGGTAAAGGCCCGGCTCCTTGGATGCATGATATTGTCCAGTGAAGGCCGGTTCGGTGCCTTTTTCCCGGCAGACACGGAATTGCTCCGGCGTCAGGGTTTCGCGCCATTCGAGATCGGTCTTCTCGATTTTATGACCCATCGTGACCTCATGAGATTTGGTTTCGACGTTCCGCTCGAAGATCGAATCGATCATGGGCCGCATTGGCTTGAGCCTCGGCCGAGGCGACCCTTATACTGACCGCACACTCCGGTCCGAATCTTGAAGTTTCGCGACCCCGATCGCCACTTGGTTTCGATCCCACCCCAATCATGACATTATCCGTGTCGCCCCGCCCTGATGGTTTGTGCTCGAGACCATTCGGAAGGGTCAACGAGCGAGACGGGAGTCCACCGTGCCCGGCGCCGGCGCTGGAGGCCGAACCGGAGTGGCGTCTGGTGGATGCGGCGAGACCAACGTCTGCGCCAATCGCCAGCGTCCGAGCGCGCGCCTTATCCACCCTACGCGACCAATTGTGCGTGGTGGATGAGCGTAGCGCATCCACCATCCCCGGTGGCGGGGAGCACCGGTGGCCGAACCGGAGTGGCGTCTGGTGGATGCGGCGCGACCAACGTCTTCGCCAATCGCCAGCGTCCGAGCGCGCGCCTTATCCACCCTACGCGACCAATTGTGCGTGGTGGATGAGCGTAGCGCATCCACCATCCCCGCTGGCAGGGAGCGCCGGTGGCCGAACCGGAGTGGCGTCTGGTGGATGCGGCGCGACCAACGTCTTCGCCAATCGCCAGCGTCCGAGCGCGCGCCTTGTCCAGCCTACAGCGCTTGGACACCCCTACCGTATCAGAGGCGTGATCGGGGTCACGAATGCCTCTAATACGAAGCTAATGGGGTCGCATCGCCGCGATGTCCACTCGCCGCTGTGCCGGTCCGCACGATGCGACCCAGGCAGTCCCCCGCCAGACGCGAAGCCCGTGTCGACCGATGCGGATCCGGCGTTTGCACCCGAGGCGTTTGCCTGAGATGTTCCTGCGGAACCGACACCCCATCTGGATCCGCCTGGTCCTGATGCTCGCTGCCATCTCGCTGTTCGTCCTGGCCTACCAGTGGGGGAATCAGTACCAGCGCCGCAGCGATGCGCCTCCGGTGATCGGCGGGTTGCTGATCCGCCCGCCCGCGAGCCTGCCGGATTTCGAGCTTCGGGAGGCCCTCGGACGTCCGTTCGGCCACAAGGATCTATCGGAAGGCTGGACCCTGCTCGCCTTCGGCGATCTGTCGCGCGCATCGGGACAACTCGCCGTCCAGCGTCTGATCGATGTCTACAACCGGGTAGCCGACGAGCGCGCCTTGCGTAAACAACTCCGCCTCGTGCTCGTGACCCCCGGTGATGATTCGAACCTTCACCGGGATTTCTCCGGTCTCATGCCCGCGTTGAGAATATTGGGCGGTGAGGCCGAGCAGATCGAACGTCTCCGCGCAGACATCGGCCTCGGCGCGTCGGACACGGCGGCGATCTTCGTCGTTGCGCCGGGTGGATACCTGCTCGCCTTCCTTCCCGAGACCCAAGGTGGCGCACAAATGGCCGTGGATCTGAAGGCCATCCATGCCGGCTCCGACACCTTGTTGCCGGAACCACCATGACGGAAACAGTCCTGGGCTTGGGGGCGCGGCTCTTCGTCGCCCTTCAGCATGTCCTTCCACAGCACCTGTTGTCGGCCCTCATGTATCGGCTGGCGCGCGTTCGGTGGCGTCCGCTCAAGGATCTGTTGATCGCGACCTTCCTGCGCCTCTACCGGATCGATATGACCGAGGCGGCTCAGCCGCATGCGAAGACCTATGCGCATTTCAATGCCTTCTTTACTCGCGCGTTGATGCCGGACGCACGCCCGATCGATCCGGATCCGCTGGCGATCGTGAGCCCCGTCGACGGCACCATCAGTCAGAGCGGTCGGATCACCGCGTGCCGTGTGATCCAGGCGAAAGGTCGGGATTACAGCGTCGAGGAGCTTCTCGGGGGAGACCCCAAGCGCGCCCGGGTCTTCGACGGCGGTACCTTTGCGACCATCTATCTCGCGCCGAGCGATTACCACCGGATCCACATGCCGCTCGGCGGCGATCTCGCCTGGATGCACCACATCCCGGGACGGCTGTTCAGCGTGAACAACGTCACCGCGGATCTGGTGCCGCGTCTGTTCGCCCGCAACGAGCGGGTTGCCTGCCGATTCGAGACCGATGTCGGCGCCATGGCGATGGTCCTGGTCGGGGCCATCTTCGTCGGCGGGATCGAGACCGTCTGGGCCGGCGAGGTCACGCCTGCACGAGGCAGGGATCTGCCCTCGAATGCTGGCACCGGTTCGGGTGCCGGCGTCGGATCGGTCCGGCTCGAGCGCGGCGCCGAGATGGGCCGCTTCAATCTGGGCTCGACCGTGATCCTGCTCTTCGAGCCGGGTCGGGTGCAGTTGGACGAGTCGCTCGTGCCGGGCAGCAAGGTTCGACTCGGGCAGCGGCTCGGCCGCCCCGCCGCGGTGTCCGAGCACCGCGAGTCCTGACGCGAGCCCGAAGCGAACCGGAGGCGTTTTCATGTCCCATCTCTTCCTTGCCGTAACCGCCCACGGGTACGGTCATTTGGCGCAGGCGGCGCCGGTCGTCCATGAGCTGGCGCGGCGTTTGCCCGGTCTGCGGATCACCTTGCAGAGCGACATTAATCCGAGCTTGGCGCGCAGCCGACTGCCGCCCGGGTTTACGCAGATCCAGGAGGCGACGGATATCGGTCTGCTCATGGACGGTCCGCTCGGCACCCGCTGGTTGGAAAGCCTGATCCGATATGCGGATTTCGAGGCCGACTACGAACGGCAACTCGAGCACGAGACCTCACTGTTGCGCCGAGAGGCGCCTGACCTGGTCTTGGCCGACGTGCCCTGGCTGCCGCTGGATGCGGCGCGGCGGGTGGGTATCCCGGCGGTAGCACTCTGCTCGCTCAACTGGTACGACATCCTGCTCGAGAGTCCGGTGGCCGATCGGGTCCCCGCACCTGTGATGGAGCGAATGCGGGCGGTCTATGCCGCGGCCGAGCGCTTCATCCGACCGGCCCCCTCGATGCCGATGTCCTGGCTGCCGAACGCGATCGATGTCGGCCCCATCGCGAGCCGTTATCCGGATCGTCGGGATGCGTTGCGCGCACGCTGCGGTGTGCCCCCCGATCGCCCCTTCGCCCTGATGCAGTTCGGTGGATTCCAGGGGTTCGATCCGCTCGCGATGTGGCCCGAGCAGGACCAGGTCCATTGGCTGGCTCAAGATCTCCCCGGCGGTCCGAGGCGCGATGCGACCGGGATTTCTTCGGTTGGACTGCGGGTGCCGGACGACGTCATGTCCTCCTGCGATCTCATGCTGTGCAAGCCCGGCTACGGCAGCTATGCCGAGGCCGCCGTCAACCGAATCCCCGTGCTCTATGTCAAGCGCGGCGATTGGCCGGAGGAAGCCGCCCTGATACCCTGGCTGGCAGAGCGGATGCCGACGCGCGAGATCACGCGGGAGGATCTTCTGGCGGGACACCTCGCCGAGGCAATTCATGCGTTGCGCACCGCCGATCGACCGCCTGCCGTGGAGCCGACCGGCATTGCGGAGGTGGCGGATCTACTGGAGCCCCTTCTGGTACACCGGCTCCGTCCTGCGGGTCATGCGTCCCGGGTCGCTCATGCCGGTTCGACGGGCGCCGCCTTGCCAACCTCAGTGGTGGAGGGGACATGACATCCTTCGGTTCCGATCGAAAGCCGGTCCGACGCCTGGCGTTTCTGGCGCTGGCCTTTTGGCCGCTCGTCTCTTGGGCCAGCCTGGCCGGTAAATTGACCTCGACGGAGGGAGCCGAGACGCCGCAGGCCAGGACGGAGTCAGCCAAGATCGAGGCCGACATCCTAAAGCCAGCGAAGGATGCTCCCGCCAAGCCGGCGTTGCCGGTCGCGCCGAATCGACCGCGTCCGAGCCGTGCGGAGGTCATCGCCATGATCCCGGCGGTTGCCGGGCGACATGGTGTGGAGGAGGAATTGGTGCGCGCGGTCGTTGCGGCGGAGTCGAACTACAACGCCCACGCCGTCTCGCGCGCGGGCGCGGTCGGGCTGATGCAGTTGATGCCGCCGACGGCGGCGGACTACGGGGTCACCTCTCTCGCCGATCTTTTCGATCCCAAGATCAACCTCGACACCGGCACGCGTCACCTCAAGCGTCTCCTGCGCAAATACAACAACGACTACGGTCGGGTCATCATGGCCTACAACGCCGGCGAAGGCGTGGTCGATCGCACCAACAGCCAGGTGACCTATCTCGAGACGCTCAACTACACCGAGGCGGTGATTACCTATTACCGCCGCAACGGCGGGACTCAGCCGACTCAGGTGGCCTTGAATCAGGTGCGGACCCTGCGCGGGACGCGCGACTTAGGGAAGGGGCGGCGCCTGATGAAAAAATACCTGGATCCGTCGTTGTTGTCGCTCAAGGTCAAGCCGACGCTCGATCTGCGGCGCCTCAATCCGGCACTTCACGAAGTGGGTCCGGAGAGCAAGCCGATGTTCGAGCTGGGCGCGACCGGTCGACCCTGATTCTTGTTAGGGACGGCACATCGTCGACAGCTCTCGGGAGGAGTCTCGGCACATGGTTTACGGGTTCACGGCACTCCTGCTGATCCCGCTCGTCTGGGGTCTCTGGGTCTTCAATCGCTTGGTGCGCCTGCGCAATCGCGTCCGCGCGGCCTGGAGCGATATCGACGTTCAGCTCACTCGGCGTCACGACCTGATCCCCATGTTGGTCGAGGCGGTACGCGGCTATGCGGCGCATGAGCAGACACTCTTCGAGGCCGTCGCGGCGCTGCGCACCCGTGCGGTGGCGACGGAAAGTCCCGCCGAGCTGGCGACCCTGGAGGCGGCACTCGAGCAGTCGCTCGGTCGACTGATTCTGCTCGACGAGGCCTATCCGGATCTGAAGGCGAGCGAGAATTTCCTGCGCCTTCAGCGCGATCTCGTCGATGTCGAGGAGCATCTCCAATACTCACGCCGTTTCTACAACGGCGCGGTGCGCGAGCTGAACGACGGCATTCAAAAGGTGCCGGACCTGCTGATCGCCCGGCTGTTCGGATTTGCATCGGCCGAATTCTATCTGGCCCGCGAGTCCGAGCGTGCGGCACCGCGACTTGAGGACAAGACATGATCGAGGGCCTTCCCGTTCGGGTTGCCGGGTGCATCGCGTTGCCCCGGATACAGGGATGCTTTACCCCGAGGAGGCGATGGCTCCTCATGCTCCTGCCCCTGCTCCTGCTCGGGGTCAGCGCACAGGCCGGTGCCGCCGAGGAGATCCTCTCCTTCCACAGCGATCTCTCGATTCAGCCCGACGGCAGTCTCGAGGTGACCGAGACCATCGCGATTCGCGCCGAGGGCCGCGAGATCCGCCGCGGCATCGTGCGCGAGTTTCCGACCCGTTATCGCGACCGGCTCGGCAACCAGGTCCGGGTCGGTTTCGAGCTGCTCGGCGTGGAGCGCGACGGCATGCCGGAGCCCCATTTCATCGAGCGCGTCTCCAACGGCGTGGAGATCAACACCGGCAACGAGGATTTTCTCGCGGTCCCGGCGACCTATACCTACCGCATTCGCTATCGCACGACCCGTCAGCTCGGCTTCTTCGAGGGGCATGACGAGCTCTACTGGAATGTCACCGGCACCGGTTGGATCTTTCCGATCCTCGAGGCGAGCGCCAGGGTGCGGCTTCCGGCCGAGGTCCCGATCGCGGACCTCACGGCCGAGGGCTATACCGGGCCTCAGGGCGCCGTCGGTCGAGACCTGGTCGCCGAGGTCGTCGCGCCCGACGAGATCCGCTTTGCGACGACGCGACCCCTGGGTGTTGCCGAGGGTCTGACCATCGTTGCCGGCTTCCCGAAAGGTCTGATCGCGGAGCCGACGGATGCCCGGCGCCTCGGCTGGCTGCTGTACGACAATCGCGGGGTGCTGGTCGCCCTGGTCGGGCTGAATCTGCTGCTCGCCTATTACGGGACCACCTGGTGGCGCGTCGGCCGCGATCCGCAGGCCGGCCCGATCTTTCCGCACTACCGTCCCCCGGATGGACATTCACCCGCAGGTCTGCGCTATCTGAGTCGGATGGGCTACGATCACCGCTGCTTTGCCGCCGATCTGGTCGAGATGGCCGTGAAGGGCCATGTGGTGATCCATCAGGAAAAGGCCGGTTGGCGCGAGGCGTGGCGTCTCGAGCGTTTGCGCGGCGCCGACCCGGCCGCACTCACGCCGAGTCAAGCGACCCTGCTCCGGCTGCTCTTCGCCAAGGGCGATCAGCTGGTGCTGACCAACAAGCAGGCGGATCGGGTCGGACCGGCGCAGAGCGGACACACGCAGAGCCTCGCGCAGCTCTACAGCCCGCGCTTTTTTCTCGTCAACGGCGGCAAGCTCGGCTTAGGAATCGCCTTCTCCGTGCTCTACGGGGTGTTGGCCTGGATGGTCGCGGGCGGACACGGGATACCGGCCATGCTCGTCTTGTTCGGGCTCGCGGTCGGTGCCCATGGCCTCTTTGCTTGGCTGCTGAAGGCCCCGACCACCGAGGGGAGACGGCTGCTCGACCGGATCGAGGGTTTGAAGCTCTACCTGAGTGTCGCCGAGCGCGATGAGTTGAAGGCGCTCCCCGGACCGGGCAGCGATGTGCCGTCCATGCTGGATGCTGAACGCTACGAGGCGCTCTTGCCGTATGCGCTGGCCCTGGATGTCGAAGATGCCTGGACCCGCAAGTTCACGCTGGCCGTCGGCGCCGCGGCTGCGGCTGCCGCCGCAGGGGCCATACACTGGTATCGAGGGCGCGGCAACGCCGGAGATCTCTCGCGCATGAGTCGTTCGCTCGGCCAGACCCTGAGCCGTCAGATTGCGTCATCCGCGACGCCGCCCGGCAGCAGCTCGGGCGGGGGCGGCGGCGGCTCTTCCGGCGGCGGCGGAGGGG